>CAYRZU010000062.1:0-19906 GCA_964428895.1 uncultured Planctomycetaceae bacterium
ATCCGTGACTTAGTTCAACGCCCACGGATTACCATTGTCGCTGACGACGTACACCGCGAATTTTCTGGCCTTTGCGCAGCTTCTTGATCTTGGCCAGAAGCCCTTCGAGCGAGCCATTGGCCACGGCTTCTCGGCCGAACATTTGGAGGAGAGCATCCCATTGGTCCGTGTAGTCCTCGAACCGAAGGTCAAACTCCTCAATGAGTCCCCGTTCAGGCTCGTGGTGATAGGGCTTGATTGTGGCGTCGAACAGCCGGAATTCCTCGAAGTCGGTCAGGATAGCAAACGGTATTTGTGCACTCCATGCGTAGGTCTTGGCCTGGAAGATTGCGTCCTTGTCGGCTTGTAGGTCGATGGCTGGCTTCTTGGCTTCGACGATGAATCTAGGAAATCCATCTATCCGGAATAGGTAGTCAGGCCGACGTGAGCGAGCTCGTTTCCCTTCGACGGTCCCGATAGGGGCCTCCACAACAACATCCTTCTCGGCCGTCGATCTGTGAGTCGTGTTGTGAACGTCCCAGTCCAAGGCCTTCCAAAAGGGATCGATGTACTCCTGCCGAATGACAGCTTCGGCGGTCCTCTCCTCCTGCAGGTTACGGAGGTTCTTCCGGAACCCTTCGACCAGAGCTCGAATGTCCTCGATGCCTTCAGCGGGCGGCTGTTTGGGCATGTTGAGCCACCTTTCTCTTTCCCCGACCCGTGTTGGGAAGATAAGAGGCGCGGAGCGCCAATGTCAAATGATGAATGCTCAATGCCAAACGGGGCCGGCAAACGGCTAGCAGGGGTGCGGGAGTCGCGACGCGGGGCGTCGCTTATGGGAGGACCCGTGCGTTCTCCTGGGCCGTGCGCACGCATGCCCACCCCCACCCCTCAGACCTCAAGCCTCAAACCCGCCCTTGGCCTCATTCCAGCGGGCTGGTACCCGAGCCGTTGCACATGGAGCATTGTTCGGTGGCTTGGCCGTTGCATCGGCCGCAGAGCAGGACGCCTCGGCCGCCGCAGTTGTCGCATTGCTCGGTGACCGTGCGCGTGCCGTTGCAGGTCCCGCAGACGTCGTCGCCGGATCGCCCCGAGCCGTTGCAGGTGCGGCAGGTGACGTCGACGGTGCCCGACCGCCAGCAGAACCCGCAGGCCTCGTTGCCGTCGCCGTTGCAGCGGATGCAGTCGGTCCGCCCCGAACCGCCGCACTTGCTGCACGCGCGTTCTTCCTCGGCCGTGGGGCGGTGCGAGGCCGTCGACATGCCTGACTCGGTCGACTCGGCGGGGACTTCCAGGGCCTCGTTGGGGTCCGGCCCGACCGGTTGGGCCGGCTCGAGGGGGATCAGGGGCACGGGCTCGCCTTCGGCGTCTTCGGGGGCGTCCTGCAAGGCCTGGACCTCGTCGGGCTGGACGGCGATCTCGGCGGTTTCGGATTCATCCTCGATGTGGATGTCCACGTCGACGGGGCCCTCGGCGGCGTCCATGGTTTCCAGGTCGGTTGGTTTGACCAACTCCGCCGGAGTCAACTCCTGCATCGGTACGGTGTCCGATGGGGCGTCGGCTTCGAGCGGGTCGGCGGGTCGGTTTTCGATGCCGGCGGCCGGGACGGGGGCCGAGTCGACGTCGAGCTGGCCTTCCTCACAGCCGGTCGCGACCAGTGCGACCACAAGCGTCAGCGTCCAGGCAATCCAGTCCGTTCGGTTCATGGCCAGCATCCTTTCCGAAATGCCGCGTCCCCGGTCGGCCTATTCGTTGTGGCCGCGGCGGCGCGAAGCCGTGCGCGTGCGGGCGCCCTCGACGGAGGGCGCATTGAGTGTAAGGCCAGACGGGGCGGGCCATCAAGGGGCAGGTCCGCGCTGGGGGTGTTACCAGCCGGTGGTGCGGGCGTCGGGCTTGGCGGCGGCTTGGGGGTTGCGCCAGCGGGCGTCGGGGGTCGGTCGCCGCGGGGTGATTTCGGGGATCAGCTCGTCCCCGAGCCTGTCGGCGGCGGCGCAGAACGTCTCGACCAGGCTGGGATCCAGTTCCGTTCCCCCCAGGCCCTTCAGTTCGACCAGGGCGTCGGCGCGGCTGAACCGCTGGCGGAAGTCGCTGAAGTTGGTCAGGTAGTCGAAGACATCGGCGACGGCCAGGATGCGGGCGGTCAGAGGGATATCGGGTCCCTTAAGGCCTTCGGGATAGCCGCGGCCGTCGAAGCGTTCGTGGTGGTAACGGACGGTGGGGACTTCCTGGTCGAGGATGTCCAGGCCTTCCATGACCCGCACCGATAGCAGCGGGTGTCGCTCGAAGAGCGCCTGTTGGTCGGCGGTCAGGGGCCCCTCGGCCAGCAGCACCGCGTCGGGCAGGGCGATCAGGCCGACGTCGTGGACGGTGGCGGCGATTTCCAGTCGGTGAACCATCTGCTCGGGCAGTTCCAGTTCCCGGGCGATCAGGCCCACGTAGTGGCGGGTGCGTTTGGCGTGGCTGTCGCGGCGAGGGTCGCGTTCGGCGAGGGTTTCGGCGAATCGGTCGGCCACGGACAGGAAGGTCTGCTTGAACTGCTCGTCGAGCCCGGCCAGTCGGCCCCGGAGGTGCTCGATGTGCTGAGCTTCGTTGGCGTCGGGCTGGTCGGACCGGGCCGTGAGGTCGTGGGCTTGAACGATCCGGTCGCGCCCCTGCTGTTTGGCCGCATACAGCGCGCGGTCGGCCAGCTTCATCATGTCCTCGGCGGAGCTGATGGGTCCGGCGTTCAGGTCGGTCACCCCCATCGACAGGGTGAGGGTCGTTTCGGCGGCGTGGACCCGAATGGGGCATGTCTCGATGGTGTGTCGAATGCGTTCGGCCAGGACGGCCCCTTCCGTGGCGGAGATCTCCGGCATGAGGATGCAGAACTCGTCGCCGCCGAGGCGGGCGGGCAGGTCGACGCCGCGGCAGCAGTCGCGCAACACGTCGGCCAGGGCCGCCAGCGCCCGGTCGCCGGCTTCGTGGCCTCCGGTATCGTTGATGGCCTTGAAGAAGTCCACGTCCATGGCGATCAGGCTCAGTCGCCGGTTGTAGCGGCGGGCCTGTTCGTAAGTGATCGCCAGCACCTGGGCGAAGTGTCGGCGGTTGGCCAGGCCCGTCATCTGATCGGTCTGGGACATTTGGGTCAGCCGATCGAAGGCTGACTGAAGCTGTCCGGCCAGCAGTCGCGGCTCGCCGTGCAGGTTGTGGCAGAGGTCTTCGGTGGCCATTTCGCCGCGCTCGATCTGACCGACGCGTTTGAGCAGGCGGACCACCGGGCCGGTAATCAGCATGTGCACGCCGGTGATGATCAACAGCGTCAGACCGGCCGAGAGGATCAGCACCGCCAGGACGCTCCTCCGGACCACGGCGCCCTGCCGGTAGATGTTAGCGACGGGCAGTTCGATCCGGAAGAATCCGGCGGAGTTGCCCTCGGCATCACGCGTCGGACACGCCACCATGATCTGCCCGTTGCCCGACAGCCACATGCGATGATTGCTCTTGTTGGCGCCGCGCATGTTGTCGTTGGCCACCCAGACCACCGCTCCACCGGTGGCGCTACAGAGCTTCTGGCGGAGCTCTTCGTCCAGTGATCGGACAACCCACACATAGTCGGGCGGCGCGGTCGGTTCATCACCGGCAAGGGGGTTGCGGGCGAACAGGGCGATGTGGTCATTGCGGCGAATTAGGCCGCGCGCCGTGGTGGCCGGTAGGTCGCCCGGCAGATCGAGGGCCCGGTCAAGGCCGACGCCGTCCGCCGTGGTCAGGACGTGGCCGTTCGTGTCGGTCAGGACAATTCGCTCCTGTTGGGTCAGCAGGCGGGCGGCGTCGCCGGCGAAGGTGGCAGGGGCGCAGCCGTCGGTATGGTCGTCGTAGTGCCCGGCCAGGGCGGCCGCGATGGCGCTCAACCGGTTCTGTTCGGCCCGGAGCGTCAGCTCGACCGCCATTTGGGCGGCCTGGGCGCGCTCGCGCATGGCCGCGTCCTGCTGAGACAGCGTCCGAGGCTGAAGGTAGAACACGTCCAACAGGAAGATGCCGCTAGCGGCGATGATGGCCAAGATCAACAGAAGGCCCGGCGACGTTACCACAAGCTTCTTCATTAATACAAATCCCTCGACCCGCGCGTGCAGCGCACATTGGGAGCACTAACATTGTGGGATATCGGCACATGAGCAGGCAACTTTAGGGATTGGCCACCTTGTCGAGGGAGATTGTGGTCATTGATCTGCTCGGGATTAGCCGGCCGCTCGCGCCGGATCAGTCATTTCTGCCGGCTCGCCATGTTGGGCGTTAAGGCCCGGGCGGAACACGCCGATGAAACCAAGGACCAACACCCGCTGCTGGGAAAGGGGGCGCGGTGTTGTTGTGGAGAGAGCGATGGTGTCGTTGACTCAGTCCGATGGGATCCGACGGGGCTTCACCTTGGTGGAGATCCTGATTGTGGTAGTGACGCTGGGCATTCTGGCGGCCATGGTCGTTCCACAGTTCTCCACCGCTAGCGAAGATGCGATGGAGAGCCAGCTCTGCTCCAACGTTCGCCTCGTTCGCAATCAGATTGAGCTGTACCGCGTGCAGCACGACGGCCGTCTGCCGCACCTGGACGAAAACGGCAAGAACAGTTACGCCAAGGCCATCGACCGTCTCCTAAACAAGACCACCGCCAGCGGGAAGATCACCGAAAGCGGGTCCTACGGGCCGTACCTCGATAAGTGGCCGGCTAATCCGTTCGCCGAAGACGCCCTGGACGAGAAGATCGCCATCGGCAAGAAGACGGCCCCCCCCCGCAACAACAAGAGTGGCTGGTACTACTGCTACGAAACCGGCGTGGTCAGCGCCAACACCACTAAGGGCGCGCTGGACATGGATCCCGACAGCTAACGGGTGTGGCCTAAGGGGATCAGGTACAGCGGGGCGTGATCGGCCGGCAGGGATATCGCCTTAGCAACCGCCGCGTCATCGAAGGCCCCGACCGGTACGGCCCCCAACTCCATCGCCGCCGCCTGCAGTAGCAGATTCTGCCCGGCGTGTCCGGCTTCGATCCACACGTACCGTTCGGCCCGGCGGCCGTACTTACGCTCGGTCCGGGCGACCACGGCCGTGATCACGAACGTCGCCGGGGCCTGGCCCACACAGGATTGCCCCAGCGCCGCGGTCTGGAGCCCGGTGCGAAGGTCCCCGTTAACGTGCCGGGCTAGCGTGTGGACCGCCGGGTCGTAGTGGTCCACGCCGTCGACGGTCACCACGTACACCTCCAGCGGATACAACGCCCCGGCCGAGGGGGCGGTGCGCAGGGCGCGCCGCTCGTCGCTGACTCCCTGAGCCGCCCAACAAAGCTGGGCGATCTGTTGGGCCGTCAAGACGTCCGGCTTGAACGCTCGCACCGATCGCCGCGCCGCCAACGCCTCGACCAAGCTCATGCCGCCTTCGGTCTGGGCGGCCGGAAGGGACGGCGTGTCCGCATCGGCCGCCCAGGCTATCGCTGCCGCCAGCACGCCCGCCCCCAGAAGCAAGATCACATAGATCGGTAGTCCGTTCATGATATGACTCCTTCCGATTCCGTTTCACCACCGTCGGCCGTGGATGTCCGGTGCAACCTTCGCGTTGGCCTTCTTCGGCGGCTCGGCGGGCCTAGAATGGTGTGGCCAAACGGAACCATCCCACCGCGGAGGCCCGCCATGCGAGTTCATAGCATCACAACCTGGTCCGTGCCGACGTCGCTGCTGGTGTTGGCCGGCGGCGGGGCGCTGCTGTGGCTGGGGTTCGGCCCGGGAACTTATCAGCCCAGTCCGGTGGCGATGGTCCTGGGAACGGCCCTGGCCGCGGCGGGGCTGGCCTTGCTGGTCTTCAGCGCCTACGACCGTGTTCGCCACGACACCGCCGACCGCAAGCTGCACAGGTACGGCTGCGCCAAGTGCGGGTACGACACGCACCTGGAAGACGTCGAAGCCGGCGACGCGTATCCGTGTCCCCGGTGCGGCCGACCGGTTTACGAGTAGGTTTGGCGCCCGAACCGAACGCCTACAGTTGCACCTTCTCGATTTCCTGGAGCACGAGGCAGTCGGGGATCTGCGTGACGCCCGATTCCTGCTGGGCGTGTCGTAATTCTTCGGAGCCCAGAAACTGGCGGGCGCTTTCTTCGTCGTGCCATTCCGCCAGCATCACCAGTTCGTTGGGGTCGTCGGCTGTGCGGAACAACTGGCAGGAGATTTCTCCCTTGCCCTTGCGCAATTCGACCGACGCGTCGAAGCATTCCTTCCACTTCTCGTAATTGGCCACCTTCAAGTTAACAGCGAGTACGTGCGGCATGATGTGTCTCCCTTGCTTGTTTGCCGGAAAGGCCCTTCAACGCCTTTATACGCCCGTGGCCCGTTCGCTGCAATGGCTTGGGCGCTGCCGCGCGCAAACATGCGGCCGACCCATTCGGATCGGCCGCTCGACGCAAGCTCTCATCAAAGGTGCGACTACTTCAGGTTCAGCCGAATGGTGGCGGTGCCGAAGGCGGCCAGGGAGACCTTCACGCTGTCGCCGGAAGCCGGGAGCTTCTTGATGTTCTCTTCCTGCGTGTTGGTCAGCGTGGCCTTGCGGATAGTTCGGCGGGGCAGCTTGGCCGTGGTGGTGGTGGCGCGGCCGGCTGTCTCGCGAATGCGGACGACTAGGCCGTCGGCGTCTTCGGCCGGCTTGAAGGTGGATAGCTCCACGTTCGACGCGCCGATCTTGATGAACGAATGGGCCTTGGTCGGCAGCGAGCCCTTTTGGCCGCCCGGCGTCCAGACGGGCCAGCAAGGGTTGGCGGCGTTCCAACCGAACTGGCGGACGGCGGCGTCCTTCCAGTTGCCAGCGTGTCCGGTGAAGCTGAACCGCATCAGGAACTCGCCGGTGTGGACGTTGATGAAGTTCGTGCCGTAGTTGTTGTAGTACAGCAGCGCGTACATGTGGCCCTTGGTGAGGCTCCCGGGAGCTAGCCACTCGTGCCCGTATTCGGGGTTGGTGAACTGGTGGTGGGCGCCGCTGACGTAAGCCGGATACAGGCCGCCGAACTCCATCATCGGGGAATCGACGGGGCTCAGCACAACGCCGCCGTCCTTGTCCCATACGTCCGCCCAGTGCTGCATGGCGTAGTAGTCGGTGCAGCTACCGGGCAGTTGGTCCACCGTCGGCTCGATGACAGAACCGGACGCTTCGAAGCGGAACTTCGGATCGGCGACCTTGAACGGGAAGGCTAGGTAGGCCTCGACCGTGGGCGTCGAGTCCTTCAGGCCGCGGATGGCTACGTCGACGCGTTTGGCGGCGTGATAGACCGTGATGTCCTTGGTGAATCGCGGCAGGGAGACCGCCTCACCCTTAACGCGGATGGTGGTGAACACCGGGCCGTCTTCGACGACCTTGACGCTCTTGGCGCGAACGCGTTGTTCCTTGTTGGTCTCGGCCGAACGGACAATCAGTTGGGTGACGCTGTGGTCGGCACGCTTGTCGACCAGTTCGCGGCCGAGTTCCTTGTCGAACAAGCTGACCACGTCGCCGGTCTTCTCGTCGACCTTGAGCTTCACGAACTTGTTGTCGACCGTCAGGCCCCTAATGAAGCTCTTGGCCTTCTTGGCCGCTTTCTTCGCCGTCTTCTTGGCGGCGCGCTTCTTGACGACCTTGTAGGTCTTGTAGCCGACGGCCGGGATATCGTTGGCGGCGAAGACGATATCGACGGCCGTCTTCTGATGGCCGATCGCGATCCGCTCGCCCGCGTGCGGGCTGGCGTCCTGCGGGTCGGTGATCGTGCGGAGCTGGTAGGTCACCTTCTTGCCGGTGTCCATGTCCACCAGATCGAACGGGCCTTGGATCATGAAGTCCGGGGCCCGGTGGCAATCGCGGCCGATGGCCCAGGTCGCGCCGTAGAACCGCTCGCCGTGTTCGTTGGGTTGGCTCCACGTCATGGGCAGGCCGATGGGTGCCCACTCGTGCAGCGGCAGCGTCATTACATCCGACCGCTTGTGGGCCAGGGCGTTGAAGAGAGTCAGGAAGTTCCCCTCCGGCGTGGTCAGGTTGTCGGCCACGCGGTTGACAGCCTTCATTTCCAGGTCGTGGGCCAGGGCGAGCGCCCGATACGCGTTGGTGCACTTCTCGGCCACGTTGCCGTCCTGGGCCGGGCCGCCCGGATGGGCCATGCCCCAGCAGTGCAGGTCGTGGTACATCGTGTCGAGATAGGCATCGTCGATCTGGGCCTTCGGGAAATCGTAATCGCACAGCTCGCCGGCGATGGTGGCGAAGGTCTCGCCTCGCCGCAGGTGCTGGTGGGCGTTGCGGTTCACGCCGGTTTCGTGCGGGGTGCTGGTGGCACAGACGGTGTAGTCGGTGTTGGGGAACTCGCCCCGCAAAACCTTGGTGTCGGCCGGGAGCTTCTTGGAAATGATGTCCAGGAAGCGGGTGTTGGTGGAGTTGACGAAGTGCGGGTAGACCCACTTGTCGTTCCAGTCACGGATGAAGTCGGCGAACCAGCGGCTGGCCGGGCTGTTGTCGCGATGGCCGCTGGTGACGGTGAAGTTGACGGTGTTCCACTGGTAGCCGAGGTCGTCGAACTGCTTGAGCATGCCCGGCAGTCGCTCGAGGGTGTCGTGCTCGCCCAGCGGGCGGAACTCCATGCCGTGCAGGTTGTACCAGGTCAGCAAGCGCTTGCCGTCCGGCGTTTCCCACCACCAGGGGCCGGGCACGTTGAAGTGGCGGACGGCCTGTTCATCCCAACACGGGTGGACGGGCTGCCTGGCGGTGAAGTACCAGCGCGGCACGCCCATGCAGAAGTACTTCACGCCGGCGTCGGCCATCGCGCCGATCAGGCCCCAGGAGAAGCCCGGCACGTCGTTGTGCATGGCGCTGGTGACCTGCACGCCGTACTCCCGCTTCAGCTGGAACGAGGGGTACATCAGCCGGTGCAGTTCCTCGTGGCCGCACAGTTCGGACGTCTGGTTGCCGAACAAGGCCGGGATCTCGATCTGCCCGGCCTTGGCGAACTTCATCATCCGCGCGACGGCCTCAGCCGGCCGACGCTTGGCCCAGTGCAGCAGGCTCCAGGCCTGCTCGACCTGATAGCGGAAGCGACAATCCTTGTCCCAGTCGGCCGTCTCGGCGCACCAGTCGAGGACGTCGTCGTAGAACCGATCGTGGTCGGCCAGGATCCGGCTCGGGAGGTCGGTGTAACCGTAGTCGTGGTGAGAGTAATGAATGTAATGAACGTCCCACTTCTTCGGCGGCGCCCACTCAAACTGCTTGGCCGACACGCACGCGCCATCGACCAGCAGCTCGGCCCGAACGGCCATCTTCTTACGAATCTCCGGCAGGAACACGTCCAGCGTACTCTTGCCCTTGGGGATATTGCTCATCCGAGCCCGCGCACTAACGCCGCCCCCCTTAATGCCGAGCGACGCCGCCGCCTTCGAGCCGGTGTTGTTCACGGTGACCTTAACCCGATTCTTCAACACCCCTTGCTTAAGGGCGAAGAAGATCGTCGGTTCAACACTAACCAGTTTCATCGATGCCATGAGTTATCTCCGGAATTCCTTCTTCTGCCGCCAAGGCGCGGAGGCACAGAGCGGGTAGTAGGCTCGGCTTGGCGATTCCGGGCATTATTGACCTCCCGCGCCGGACTCGCAAGGAAAAGGGCCGCTTCCTCAGGCCACGTCTGCCTGCGCACGCCAACCTGCGGAGAAAATGGCTCCTCGGTTTGGCCGGCCTCCCGAACGTTACCTACGTTTCCCTCACAGGAGGGCACGGGCTCTCCCACCACAGGATGACTAGCGTTTCCAAGGAGAGCGCCATGAAGACGTTCGCACTCACTCTAGCAGTCTGTCTGTCCCTTGTCGGCATCTCGTCGGCGGCCACCGTCACCCAAACCGAAGGCTTTTCCGGCACGCCGGACTTTGACGAGGACCTGACGTTCGATTCGTTCGATACGTCGCTCGGGTTCCTCAACAGCGTGTTCGTGGAGGTCGAAGTGCTCGTGACGGCCGGGGAGTTCCTGGTCGACAACGACAGCCCCACCGTCGGCACGGTCGACATCGACTTCGGCATCGACGCCCAGTTGATCAGCGGTGGCGAAGTGATTGTCCCGGCCGTCAAGGCCGTTGCGGGCGATTCGGCCCATCTGATCCTGGCTCCCGATGACGGCGACGGCCCGCCGATCGACGGCTCGCCCGCCGACGGCGCCACGCTGAGCATGGTCGGCCTGACCGATTCAGACTTTGCCACGATCACGGGCGGGATTGCCCTGGCCAGCTACCTGGATGTCAACGCCGGCCCGGACTACGTGATCAACGTTGACACCAGCCAGTTCTTCGCCGTCAGCGGCGCCAGCGGCATCGACGGCGGCTTCCGCTCGGCCGACGCCATTGGCGAAGTCACCGTGATCTACGACTACACCGTTCCCGAGCCGACCACGATGGGCTTGCTCGCCGTCGGCGGTCTGGCCGCGTTGCGTCGACGAAGGAAGTAGTCCGTCTTGCTGAACCGTTCCCCGGAATCCAGAGCCCGGTGACGAAACCAAAAGAGCGGGCGGCCCGGCCAAGCCTCGGCGAAGCAGCGCCGGCCTTGCTTGCTTGGCCGTCGTCACCCGGGATTAATGTGCTTGGGCCCGAGGGCTCGGCCCCGGACAGCGCATGAACACGAAAGGAGTCTCCCCATTCATAACGTTCCCCAATCCATCCAATAACACCTGTGACAACTTAGCGGTCTGTCCGCGGGCGCTATCGAGGGGCCCGCGGCTTCAGGAGGACCATATCATCATGACTACACCTGTACGAATCACCCTATTGGTGCTGGCGGTGTTGGCTGCGCCGGCGATGGCCGATCCCTTGTTGGTTGCTCCCGATTATGATTACGGCGACGCGCCGGACAGCTATCAGACCTTGTCCATTAGCAACGGCGCGAATCACCAGATCATACCGGGCGTCTTCATGGGCGCCCTGGTTGACGCCGAGCCGGACGGCCAGCCGTCCTTCATGGCCGTGCTGGACGACGCGGTCGGCGTCCCCGACGACGAAGACGGCGTGATCTTCACCTCGAAGCTCTGGCCGGGCCTTGCGGCCAACGTGACGATTAGCGCCAGCGGCCCCGGGCTGCTGAACGCGTGGCTGGACTTCAACGCCAACGGCACCTGGGCCGATCCCGGGGAGCAGATCTTCATCGATCAGCCCCTGGTGGCCGGTCCGAACCCCCTGAGCTTCAGCGTTCCGATCGGTGCGTCGTTCGCCGACACCTACGCGCGGTTTCGATTCTCGTCGCAGGCGGGATTGCCGTGGTACGGCCCGGCGCCGGACGGGGAAGTCGAGGACTACTACGTCGAATTGCCCGAGCCGGCGACGATGAGCGTGCTGGCGATCGGCGGCGTCGTTGCTCTCAGGCGGCGGCGGGCGTAGTCCGAGTGTTTCGTCTGGCCCGGGCCCCCAGCCCGGTGATGCCAATAAGAAAGCGGGCGACCCCGACGCATCGAGGTCGCCCGCTTTGGTTCTTCTGGGGCGGGTCGACTAGGGCCGCCACATGCTCTCGCCGTCATCCTCGAGGAGCATGAACTCGGCCTCCAGCTCGGCCTTGCTCATCGCCTGCACCGAGCCGTCGACCAGAACGGTATTGGCCGTCCCCAAGTGGCGCTCCACGACCTCGCCGTTGTCGTAGTCGTCGTCGAACGGCCGATCGTAAACGTCGCTGGTGGGGTCGGTGGGGTTCTCGCCGCTCAGCCAGATGGTGGGCTTGCTGTATTCGGTCAGGAGCAGTTGCCGGAACTGCATCGCGACGGGCGGGACCAGGTTATTCATGCCGTAATCGGTTTCGCCGTAGGCGTTGGACCTAACGGCCGCGTGCGCCACCGGCTGACGGACGCCGGTCAATTCGACCAGGACGTCCTCACGCCAGTCCTCTTCATCGTCTCCCTGGACGATCCAGTGGTTCGAACCGCTGTACCAGTTGGGGTGATGGCCTAATGGCTTGAACTCAATATAAGTGTCGGTGATGGTGATCAAGAACGCCGCACACGTCGAGATGCTGACGAAGGCCTGATTCTCCTCGAGCCCCTGCCCGTCATTGAGTTCTTCGACCCAGCCCCAGTCGCTGGCGTTGTTGTTCTCTCCGTAGAGATAGTGCAACTGGCGGTCGTTGACTTCGCCCAGGATCAGTACGTCATACAGGTTCGAGCAGGCCACGCCGTCGGTGACGGCGCTGCCGTGCCCGTCCTGGCGGACGTAGATGTCCGACAGACTGGTCCGAAGACTGACCTCGTGCTCGATTACGCTGACGCAGGTCATGTAGGGCCCCGCGCCCTTCCGGAACATGCGAAGGTCCCATTCCAAGGCCATCGGCAACTCCACCAAGAGATCGCCGATGTCCGCGCCCCGGCCGCCTTCGGTAATCATGGCCGTGCTCAGCGACCGCAGGTTGGTTTGACACATGACCCGGCGGCTCAGTTCCATGGCGCGCTGCGCGGTGGGCAATACGATGGCCGCCAACAGAGCCAGGATGGCCAGAACGATCAGGAGCTCCACCAAGGTGAATCCGCTGGGTTGTCGAGTTCGCGGCATAGCAGTTCTTTCTCGGTCTCTGGCTGGCGTCACGAAGGGCGACCCGTGGCCGTGCGGGCAGGCCCGAGCCTCCATTTACCATTATCGGCTCGACCTTCGATAAAGACAACCCCAGAAGGCCAGTCGGCTTGGCAGGGGGGGAGGGGCCGCATTCGGTTCGGCCACGTGGGATTGAGCGCCTCCGGGCCTACAATGGTTCGATTGGGCCGAGGGCCGTTGCGATGTCTAGGAAGAGCCCAAAACCGAAGGCGCCCGAACCGCCGGAAGTGCCGGAGACGTTCCCGTGCCCCTTAACCGGCCATGCCTGCAAAGCGGGCCAACCCGCCGAGTGCGAGCACTTCTGGCGATGTGTCCGCGAGGCGCTCGATATCCGTCGACCGGGCCGGGATGTGACCAAGCTGGATCCCGACCACCCCCAGGGCGCCGCCGGCGACGTCTAGGGCCGTTCTCGGCCCGCGGCGCTCGGCCGAGCCGAAGGACAAGCGCAAAAAAAAACGGGCGATCCCGGTTGGTCGGGGTCGCCCGCGTTGGTGTCGGTTCGCCCGAGGCGCCGTTACGTCCGGCGGTGCCGAGCCAGCACCATGCTGCTGCCGGCGGTTAGCAGGGCCAGCGTGGCCGGAAGGGGAACGCCGGGGCTGGGCACATCCTCGCTGGCGGTCCAGTCGCCGCCAACGGTGGCTGAATCCCATTCCGGGCCGTCCGGGCTCGTAAACAGCAGCACGTCGCTGCTCTGGCCGGACGGGATCAGCAGCGACAGGAACGACCAGACCGCCGCGGTCGGCGCCGGCGTTCCGGACGGGTCGCTCAGCAGCGTCGACGAGGGGGACACGTCGCCCGTGCCGTCGACGAAGAACACGTGGCCGAGTTGGTCGGGGGGGCTCAGGGCGGGGTTGCCCGTCAGCGTTTCGTCGCCGTCTAGGCCAACCTGAAACTCCGTGATCGTATTGGAGATACTGCCCGTGGTGACGTTGAAGACCTGATAGGCGTAGACGTATTCGGCGCCGCCAGTCGGGTCGGCGCCGAGGCCGAACGTCGCGTCGAAGTTGCTCGCCCCCGCCGATGGCGCGTAGACGGCGAAGTCCACGTCGGCCTCGACGGCAAAGCCGGCCAACTGGCCGAACACGTGGACCGACCCTTGCCAGGCCCCCATGGCGTTGCCGTCCGCTGGAAGAACCGTCACCGCGTTGGCGGTGGCCGCCAGTAGAAGGATAACCACCCCCGTGCCAGCCAGGTACAGTACGGATTCTCGTGTCATGTCAGAGCCTTGCCGAGTCTGTAGCGTTCAAGAATGTCTGCGATTGCCATGCGCCTCCAAAAAGGGCGCTTAACTACCATCGGCCAATTGGGTCCAAGAGGATGAGGCCGCCACGGCAGACCCATCGCGTGGCGGGAAACACAACTGAATCGCTGATGTTTCGGAGGCAACGCCAGGATCGCAATAGTGATGAAGTTCGACGTAACACACCAGACATACACATGTTACGGTACCGTGCCGTCCAGTATCCTTGGTAATTAAATTTACACCTGGTGACCGGTTTTAAGGAATTCTCTGTACAGGAGTTGGGTAAACACTGGGCGGCCTGGCGCTGCTGCGGCGGCGTAAGACGTAGATCCGCCGAAGGCGGGACGTCGTTAGTCCAATCTAGCCAAGCAAGACGGACGATTGCCTCCGGGCACTCGTCCGTTTTGCGCGCGCCGAGAATGCCCAATGAACGCGGCGCTAAGTTTGCGCTAATGCGCATCTGTCATTGGTAGGGGGTGCAACTGGTTGCACGCGCAACGGGTCGCCCATACCATCAGCTCGGCCGACCCAATCCACCGAAAGGATCACCATGAGACCATGGTCCGTCGTCCTCGTTCTCATCCTCGTCATCGCGAGTTCGTGCGACTCGCCGTCCGAGACGGCCCCGCTCGCTGAGACCTCGGACGCCAGTGAAGCCATCCCTATGCTCGATGCCGTCAAAGAGGTCTTCGCCGACCCGCAAGGCCGCCAACTCATCCACGAAGTCTTCGCCGCCAACTGTTTCAACAAGTGCTGGACCTTCTTCGATAAGGCCGACCGGACCGATGAAGACACCGAGGACATGCTCCTGGTGGCCCAGACGTCTCTGTGGCATTGGAAGCAGCGGACCGATTGCGAGCCGGTCAACCTATCGGTCGGGTATTGGCAGATCTCCCGGGCCTATGCCCTGGCCGAGAACGCACCCATGGCCCTTCAGTTCGCCCGCAAGTGCCTGGCCGTCAGCGAGTCCGGCAAGCTCTCCCCGTTCTTCCTCGGCTACGCCCACGAAGCCCTCGCCCGAGCGGACCTTCTCGCCGGCAACACCGCCGCCGCCAAAGGCCACCTTGCGGATGCCCAGCAGCAGCTAGCGGCCGTGGCCAACAAGGATGAGATCCAACTCCTCGGCGCCGACCTGACCGATTTGGACAACGCCCTGGCCGACGACGCCACAGAGTAGACTGAGTCAGCAAGTAGGGGGTGCAACTCGCTTGCACGCGCAACGAAAGCCCAGGTCGTGCGGCCTCGCAGAAAGAAAGCCGGCGGATTGGGAAATCCGCCGGCCGAGGTAGCGTGGGTATTGGGCCCGCTCTAGGCCGCGGGGGTCTGGGCGGCGGCGAGGATCTGTCGGACCGTGGCCAGCAGGTGGTCGGGGCTGAAGGGCTTCTGGATCAGCAGGGCCCCTTCGCGGGCGGCGGTGTCGGCGTCGATGATGCCCTGGGCGTAGCCGGAGATATAGATGACCTTGGTCTTGGGTCGGATGCCCCGCAGCTTCTCAGCCAGGGTTCGCCCACAGGTGTTGGGCATGACCACGTCGGTGATCAGCAGGTCGATGTGGCCTTGGAAGTCTTGGGCCTTGCGGAGGGCCTCGGCCCCGTCGGCGCCGGCGATCACCTCATAGCCGCAGGTCTGCAGCACGCGGATCAGCAGGTTGCGGACGGCCGGTTCATCCTCGGCGATCAGGATCACTTCACCGTTGGCCCGTTCGCTTTCGTAGCTGGAGGCGGGGAGGGCCGTCTCGGCCTCGGATTCGGCGGCGTCGGCCGCACGGGGGAAGTACAGGTGGAAGGTCGTGCCCTTGCCGGGATCGCTTTCCACGCGGATGTACCCGTCGTTGCCGACCACGAAGCTGTTGACCATCGCCAAGCCAAGCCCGGTGCCCTTGCCCGAACTCTTGGTGGTGAAGAACGGCTCGAAGATCTGTTTGCAGACGGCCTCGTCCATGCCGAAGCCGT
This sequence comes from uncultured Planctomycetaceae bacterium, assembly GCA_964428895.1. Taxonomy (GTDB): domain Bacteria; phylum Planctomycetota; class Phycisphaerae; order SM23-33; family SM23-33; genus HyVt-337. Next base: position 15,744 of record CAYRZU010000062.1, read on the forward strand.
TGTCGGTGATGCTCAGCCGCACGTACTCGCCGGCGGCGGCACTGTGCTCGACGGCTTCGGCCTCGGAGACGTGGACGTTCTCGCCGCTAAGGCCCAGCTTGCCGCGGCCCTCCATGGCGTCGCGGGCGTTGGTGGCCAGGTTGTTGACGGCCTGCTCGAACTGGACGGGTTCGGCCCGAATACTGCCGATGTCGGCGGCCAATTCCACCGTCACGTCGATGTGCTCACCCAGCAGCCGCTCCAGGGACGGCGCCATGGCCGTCAGCAGTTGCTTGAGGCGCGCCGGTTGCAGGTCGGGCGATTGGGGGCGGGCGAGCGTCAGCAGTTCGCTGATCATCTCCGCCGAGTGAGCGGCTGCCCGGGCGACCTCTTCCAGCGACTCGTGCAGGGGATCGTCGTCTTTGACCTGCGTCAGCGCCACCCGGGTAAAGCCGTTGATGATCGTCAGCTTGTTGTTGAAGTCGTGGGCCACGCTGGCGGTGAGGCGGCCGATGGCTTCCATCTTGACGGCCTGGCGGAGGCGTTGCTGGGCCCGGTGGAGGCCTGTGGCGTCGGCCAGCAGCAGGGCGTGGGCCTTGTGGCCGTCCCAGGTGACCTCGATGGTGCGGGCCTCGGCGTGGGAATCGTCGCCGGCGCCGCGGTGGATCACCACGTGACCGGTATCAGCCGCATGCAGGTCCACGTGTCGGCCGACCAGGTCGTTGGCCGACAGGCCGAAAAGCGCCTCGGCGGCATGATTGGCGTAGAGGATGCAATCATCCTCGGCGAGGATGACCACCGCGTCGTGGGTGTGGGCCAGGAGGTGTTGGAAGTCGGTCTTATCTCGGCGCGACATTCGTTCGGAACTCCGGTGACGGCGGTTTTCGGCGGATGGCGTCGGACAGCGTTTGAGCCAATGACGTGTGGTCGAACTTCCACTTGGTCAGGCAGCCGGCAGCGCCGCCGGCGACGGCCTGTTGGTGGCGGGATTCATCGGTGGTCGGCGTTACCAGCACCACCGGCACGTCGCCCACGGAGTGGCAGACGCTGGCGACGACCGCCAGGTCGGTGTCGGTCTCGAGGTCGGTCTCCAGCAGAATCGCTTCGAGCTTTTCCTCTGCGACGTAGTTGGAAACGACCGCAGCCGAGTCCAGACGGCTGACCCGCAGGTCGAAGGAGTCCGGGGCAGAGCGGATCATCTTGCACAGGCAACGAGCGTCGGTGGCGTCGTCGGCCAGCACCAGAACGGGATGGGTCTTGTCGTCCATGACAACCTCACAGTCCATTGCTGCAAAGGGGTATACAGGGATTTGTCCTAATCAGTCTTATCGGCAGGGACCATCGATCTTCGCCACCCGTCTGAAGAGGTTTTGGCCGGCAATCTTGGCCGGTGGCGCCGTCGAGCGTAAGATAGGAGTAGCCATGAGTTCCCCACGCGACAATGTGCTTCGACTAGCGGCCCGGGCCCAATGGCGCGTGCGGTGGGTCCGGGCGGCCTTGGCGGCTCTGCTGGGCTGGACGGCGTTGAACGTGCTGGCTGTGGCCAGGGCCATGCTTGTCTTTGACCTGCCTCTGACCCTCGATGTCCTCTGGATCGGCGGCGTGTGGGCGTTGGCCTGTGCGATGGGATCGTTGTTCGTGCCATGCTCAGCCATCCGGGCTGCGGCGCGCGTCGATCAGCAGTGGGACCTCAAGGAACGGTTCGCTACAGCCGTGGAGCTGGGTTGGTCCGACCAGGCCGATTCGCCCGCGGCGGAGGTCGTCTACGCCCAAGCGGCGGCTGCCGTTGGGCGACTGCCGGTGTTGGGGGGTGGCGTCTGGGGAGGGGTCAGGCGGGCGGCGGCGGGTTGGGGCCTCAGCGTGCTCTTGGTCGCTGCAATGAACGCGATAACCGTTGTTCCTGAAGGTCCGGCGGGGCTGTCACCCGACCAGCGTCGGGAGGTGGCGGCCGTTCTGCGGAACCAGGCTGCCACGGTGGATGAGGAGTTGGCTCGCAAGTTCGAGCAGGCAGCTGGTGCGGTGGTGGCCTTGGATGATGACGAGTTCGACCGTTTGATGGACGAACTGCGCGAGGCTGGCTTCCGCCCCGTTGAGTTAACCCCCGAAGCCCTGCGAGCGGCCGGGATGTTGCGGACCGAACGTGCTCCCGATAACGACGCAACCGGCGACAACGGATCAGCAAGCGTTGAGCCCGGGCAGCCCGACATCGACGACGGCTCCTGGATGCGAGTCTATCATCCGGACTATGATCCCGCCGCGACGGGCGAGGGGGGGGATGGCCCGCCGCCGGCGAGCGAGGCCGATTACACCGAGGTCTGGTCGGCGGCCAAGCTGCGGGCGAGCGAGTCGCTAACCAGTGGAAAGGTACCGGCCGAGTACCGCCGGATCGTCCAGCGGTACTTCAGCGACACCTCGAGCGAGTAGCCTACATCCGCTCGACGGTCTCGATACCCAGCAAGCCCAAGGCCAACTGAATCGTCCGGGCCGTCAGGTCGCACAGGCGCAAGCGGCTGGCCCGGATGGGGCCCTCGGATTTCAGGACGGGGCAGGACTCATAGAAGCTCATGAACGCACCGGCCAGATCAAACAGATACGCGCACAGCACGCTGGGTAGGCATTCGGCTGCGACGGAATCGAGCGTCTCGGCCAGTTGCAGCACCTTGACTCCCAGGGCCCGCTCGGCCGGCTCGGCCAACTCGATCGGCCCGGCCACATCGTCCAGCTCTCCCTTGCGGAAGATGGAGCGGACGCGAGCGTAGGCGTATTGCATGTAGGGGGCGGTGTTGCCTTCCAGCGAGAGCATCTTGTCCCACGAAAAAACGTAATCGCTGGTGCGGTTCTGAGCGAGGTCGGCGTACTTGACCGCCCCGATGCCGACCACTCGGGCGACCTCGGCCCGTTCAGCCTCGTCGAGCTCGGGGTTCTTCTGGGCCACCAGGTCGGCCGACCGCTTGACGGCCTCATCCAGCAGATCCATCAGTTTGATCGTGCCGCCTTCGCGCGTGCGGAACCGTTTGCGATCCTCGCCCAGCATCATGCCGAACGGCACATACTCGAGTGAGATGTTATCCAGGGCGAACCCCGACTCGCGGGCCACCGCGAAGAGTTGCTGAAAATGAAAGCTCTGCTCGGACCCGACCACGTAGATCAACCGATCGCCACCCAGCGCAGAGATACGGTGCCGGATGGCCGCCAGGTCGGTGGTGGCGTAGAGGTAGCCGCCGTCGGTCTTCTGAACGATAAACGGTGTGATCTCGCCGTCCTTGTTGGCGAAGGCCGTCAGGAACACGCACTTGGCGCCTTCGGACTCCTTGAGCAGCCCCTTGGCATCCAGGTTGGCCACGACCTTCGGCAGGTCGTCGTTGTAGAAGCTTTCGCCGCAGACGTCGGTTCGTTGGAGCGTTACGCCCAGGCCGTCGTACACCTGCTGACAGTGGGATAGCGAGATGTCGAGGAATTCCTGCCAACGGGCCCGGCAGTGCTCGTCGCCGCCTTGGAGCTTGACCACGGTCTGGCGTGCCAGGTCGGCGAAGACGGCGTCGTCGTCGAACCGTTTCTTGGCGGCGCGATAGAAATCTTCCAGGTCGGCCAGATCCTCGGAGAGATCCGCGTGGCCTTGTTCGACGAGTTCGTCCAGGTGGGCCAGCAGCATGCCGAACTGCGTGCCCCAGTCGCCGACGTGGTTTTGGCGCTTCACGTCGTGGCCGAGGAACTCGAGCGTTCGGGCGATGGCGTCGCCGATGATGGTCGATCGCAAATGACCGACGTGCATCTCTTTGGCCAGGTTCGGGCTGGAGTAGTCGATGACAACATGCTGCTTGGTGTCGGCGGGCCGGATGGTCAGCCGCTCGTCGTCAGCCGCCGCGGTCAGGCGCTCGCCCAGCCAATCGGCTTTGAGCGTAATATTGATGAAGCCCGGTCCGGCGATGTCGATGCTTTCAGCTAGGTCCGACAGGTCCAGATGCGCCAGCAGCGTTTCGGCCAGGTCGCGAGGCTTGGTCTTGAGGGCCTTGGCGGCGGCCATGACTCCGTTGGCCTGGTAGTCGCCGAACTCCGGCTTGGCCGACGGGCCCACCAGGGCGGCAGCGCCTTCCGGCGCTCCGGCGGCAGTGAGGGCCTGGCTGATGCGTTGCTCGAGTTGGTTTCGAAGATTCATGGTCCCTGCAGAAACAAATACACCACAA
>CAYRZU010000063.1:0-19209 GCA_964428895.1 uncultured Planctomycetaceae bacterium
AAGCGGCAACCTGACTCTCATTCACATTGGTACAGGAATCGGGGGCAGGTCAGTCGAGCACCCCGTCGATGCCGACTACCTCCAGCAGGCTTTCGATCGGGCCAAAGACCAGCCAATTGGGGATTTTGAGAGCCTCAAGATCGGGCAACTGCTCTCGCTCTGCGGTGTACTTCAGTCGGATCGAGGCGACGAGCCGTTTTGGATTTCGGCCAGAAGCGCCGGTCAGTTGCTTGAAGTGAACCACATGCAGGCGTGGCGATGGCTGCGGTTGCTGGTTGGCGAAGGCTGCATTGAAGAAGTCCAAAAGGGCGGGCAGGCCCACAATCCCCGCGCCGCAACCCGGTACCGGTACATCGGGCCGCCGGAGGAGCCGGAGATGGGCCATGAGTAACCCGTCCATGATTTGCTCTTCCCGCGCGGGGTTGTCCGAGGGGCTTCGCTGCGGGCTGCTGATGCGGCTCAAGCCGGTGGGTACGAAGTCTGGGGTAGGCACTCACGTAGAATCGAGGTGAAACATGGCGACTGTCTACAAACGAAGTAAGGATCGGAAACAGAAGAACTCGAAATGGATCATCAGTTGGTATGACGCCGAACGGGCCAAGTGGCGGGACAAGACCGGCTACGTGGACAAACGGGCGTCGATGGAAATGGGCGAACGACTAGAGCGGGGGGCCGCGCTGCGAGCGGAGGGACTCGTTGATCCCATGGACGAACACCGGCGGACGGACATCAACGTGCATCTGGCGGAGTTCGTCGCCGGACTGACGGCGGAGGGACGAAGCCCGCGCTATGTGCTGCAGGTGGAGAATCGCATCCGCCGCATCATCGAGGGCACCGGGGCCAAACGGATGCACGAACTTGACCCGGTGCGGATCAACCGGTTCCTGTCTGGGCTGCGCATCAAGGAACGGCAGCTGTCCGGATACACCCGTAACGAGTATGTGGGCACGGTTAGGGCTTTCACCATGTGGGCGGTTCAAGCCCGACGAATCAAGGTGGACCCCTTGGCCAGCCTCCGGCGAACGGAACGGAAGGCCATTCGGGTGGCGCATCCACGACGGGCGTTGACGATGGCGGAAATGGCCCGGTTGTTGGATGCGGCCCAGCGGCGGCCGCTCTTGGACCTACAGACTGTCCGAACCGGACCGAATGCAGGGATGCCCGTTGGCAACGTCAGAGATCACATTGCTCGACGGGCCGAACGGATGGGGCGAGAGAGACGGCTAGCGTACCTCATTGCTCTGTGGACCGGGCTGCGTCGGTCTGAGATACAGGCGCTGACGTGGGGCGATGTGGACCTCGACAGCCTGCCCGCACGGATACGGCTGCGGGCGGAGACGACCAAGAGCCGACGGGCCGATACGCTGGTCATCCACCCGCAACTAGCGGACGAACTGCGGGCCTGCCGGGAGCAGGGCCCAGCGGGCGATCCGGTGGTGTCGTCAGTGCCGAGCATGAAGGTGCTGAGGTCCGATCTGAAGTTGGCGGGCATCGAGTATGGGGATCAAGCCAGCGGGTACGTGGACTTCCATGCGATCCGCAAGACGCTCAGCACGATGATGGCGAGAGCGGGCATGAGTCAGCGGGTGCGGCAGGCCCACATGAGGCACACCGACCCCAGACTGACGGACGTTACCTATATGGATGAGGCCCTGCTACCGGTGGCGGACGAGCTGCTACGGCTGCCGGGGGTCCCTGAGACCGCTGCTGAGCAGGAAGGTGCGGCGGCCGTCCTCAGGGCCACTGGGACGACGGGGAACTAGCGTCAGGAAGCTCTCAGGAAATATTCAGGAAACTCGTCCCCGAGCACGCTCTGACAAGACACGACGGGGCGTGCCGAGGGCTGGGCCCAAGACAGGGGGAGGCGGGGCAGGCGGAAACACAATCCGTTGGAATGGCACGCATTGGCACAATAAGACAGGCCCCGGCAACTGATGTCACCGGGGCCTGCGCAAAGCGGGCGATGAGATTTGAACTCACGACATTCACGTTGGCAACGTGACGCTCTACCACTGAGCTACGCCCGCAAGTGGACCGTCATTATAGCTGAGGCCCTAAAACCGTCAAGGCCCATTCCCATGCACCTGAACCGACCGGCTGCGATGAGTTGTCCTTGCCTGACTTGGCCGGTGAGCCTACTGTGTTGACCATGATTCTTGGTGACATCATTAACGAGTCGTTCTTCCAAGGGTTGTCCGACTTCCCGCTATGGATGCTGCTGTTTGGGGGTATGGCGCTGCTGTTGGTGGGGGCCGACCGGGCCGTCAACGCCGCGGTGCGGCTGGCCAAGACAATGGGCATCTCCACGGTCATCATCGGGGCCACGGTGGTCTCGCTGGGGACGACCTCGCCGGAGGCGTGCGTGTCGGTGATGGCTGCCTGGCGAGGTCAGCCCGGGCTGGCGCTGGGCAACGGGATCGGCTCGGTGATTTGCGATACGGCCATGATCTTCGGCCTATGTTGCCTGATTACGCGCCTGCCGCTGGACCGGTTCGTGCTGCGGCGCCATGGGCGGCTTCAGTTTGGGTCCGGCGTGCTGCTGTGTGGGATTGTGACGGCGTTGGCGTTGGCGGCCGGTGGCATCGGCAACGTGGAAATCCCGCGATGGATCGGCATCTGTCTGCTGAGCTTGCTGGTGGCCTACATGTATGTCTCGTTCCGCTGGGCCAAGCAGCATCCGGAGATGATTCCCGCCGAGGCCACCCGTGCCAAGAACCAGGCTTCGCCGGCGGTGATCGTTGGTCTGCTGGGCCTGCTGGCGGTGGGATTGGGGCTGGTGATCTTTGGCTCGGATATCCTGATCGGCTCGGTGGAGACGCTCTGCCGCCGGTACGGCGTGCCCGACCACATCCTGGCGGTCACGGTAGTGGCGTTCGGCACGAGTCTTCCGGAGCTGGCCACCGCCATCGCGGCCATCGTCAAAGGCCATCCGGGCCTGCTGGTGGGCAATATCGTTGGGGCCGACATCCTGAATATTCTGTTCGTGATCGGCGCCTCGGCCGTTGCGGCCCCGCTAAGAGTGCCCGAACTGTTCTTCTATCTGCACCTGCCGGTCATGATGCTGGCGCTGCTGCTATTGCGGACGTATATTGTCATCAGCCGCGACCGCTTCAGCCGGTGGCAGGGCGTGCCGCTGCTGGTGGTCTACGTGGGATACATCATCGTGCTGGCGACGGTCGCCCGAGGCGCCGTTGGCTAGCTGTTGGAGATTGGAATGCGACGTTCTGATTACGTAACGATTGGCGTGATGGCCGTGGCGGCCCTGCTGACGGGCTGCAAGCGGGAGGAGCCGGCGCCGTTCCCGGCGGCCAGGTCCATTGCTCTGCCGCAGGCGGGGATGACGCTGACCTTGCCGGCAGGCTTCATTCGTCAGTCGCTGGGGGAGGAGTTTCAACTGCTGCGGGCGGCCCGGTTCGCCGATGACGTGCCGGTGCAGGGGCTGACGGTGTTGGCCTTTCCGGTGATGGCCGGCACGACGGCCGATCAGTTCGCCGAGGAGATGCTGGCCGACATGCAGCAGCAGTTGGCGTTTCGCGGCATCGAGGAACTTGGCGGCGGGCCCGCTGAACTGGCGGGGTCGCTCGGACACCGGCGCGTGGTCGACTACGTCCATCGGGGCCAATCCGCCACGGCCGCCTGGGTGATTGCGGTTCGACCGATGACGGAGGATCTGTCGATCTGCTACGTGCTGTGGGTCGAGAGCCCGACGGACCGGTCGGAGGAAGTTGAGCCTACGCTGGAGGAGGTCGTGGCGAGCGTCACGCTTGGCGAGGTGACCTCCGCGGCGGAGGGGGGCATCACGGCCGTCTATGAGCGGCACGTGCTGGCCGATGCGGGCTGCGCGATTCGCCGGCCGGCACGGTGGTTTGCGGTGGCGTCGGTGGATCGTGTGGAGATGGGGCAGATCGACTTCACGCGCGGTGGCGTGGTTTCACCGGTGGCGCGGCTGCAGGCGGAGGAGACCACCGAGACCGAATCGATGTCGTGCAGCCAGAAGTCGTTGGTCCTGGCGCGGCAGATGGCCCACCAGATCGGCGACAACGTGGAGGTCGTCCACCAAGGCCCGGCGGACCTGGGCGACTATGACAGCTTTGAGTTTGTGCTGGTGTGCACGCCGCTGTCGCAGCCGACGACGGATGAAGCAGCAACGGCCCCGGCCGAAGACGTGCTGCCCACGCCGGTGTGCATTGCCCAGCGGGCCCTGTGCTTGCCGCCGGATGAATCCGGCGTGTCCCGATCCTACTACCTGACGCTGATCTGCGAGACCGACAGCGTCGAGGCGGTCCGAGCCATGATGGAGAAGCTGGCCGGCGGGTTCGAGTTACTGGATGAGCCCGCTGCCGAAAGCCCGTCGGAATAGCCTTGCGCGATGGCACCCATGCTAATAGACTTCGACCATGATTGACCACGACTCCATTGTTGCCGGCGACTGCATCGAGCTGATGAACTCAGGGAAGGTGCCCCAGGCCGACCTGATCTTCGCCGACCCGCCGTTCAACATTGGCTACAAGTACGACGTCTACGAAGACCGCAAGGCCTACGACGAGTACTACGATTGGACCCGCCGTTGGATGGCGGCCTGTCAGGGCTGCCTGGCCGAGACCGGGAGCTTCTGGGTCGCCATCGGTGATGAATACGCCGCCGAGGTCCGCGTGATCGGCCGGCAGTTGGGCCTGCACCTGCGGAACTGGGTGATTTGGCATTACACCTTCGGCCAGGCTACCCAAACCAAGTTCGCCCGCTCGCACACGCACCTGTTCTACTTCACCAGGCACCCGCGGCGGTTCACCTTCAACGATGAGACTGTTCGCGTTCCTTCGGCCCGCCAGACCACCTACGCCGACAAGCGCGCCAACCCCAAAGGCAAGCTGCCCGACGACGTCTGGAGTTTCTCCCGGGTGTGCGGCACGTTTCATGAGCGGGTGAAGTGGCATCCGTGTCAGATGCCGGAAAAGGTGCTTGAGCGGATCGTGAAAGTCTCCAGCAACGCCGGCGACCTAGTGGTCGACCCCTTCAGCGGCAGCGGCACCACGTGCGTGGCTGCGGCCCAACTGGGAAGGCGGTTCATCGGTATCGACGTCTCAGCCGACTACGTCCGCGAGTCCACCCAACGCCTGGCCGACACCCTCGCGGGCAAACGCCGCGGCACAGAGATCACCGAAAACCCAGAGGCCAAACGCTCCGAGCGGGGCAAGCGAACAGTCGCGAAGCCCTGAGGCGAAGCGGGGGCTACATTCGCGCAAGAGAAACGCGGGCCGGTGGGCCCGCGTTGGGGGATACTCAGATGGTTTGTCGTTACCTAGGAATCGCTCTTGTCGTCTGCTGCGGGGGTCAGTTCTTCGGCGCTTTCATCGCCACCGATCAGACGGACCTTGCCGATGCCCTGGGTGGTAAGCGTCTTGCCCGTCAGGTAGTCGACGAAGGTCACCCGCATGGTGACCTCCGGGTGTTTGGGCAGGCCCTTCTGCCAGGGGATTTCGAGGCTGTACTGGTAGCTCATGAACCCGCTGGACCAGGTCTTGGCGAGCTGGTCGACATCCCACTCCTGCTCCAGCAGCAGCGTGTCGTCCGGGTCGGCGGCCAGGTCGTAGACCTGCACCTTGGCCGAGCCGGCGGCGCGAATGGGGACGCCGTCCTTGTCGAACATCTTGAGGTAGATCTTCACCCCGTCGTCGGGGCCCTTGCCGTCGATGTCGACGCCGCCCGACCACTTGCCCAGGCCGATCCGGTCGACGGTGACAATGGTGTCGAGGTGCTTCTCGCCCAGGCCCGAAAGCGTCTGGACTTGAGCGTCCCGTTCGGCGAGGGATTCCGCCAGCAACCGGTTGGTGTCCTCCAGCTCATGGACGCGGTCCTGAGCTTTCCGGAGTTCGGTGCGGGCGACTTCCAGTTCACTGGGCTCGCAGCCGGTCAACGCACCGGCCACAATAACCCCCACGAGTACGGCCGAGAGGCGTTGAGGTGTCATGGCTAAGCGTCCTTCGATTCGCCCGGGGTCTCGGGCATGCGCTCCAGTATGCTGTCGACACAGCCATAGTCAATGGCTTCGTGAGCTTCCAACCACTTGTTGCGGTCACAGTCGCGCTCGATGGTATCGACATCCTTGCCCGTGCACTGGCCCAGGATCGCATACAGCCGTTCCCGGAGGCGGAGGATTTCGCGAGCTTCGATGTCCAGATCCGTCGCCGGTCCGGTCAGCACGCCCGAGATCAGGGGCTGATGGATCAGCACGCGGCTGTTGGGCAGGACGAATCGCTTGCCCTTGGTACCACCGGCCAGCAGCACCGCGCCCATCGAGGCGGCCATGCCCACGCAGTAGGTGGCGATGTCGGGCCGGATGAACTGCATGGTGTCGAAGATCGCCAGCCCGGCCGAAACGGACCCGCCCGGCGAATTGACATAGAGACTGACGTCGGCGTGGGGGTCCTCGTTGCTGAGGAACAGCAACTGAGCGACGATCAGATTCGCCATGGTGTCGTCGATCTGGCCGGTGATGAAGACGATTCGGTCTTTCAGCAGGCGGCTATAGATGTCATAGCTGCGTTCGCCACGCCCGCTCTGCTCGACGACGATCGGTACCAAGTGTTGACCTGTAGGCATGCGAAGTCCTCCGTTACTTGCTGTCCTTTTTGCCGTCCTTCTTGGCGTTCTGGACGATTTCGTCGATCAGGCCGTAGGCCAGTGCGTTTTGGGGGCTCATGAAACGGTCGCGTTCAGTGTCGGCTTCGACCTTCTCGACCTCCTGCCCGGAGAGCTCGGCCAGGATCTCATTGAGCTGCCGCTTGGCCTTGAGGATTTCCTCAGCCTGGATCTTGATGTCCGAGGCCTGGCCGGTAACGCCGCCATAGGGCTGGTGGATCATGATCTTGCTGTGCGGCAGGGCGAACCGCTTGCCCTTGGTGCCGGCAGCGAGAATGACCGCGGCCCCGCTAGCGGCCTGGCCCACACAGTAGGTGGCCACGTCGCAGGTCATGAAGCTCATGGTGTCGTAGATGGCCAGCGTATCGTCGACCGAGCCGCCGGGGGAATTGATGTAGAGGCTGACATCCCGCTCGGCGTGTTTGGCCTGCATTTCCAGCAGGCGCATAATCAACCCGCCCGCCGAGGCCGGGCCAATGGGCCCCCACAGGAACACGATTCGCTCGTCGGCCAGACGCTCTTCGAGCGTCATTTCCCGGCGGTTCATATACGACGATTCCCGCGGGCCGAGAACGAGTGGGTCACGTTGATGATCCATAAACATCACTCCCAGGAGCGCTGAGGGCGTCCGTGCAAATGAAAAGGCTATTCCTTATTGGTCTTCTTGGCAGCCTTCTTGGCTGTCTTCTTGGCCGTCTTCTTCGCGGCTGTCTTCTTGGCAGCCTTCTTTTCGGTCTTGGCCTCGGCCGCGTCGTCGCTGTCGGCCTTCTTGGCCGTCTTCTTCTTGGCGGCTTTCTTCTTCGCGGTCTTCTTCTTGGCGGCTTTGGCGTCGCCTTCAGAGTCAGTTTCGGCCTGTTCGGGGGTCACTTCGGTGACGTCGGCGTCATCCAGCAGCTTGTCCAGGGCCTTCTCTTCGGCCAGAGCAATAGCGACCTGCTGGATCGAGCCGTCCTGGCTGAGTTCCTGGTACAGCCGTTCCGGCCGACGATTGTAGGCCTGGGCCATCTGGGCGACGCGAGCGTTGATTTCGTCCTCGGAGACTTCGATGCTCTCAGCTTCGATGATCTTGCCGAGCACGAACGTCAGTTTCAACTCGCGCTGGGCCTGGGTGGCTACGTCCGCCTGGAGCTTGGTGAGGTTTTCCTCGATCTGCTCGCGGGGGACGCCTTGCTGGAGCAGCTCCACATAGCGTCGCTGCATCGCCCGCTGGGTGTGCCGAGCGGCCACGCCTTCGGGCAGGTCGAAATCAGTCGCCTCGACCAGATGCTGGCAGACCTGGTTCCGCATAGCCTGGCGGATGTCGCCTTCGAGCCGGCGGCCCATTTCCGCGGCGAAGAACTCCCGCATGTCATCCATGCCGTCAAAGCCGAAGTCGGCAGCAAACTCGTCGGTCAGTTCCGGCAGCTGGCGGCCACTGACCTTGCCGATGGTCAGCGTGACGGTCAGGTCCTTGTCCTGCCACTGCTCGTTGGGGTGAGCGGGCGGAGCTTTGGTGGTCAGTTCGACGGTGTCGCCTGCGGTCTTGCCGGCCAGGCTGTCGCCCAGGTCCACCAGGGCGAGGCCCTCGATCTGGCCGGGGCCTACGCGGAGCGACAGACCGGTGCGTTGGACGGTTTCGAGATCGTCACCGGCGATGGTGGCGTCGACGGTGACCATGTCACCGGCCGCGGCGGGCGCGTCGGTGTCGTCGTAGGTGGCCTTGGACTGGGCGAGACGGTCGACGTATTCGTTGACACGCTCGTCGGTGACTTCCATGAGGGGCTTGTCGACTTTGATGCCCTTCAGTTCGGGCAGGTCGAACTCCGGCGCCACTTCGACTTCAAAGCTGTACTCCAGATTGCCGCTGTCGGGCAGTTCGATTTCGTCGAGTTTCAGATCGGGCTCGCCGAGTGTTTTCAGGTCGGCCTGTTCGAGAGCCTGACCGATGGAATCGCCGATGAGGCTGTTGCGGACGTCGTCGCCGACGTCTTTGCCGAATCGCTTCTCCAGCAGGCGGCGTGGCGCGTGGCCGATGCGAAAGCCCGGCACTTGGGCCGAGCGAGACAGTTCGCCATACATATCATCAAACTTCGCGTCGATCTGGTCACGCGAGACGGTGACGGTGACCTTCTTCTTCAGGGTGCCGGCGTCTTCGACGGCGACGTCAACCTGGAGGCTGTCGTCGTCCTGGGCGGGGGTATCGACGGCGGGATCGGGTTTGTTCTCTTCGGACATCGTTGGAGGCTCCTGTTCATCTCGCCACGACCCGATGGGCTCACGCAGCCCATCGCCAGCGGCGAGAATAGCCCGCGGCCCATACGATACGCACGGTCGCCGCCGACACAGACGGGCAGTGTATGCAAGGGGGTCGGTAGCGTCAACGGGCTAATCGGCGTCGACCCGGGCCAGGTCGGCCGATCGTTGGCGCAGTTCCGCAACCGTAGTCGCCGGGGCCAAGCAGGCCGACCCACGGCAGACGTAGGCGACGGGGGCGTCTGCGGCGGCATAGCCGAGCCGGGCGAGCAGGACGGCCTGGGCCGGCTCGGCCGGATCGAATTGCAGAACCATGCCGCCGGGCAGATAGCTTCGGCGTGCGGCGTCGGTCAGTTCGCCGGTGGTGGCGTCACCGGCCGGGCTGGCGTTGAATTGCCCGGGGTCAGGTCCTATCATCCCCCGGATGCAACGGGTCTACATGGACAATTCGGCCACCAGCTTTCCCAAGCCGCCCGAGGTTACCGAGGCGATGGTGCGTTTTGCTGCCGAGTGCGGCGCGTCGGCAGGGAGAGGGGCCTACCAAGAGGCCCGCGACTGCGAGCAGATGATTGCCACCTGCCGCCGGCGAGTTGCGGAGCTGATCAACGCCGAATCGCCGGAGCGGATTGTTTTCGCCATGAACTGTTCGGAGGCGTTAGCCATTGCGATCCGGGGTCTGCTCAATACGACTCCGGGCGGCACGCACGCGATGGCGACGGCCATGGAGCACAACTCCGTGCTTCGCCCGCTGAATGCACTGGCGGACCAGACGGACCTGTCGCCTCAGTTCATTCCCTGCGATGGCGAAAGCGGCCTGGTCGATCCGGCGGATATTCGCGCCGCGATTGAACCGGAGACCAAGCTGATCGCCTGCGTGCACGTCTCGAACGTGACGGGCACGATTCAGCCTGTCGAGGCCATCGCCAAGCTCGCCCGCGGGCAGGGGGTGGCGACGGTGATCGACTCGGCCCAGGCGGTGGGCCACGTGCCGCTAGACGTTCAGGCCATGGGGGCGGACTTCGTCGCCTTCCCGGGCCACAAAGGCCTGCTGGGCCCGCTCGGAACGGGCATGCTCTACATTCGGCCGGGCTCGGAAGCCTTGCTGACGACCATGAAGGAGGGCGGCACGGGGACGATCAGCGAACAGCCCGTGCAACCGGGGACCATGCCCGACCGATTCGAGATCGGCTCACACAACGCTATCGGTCTGGCCGGGCTGTCGGAAGGCGTTGCCTGGGTCTTGGACAAGGGGGTCGATGCGCTGCGACAACACGACGCGATCCTATGTGAGGCCTTCCTTGAAGGCGCCGCTGCTGTCGCGGGGTTGACTGTCTATGGCCCGAAGGATGTCGCGCGCCGAAGCGGCGTGTTTAGCGTGAAGGTTGAGGGCCTGACCCCGGGCGAGTTGGCCGACACGCTGGAGGCCGACTTCGGCGTGCTGACGCGGCCGGGCGTGCACTGCGCTCCACTGGCCCACCAGACCATCGGCACGCATCCGGGCGGCACGTGTCGATTGAGCTTCGGTGCGTTTACCACGCTAGCCGAGGTCGCCCATGCCGCCGACGCGCTGCGCCAGATCGCCGAACGCGCAAGGCGATAGCGGCAGGCCCGTCCCGGCGCAAGACAGCGGGCGGCCCACGAGGGGCCACCCGTTGTTCCATCCATGTCGCAGAAGAGACAACTATCGCTTGCGGCGACGAATCACCATGGCGGCAGCGGCGACAGCCAGGAAGGTCATCGAGGCAGGCTCGGGCACCCCGGCCACACCGTTGAAGCCGAAGGTGCTCTGCAGAATGGCCAGGTCCGTCGCGTCGATGACGCCGTCGAAATTGGCGTCGGCTTGAGACCAACTTCCGGCCGAGCCGAAATAGCCCTGCATGATGGCCAGGTCGGTGGCGTTGATGACCAGGTCCTTGTTGAAGTCGGGGTACATGTCGTACCCGTGGGCCTTGTTGAACATAGCCCGGATGGTCTCGCTGACGTCCATGCGGACGCCTGGCCAAATCGTGGTGGTCATCAGCTCGGAGGTGTTGGCGGTGTGCCCGTGATCGCCGTTGACCATCGGCACGTTCAGGCCACCGGGATCGAAGGTGTTGCCGACGATCTGCCCCTCCCACCGGTCATACCAACTGATGTAGACGTCATCGAACCAGAAGCCGGCGAAATATCCCAGCGCATGTCCCAGCTCGTGGCGGGCGGTGGTGAGCAAATCGTAGCCGCCGAAGCCCTCGTCGGTCGACGGATCCGGGTCGACGTACCAACTGGCGTCGTGGTTGAAGGCGATATGGTGACCGATCTCGCCCGACCAGGGGTACCAATCGGCGCCGGGGGTCGATGGCCAGTTCCACAGGTAGGTGACGGCGCCGTAGGAGACACCGGTCTCCCACCCGAAGCCGATGTCGACCGTTCCGGTCATGTTGATGGCGGCCTCCCATTCGGCGATGGCCCGTTCGACCACGGCTTTCTCAGCGGCGGTCCAGGTATGGAAGGTGTCGTCGTGAAACGTCGGCACGACGTCCAACGCGGTTGCTTGGCCGGCAAAGGCCAGCAGGATCGCGGCTGCTACTGTAAATGTAAGTGCTCGCATTGGTTGTCCCTTTCCGCTCATCCGGTGAGCCGAGGTGCGTAGTCTTCGAGCGCAGTGACCTACCCGCCTCCATCACATACATTGTATCCACCGAGGCCACGATCTGGCGCGCCAATATGCGTCAGTTGCCCCCTTCAAGTGGCCGATCAAAGCTGCTATCCTGCTGACCCATGTTCGAAGCACTGACCGAAAAACTCAACGGCGTGTTCCGACGGATGAGCGGCCGCGGCCGAATCAGCGAGGACAACGTTCGCGAAGCCATGCGCGACGTTCGCCAGGCCTTGCTCGAAGCCGACGTCAATTATCAGGTCGCCAGGGACTTCTGCCAGCGCGTGACGGACAAAGCCGCCGGCACGGAAGTGATCCAATCGCTCCATCCGGGCGAGCTGATGGTCAAGATCGTCCATGACGAACTGACCGAGCTGATGGGCCCGGTGGACGCTCGGATCTACTACGTGTCGCCGCCGCCGACGATCATCATGATGGCGGGCCTACAGGGCTCGGGCAAGACCACCTCTTGTGCCAAGTTGGCGCAGTTCATGATGAACGAGGGCAAGAAGCCCATGATGGTCGCCTGCGACCTGCAGCGACCTGCCGCCGTGGATCAGTTGGCGGTCCTAGGCGATCAGTTGGGCATTCCGGTGTTCAAGATCGAGGGGGAGAAGAACCCGGTCAAGGTCTCGCGTCAGTCGCTCAAGGCCGCCCGCGAGCATGACTGCGACGTGATCATCATCGACACCGCCGGTCGCCTGCACATCGACGAGGAGATGATGAAGCAGGCCGAGGACATCGCCTCAGCGGTTCGGCCGCACCAGATCTATCTGGTTTGTGACTCGATGACGGGTCAAGACGCCGTCAACAGCGCCAAGGAATTCAACGAGCGCCTCGAACTGGACGGCGTGATTCTGACGAAGTTTGATTCCGACGCCCGTGGCGGCGCGGCGCTATCAGTCAAAGCCGTCACCGGCAAGCCCATTAAGTTCATGGGCACCAGCGAGAAGATGGACGGGCTGGAGGCCTTCCACCCGGACCGGATGGCCGGCCGTATCCTGGGCATGGGCGACGTGGTCAGTCTGGTCGAAAAGGCTCAGCAGGAGTTCGATGAAGACCAGGCCGTCAAGATGCAGGAGAAGATGGCCAAGGGCGCCTTCACGCTGACGGACTTCCTGGACCAGATGCGGAAGGTCCAGAAGATGGGGTCGATGAAGGACCTGTTGAAGCTCATGCCCGGCATGGGCGGCCAACTCGACGCGATGCAGATGGACGACGGCGAGCTGAAGCAGATGGAGGCCATCATCCTGTCGATGACGCCGGGCGAGCGGGAGGACCCGTCGGTGCTGGAGGCGTCGCGCCGTCGGCGGATCGCCCGCGGCAGCGGCTGCGAGCCTCAGGACGTGTCGGTGCTGGTCAAGCAATTCACGCAGATGTCGCACATGATGAAGCAGATGGCGGGCATGGGCGGCAAGGACCGGGCCCGGTTCGCTCAGCAGATGGCTCAAATGGGCGCCGGCGGGGGCCAGATGAAGTACAAGGTCAAGCAGCGCAGCCACCGGCTGACCAAGAAAGAGCGGGCCAAGCGGAAGAAGAAGCGGCGATAGGGCTCGGGCGGGGTCAGACCCGAGGGGTCTTGCTGTCGGTCAGTTCGGTCTCGACCATCACACGAATGGTTGTCCCTCCCTTGCCCGATTCGACCTCCAGACGCCCGCCGACGGCGTTGGCTCGCTCTCGCATGGTGCGCAGGCCCAGGCCTGTTCGCTCGGCCTGATGCGCGTCGAAGCCGCGTCCGTTGTCGGCGACGGTCAGGGTCAGCGCGTGGTCGTCTTGTTGGAGGGCGATCCGGAGTTTGGTCCCTTCGCTGTGTCGCATGGCATTGCTGGCCGCTTCCTGAGCGATTCTAAACAGGGCGATTTCCACGTCGCCGGGGGCGCGGAGTTCTCGCAGGCCCTTGGCGCATTTGACCGCGGTGGCCATGGCGGGGCGACACTCCTTGCCCAATTGCTCCAGGGCCGCGTAAAGCCCCAGGGCCTCGAGTGTGGCCGGGTACAGGCCGTAACAAACCGCCCGGATCTCTTCGGTCAGCAGTTGGCAGTTGCGGGATAGTTCGGCCAGCTTTGCGGCGCGGCGGCCGTCGTCGCTTTCGGCGTTGGGGATCAGCGCCTCGATGCCCAGTCGCATCGCGATGGCCTGCTGACCGAGCGAATCGTGGAGGCTCCGGGCTAGATTTCGGCGTTCCCGTTCGCTGGCGAACATCAGCCGACGGTGGGCGGCTTTGAGAGAGTCTTCGGCCCGCTTGCGTTCTTCCTCGGCCTCCCGGCGCTTGGTAATGTCATTGATGACAACCAGGGCGCCGATGTGGTTGCCCTGATCGTCGAGGATGGGCGTGCCCTGGATGCTCAGGTGCACCAACTGCTCATCCTGGCGCGTGAAGTTGGCTTCGTAATAGCCCCGAGGGGCATTGGGGTCCAGGAAGGCCTGTCGAAACTCCTCCCTCTGTATTGGCACCGTGGAACCGAAGAAGTCACTGCCCAGGAGCATCTCCTCGCTGTCGCCGACGATCTCGGTAAAGGCCTCATTGACGAAGACGATCTGGCCATCCTGATCGAGCGCGGCAATGCCTTCGCGGAGGTTTTCGACAAGCTGACGATAACGTTCTTCGCTCTCCTTCAGGGCCCGTTCGGCTCGGGTCCGCTCGGTTACGTCGGTGAAGAAGCCCACCAGGCAAGGATGGCCATCGATGACGGCTCTGGCCGTATTGATGGACACGGATATCCTCGTGCCATCCTGGCGCAAGCAGGGAATGACAACCGCTCGTTTGCTCTTGCCGGTCGCATGTGCCTCGAACTGCGCCGTGCCGTGGGCCAGGTCTTCGGTGGGATGGATGTCCTGGATAGACATCTTCAGGAGCTCTTGCTCTGTGTATCCGAGCGTGGCGCAGATGGCGGGATTGGCATATCGGAACCGCATGGTTTCGGAATCGGCGATCAGGATCCCTTCTGAGGCGCCTTCGAAGATGGTTCGGTATCGCTGCTCGGACTCTCGCAGGGCCTCTTCGGCCTGGCGACGCTCGGTGGTATCGGTGACGAATCCCACGGCGCATTTCCGGCCCTCGAGTTCCACCACGGCGGCATTGACATCCGCGTAGAAGATGCCGCCGTCTTTCCGCAAGAACGGGATGGCCGGGGCGACCCTTATCTCGCCGCGGGCCTGGCGTTCGAAGTAGTCCTTGACCATCGGCAGTTGGTCCGGTGGGTGAGCGTCCGCCAGGGATTTCTGCATCAGCTCGTCGGCTGTGTACCCCATCATGGTGCAGATGGCCGGGTTGACGTAGACGTAATCGGTGGTCTCGGCATCGGCAACGATTACGCCTTCCGAGGACCCTTCGAACAACGTGCGGTATCGGTTCTCTGATTCCAGAAGGGCCCGTTCGGCCTCCTTCCGTCGGCTGATGTCTCTCACCGTGGCCTGCAACAGCGTTTGGCCGCTCAATTCCATTCGGGTCAGCAGGACGGTGGCGGAAAACTCCGTGCCATCGACCCGCTTGTGGGTCCATTCGAACAGGTGCGATCCGGCCCGCATGGCCGTTTCGATCATCTCCCGAGCCTTGTCGGCCGACGGTTTGCCGTCCGGTTGGACGTCCGGCGAAAGCTCCCAAGGCCCGAGGGTGGCGAAGTGGGCTTCATCCGTGGTGCCGAACATCTCCACGGTGGCTTGGTTGCAGGCGGTGAACTTCCACGACGGCGGCGCCAGCGTCATGATCGCGTCGCGAGAGCTCTCGAATAGTGTTCGGTACCGTTGTTCGCTCTCGCGTAGTTCATCTTCGGTGTTCTTGAGGTCGGAGATGTCCTGAATGGCCCCGATGAGCGCGGTGGTATTTCCGTCGGCGTCTCGGTGGTGGATTTGCGGGGGCGGTTCGGAGACCCATCGGACCTGGCCGTCGGGGTTGACGACGCGAAATACCAGCGCGGGAGGCTCGTCGGAGGAACCGGCCTGGAGGTCGGCCGTCAGGGCCCGCAATCGGTCGCGGTCGTCGGGGTGGATGACCGTGTCGATGATCTCGGAGGCATCGGCAACCTCTTGGTCGGCGGGAAGCCCGTAGATGCGGCGCAGTTCTTCGGACATATGGAAGGCGTTGGTGGCCATGTCCCATTGCCAACTGCCGATATGAGCCAGTTCCTGCGCTTGCTTGAGACGGGCCTCGTTCTCGCGGAGGGCATTCTCGGCCTTGATGCGCTCGGTGATGTTGTGAGCGACGTGAACGCTTCCGATGGAGTGTCCGGTTTCGTCCACAAGCGGCGAGGTGGACAGGGCGAAGTGGCCCCGGAGGCCCTCTTCGTAGATCTCGGCGTGGTGGCCCTGGCCGTCCTTGACGGTCTGGGCGTGCGGGCAGAACGGCGGCGGAGAGTCGGTCTTGTGGACCAATTTGTAGCAGGTCTTGCCCACGCACTCGGCCGGGGTCAGGCCTATCTGTTCGGCCATGGCGTTGTTGATGCGGGCGATCTTGTAGTCGTTATCGATGATGGCAATGAGGTCGGGAACCGAGTCGAAGGTCCGCTCCCATTCCCCCTTGGCCCGACTGGCGGCCTCCTCAGCGGTCTTGCGCTGGGTGATCTCCGCCTTGAGTTCGCGGTTGAGGTTGACCAATTCCCGCGTGCGTTCCTCGACGCGGCGCTCCAATTCGTTCCGAGCCTTGATCAGTTCTTCCTGGGTACGCCGGATCTCAGTGACGTCGCGCCCGACGCCCGCCATGCCGATCGGCGCCCCGTGCTCATCCCGCACATGCCACGTATGCAGGGCGATGGCCCTGGCTTCACCATCGGCGGCGTAATTGATGACCTCGCCGCTCCAATGGCCGTCCTTGCGGGTCTGCTCAATAATGGCCTCTTGGGTAGCGCCACGTCCGGGATCATCACCGTACGTGTCCACGCGCTTCCCGAGCAACTCCTCTTTGGTGCGCCCCATAGCCTCAGCCTGGGCGGCGTTGACGTAGGTGATCCGGCCCTTCAGGTCCGTGGCGGTGATGTGATCGCCGATTTGGTCCAGCAGGGACGAGTGCATCTGGCGTTCGATCTGGCCTCGCATTCGATCCCGCATCCATTGTCCGACCGTCCGAATGGTGGCCAGCCAGGCGCCCAGCGTGAACAGCAGCACCGCGGCGCCCACGACCCACAGAATCGTGGTTTGGCGCTGTCGCCTGTGAAAATCCGCGGACAGCTTGGCTTCGATGAGGTCGCTCCATTGCCCGATGCTGACGCTGTAGATGTGTTTCTGTCGTTCGTACTCCTCGCTGTAGAGTCTTCGGCGCGCTTCGGGCAGGTTGCTTTCGCGGACCAGGGCGAAGGCTTCGGCCTCCATGGCCAGGAGGTCCTGATTGGCTGCAGCTGTTTCAGCGGCGGGTTGCTCGGCGTGGGCTTCAGGGGCCAGGGCTTTGACTTCTTCAAGGGCCTCCAGGAGTTGGGCCTCGTGCTCCTGATAACGCCTCTCCCAGGTCAAGCTTCCGGTCTGGGCGGCCATTCTGGCTGAATTGGTTAGCACTTGATCGAGAAGCCGGATCCGCTCTCGCAGTCCCTTACTTCGATCAAGTCGGACCTGGGCGTCTTCAAGTTGACGCAAGGACGTGAGGGCGAAGTAGCCGAACCACACCTGGAGCAGGAAGTTCAACGCCAAGCCGATCGTCAGCAAGGCGATCGGGCGGTGTCGAACGACGCGTGCGGTCTTGTCGGCCATCGTTGGAAATGCCTCCCCAAAGGGCTAGGCCGATTATAGCCCAGCGGCATTGCCCCAGGCAACACGGGCGAGCCGAGAACGGGGCTTTTGGACTGGCGGCCTTGACTTTCGCTCGCGGAATGAGAACATGCCCAT
Source organism: uncultured Planctomycetaceae bacterium (assembly GCA_964428895.1). Lineage (GTDB taxonomy): Bacteria > Planctomycetota > Phycisphaerae > SM23-33 > SM23-33 > HyVt-337. The sequence continues at coordinate 17,318 of CAYRZU010000063.1, forward strand.
TCACCCATTGGCCCGTCAGGCCGCCGGGGCAACCAGGAGAACGTTCGATGAAGATCGGTGCGATGGTGGAGAGCTTCTGCGTAGGACTCGAAGGCGGCTTGGCTGCGGCCACGGACGTGGGCGCCGACGGCGTGCAGATGTTCACAAGCGGCCAGTTCACGGCCGACGAACTGAAGGACATTAAGCTCAAGCTGGATGATTCCGGACTAGAGCTTTCGGCGGTGTGCGCCGATTTCGGGGGCCACGGATTTATGGTCGCCGAAGACAACGCCGCTCGCGTCGAGCGATCCAAGCGTGCGGTTGACGAGGCCCTGGCATTGGGGACCAACGTTATCACCACCCACATCGGCGTCGTGCCTACCGACAAGGCCAACCCCCGCTACGGGGTGATGCTGGACGCCTGTCGCGAACTGGCGATTTACGCTCGCGATCACGGAGCGTGGTTCGCTATCGAGACCGGGCCGGAAACCGGTCGGGTCCTGCGGGGCTTCCTGGATGACCTCGGTGTGGACAAAGGCCTGGGGGCGAACTTCGACCCAGCCAATCTGGTGATGGTGGCGCAGGACAATGTTCTCGACGCCGTCGAGGCGTTGGGCCCGTTCATTGTGCACACGCACGCCAAAGACGGTAAGAACACCGATCCCACCATCGACCCGGAGGTCACCTATGGGGCCATCCCGTGCCCCGAAGGTGTCGAGCAGTGGGGGGGCTTCCTGGAAGTGCCTTTGGGCGAAGGGTCAGTCCCCTGGCCGGAATACATCGCCGCTCTCAAGACGGTCGGTTTCGACGGTTGCCTGACCATCGAGCGTGAGGTGGGCGACGACCCCAAGGCCGACATCGCCCAGGCCGTCGGGTTCCTCAGGGATCTGCTGGCGTAGGTCGTTAGTTGCCTCAAGAACCGCCGGTGGATCGGCCGATGTCAGTGGTCTCGGCATTTTTGTGCCCGCCGGGCGGCCGAGGGTATTGACGCCCGCGACCAAATGAGTAACATTAACAGGCTCGGCAGTGAGCGGCATTGGCTGTCGAGTAAGGCTAAGGCCGCTTGGGCCTGGCAAGGCGTTTTTGACAAGCACCGAAGAGCTCATTATGCGGCGAGGATTCTTGCCGACGATGTTGGGCTTGTAGCTCAGTTGGTTAGAGCGCACCCCTGATAAGGGTGAGGTCGTTGGTTCGACTCCAACCAGGCCCAGTGAACGCGACCGGGGACGTAGCTCAATTGGGAGAGCACTAGCTTTGCAAGCTAGGGGTTACCGGTTCGAGCCCGGTCGTCTCCATTCTGCGTTGCTCCGGCCAGCCCGGAGCGATGCAGAAAGCCCATTTGGCGGGGGAGCCCGGATAAGGGTCGTTTTTTTTTGACCTAATCGCTAGAATATGATTGCAGGTCGACTTGTGGCCTGATACAAACGTCGATCCTTCGCCTCTGAACCGGAGCGAAGGGCCGTTGGCCGATCTGGCTAGGCGGTTTTTGCAACAAAGCTCTTTGACAACTGCATAGGGAATTGATTGTTCTAAGGTTCACCGAAGATCGAGCGTATCTATCTTCTATTTCATCTTTGGCGGCTTGGCGCAGATGGCGTTGGTTTCGGCCAGCGACAAATGTGATCAAGCTACTAAGGGTGCACGGTGGATGTCTAGGCGTGATGAGGCGATGAAGGACGTGGTAGGCTGCGATATGCCCAGGTTAGCTGTCAACGAGCTTTGATCCTGGGATCTCCGAATGGGGAAACCCGTCGTCACTGTGCAAGCAGATGGCGTCACTACTAGCTGAATGCATAGGCTAGTAGGGCTAACGCAGGGAACTGAAACATCTCAGTACCTGCAGGAAAGGAAATCAACCGAGACTCCGTGAGTAGCGGCGAGCGAAAGCGGACAAGCCCAAACCGGGTCTTCGG
>CAYRZU010000064.1:0-18668 GCA_964428895.1 uncultured Planctomycetaceae bacterium
TGTTCAGCGCCTCGAAGTTGTGATGGTCGTCCTCGACCTCCGGGCCGGTGGCGACCTCAAACCCCATTCGGCCGAAGATGTCGCAGATCTCGTTGATGGTCTGCGTAATCAGGTGGGTGTGGCCGATGGTGGGGGCCTGGCCGGGCAGCGTGACGTCAACGGCGGGGCCTTTGGCGGCGGTGGCGGATTTGCCCTGCCCGGCGGCGTCGAAGGCGGCCTGGAGGGCGTTCTTCAGTTCATTGGCGGCTTTGCCGGCGGCGGCTTTGGCGTCCTTGGGAACGTCCTTGAGGGCCTGCATGGCGCCCTTGACGGCGCCCTTGGAGCCGAGGTACTTGATTCGCCACGCTTCGAGCGCGTCGGCGCCGGCGGCAGCGGCGGCGGCGAGCTCATCGGTCGCCTGCGACTTCAACTGATTGAGATCGTCGACGAAAGCCACACTTGCTCCCTCATCCGTGCCAGCCCCGCGCAGCCGAAGACGAAAGGGGTCTTAGGCGGCGACGGCAGCTTTGGCGGCTTCAACGATGGCGTCGAAGGCGGCGGGGTCGGCAATGGCGATCTCGGACAGCATCTTGCGGTTGAGATCGATGCCCGCTTCCTTCAGGCCGTAAATGAGCTGGTTGTACTTCAGGCCGCGCTGATCGCAAGCGGCGGTGATTCGCGTGATCCACAGGCGGCGAAAATCACGCTTCTTGGTCTTACGGTCACGGGTGGCGTAGACGCCGGCCTTGAAGGTGCGATCCAGGGCAACACGATAGCGCCGGGAGGCCGAACTGAAATAGCCCCTGGCGGCTTTGAGAACTCGTTTGTGCTTACGGCGACGAGCAGCGCCTGTCTTGATGCGCGGCATGACTAACTCCTAGCTTCTGGCCGGTGGACGTCCGTGTAACGGACTGTTCCTTCCCTTTCGGGCCGCCCTAACGGGCTCCCACCTGGGCCTATTACGCTCTTACTTGCCTGACAAGGTCCGGGCTGTCCGGGCCAGCTTGCCTTTGATTTCCGCGGTCTTGCGGAACCGGCGAAGCCGAGACGGGCTTTTGACGGACCTAAGGTGGCTGACGCCGGGGCGATGGCGAAGGACTTTGCCTCGCGCGGTCACCTTAATCCGCTTGGCGACGGCCTTGTTTGTCTTCATCTTCGGCATGGGTGCCAATCCTCTAAGCCAGCTTCTTGGCTGGTGAAAAGATCGGTATTCTAGCACGCAAGCGCCGTCTGTAAAGCTCTTTTTGGTCCGGCTTTGGCAGCTACGGCGCCGCGGCGGCATCCGGTTCGGCCGGCGGGGCCTGCGGCGGGCTGACGGCAGCCGGTGCGTCGGCTGGCGCGTCGGCAGGCGCTTTGTCGCCGCTGTCGCTGGGCTTGGGGGGCGCCTTGCGGGCCACGGGCGCCAGCAGCATGGTAATTCGCCGCCCCTCGCGCCGATGGCCTTGCTCGACCTTCGACAGATCGGCCAGCCCTTCCTGGATCTGCTGGAAGATCCGCACGCCCTCGTCGATGTGGGCGAGCTCCCGTCCGCGGAATCGCAGGGAGAACTGGACCCGGTCGCCTCGCTCGAGGAATTCGCGAGCGTGGTTGATCTTAATCCCCAGGTCGTGGGGGTCGATCTTTGGGGTCTTGATGCGGATTTCCTTGAGCTCCACCTCGTGTCGGTGGGCGCGGCTCTTTCGCTCCTTCTTGCTCTGTGCGTATTTCCACTTGCCGTAGTCCATGATGCGGCAGACGGGCGGCTTGGACTGGGGAGCGACTTCCACGAGGTCGAGCCCGGCCTCTCGGGCCATGTTCAGGGCCTCGGCCGTCTCGATGATGCCGACCTGCCCGTCGTTCTGGTCGATCAGGCGGATCGGGGTGATACGAATACGTTCGTTGCATCGCAGCGATTTCGTCTGCTTGGGAGCTGCTCTGCTTGGGCGTCTGGCGATGGCTGTATCTCCTTGACCGGTTGGCCGACTCGCAACGGCCACCCTGGCCGCCGCGCCGAGTCGGCGAATGTCCTATTCAGTTGCGGCGGCCGCCAGCGGGCTGGCGAGCGCCTTGGTGTCTATTTCCTCTGTCAGTGTGGCTACGAACTCATCCACCGTCAAGGTGCCAACTTCGCCCGCGGTGCGATGGCGGGCCGCGACCGTGCCGGCGGCGGCGTCGCGTTCGCCCACGACCGCCATATAGGGCACCTTGGCTAACGTGGCCCGGCGGATTTTAGCGCCGACTTTCTCCGGCGACATATCCATTTCGACGCGGAACCCCTTGGCCTGCAGGGCCGCGACGATCCCGGCGGCGTAGTCGTTGGATTTTTCGCTGACGGGCAAGACCGCCACCTGCACCGGCGCCAACCACAGGGGGAAGGCCCCAGCGAAGTGTTCGATCAGGATTCCCACAAACCGCTCGGGCGAGCCCAACGGAGCGCGATGGACCATGATGGGGCGGTGGGCGGCGTTATCGGCGCCGATGTACTCCAGATCAAACCGTTCGGGCAGATTGTAGTCGACCTGGATCGTGCCGAGTTGCCACTCGCGGCCGATGCAGTCCTTGACCACGAAATCGATTTTCGGCCCGTAGAAGGCGGCCTCGCCGACTTCCTCGGTGTAATTCATGCCCAGCTTCTTAACGACCTGGCGGAGGTTGTTTTCGGCGAGGTCCCAGTGAGCGGCGTCGCCGGTGTACTTGTCGCTCTCGGGATCGCGCAGGGCCAGTCGCACGCGGTAGTCGGTCAACCCCAACGTGCTCAGTACCATCTGGGTCATCTCCACGCAGCCTTCGATCTCATCCTCGAGTTGTTCGGGTGTGCAGAAAATGTGGGCGTCATCCTGGCTAAAACCGCGCACGCGGGTTAGGCCGCTCAGTTCGCCCGATTGCTCGAACCGGTAGACGGTTCCGAACTCGCTGAGGCGAGCGGGCAGGTCGCGGTAGCTGTGCTGGGTGGCCTTGTAGATCTGAATGTGGTGGGGGCAGTTCATGGGCTTAAGCAGATAGCCCTCATCCTCGCCGAACATGATCGGCGGGAACTGCGATTCCTTGTAGTAAGGATAGTGGCCGGACGTGCGGTACAGTGCCAGCCGCCCGATATGCGGGGTGTAGACGGGCTGATATCCGCGTTGGGTCAGCTCGGTGCGCAACCAGGTTTCCAGCGTCATCCGGAGGGTAGCGCCTTTGGGCATCCACAGGGGCAGGCCCGGGCCGACCGCCTCGGAAAGCATGAACAGGTCCAACTGCTTGCCGATGACGCGGTGGTCGCGCTTGCGGGCCTCTTCGATTCGGTCCAGGTGGGCGGCCAGTTCCTTCTTGTCGAAGAAGGCCACGCCGTAGACGCGGGTGAGCATCTTGTTGGCTTCATCGCCGCGCCAATAGGCGCCGGCGACGGTCAGCAGCTTAAAGGCCTTGAGCATGCCGGTGTTCGGCAGGTGCGGGCCGCGACACATGTCCAGGAACTCGCCTTGGCTGTAGAAGCTGACGGTCGAAACGCCTTCCTCGCGGGCCAGGTCGTCGATCATCTCGATCTTGTAGTCCTGGCCTATGTACAGCATTTCGGTCTTGGCCTCTTCGATCGACAGCTCTCGACGCTGGGTCTCGAGCTTCTCAGAGACGATCTTGGCCATCTCCGCTTCGATGGCGGACAGATCTTCCACGCCGATGGGTGTGGGCAGATCGAAGTCGTAGTAGAAGCCGTATTGGAAGTCCTCGGTCAGGGCCGGGCCGATGGTGTACTTGACCTCGGGCCCGTACAACCGGACCACCGCCTGGGCCAGCACGTGGGCGCCGGTGTGGCGGAGGACCTCCAGGGAGTCATCGCCCTTGTTGGTGATCAGCTCGAGCTGGTGGGCGCCCTCGGGAATCGCCGTGGTGACGTCGCACAGGTCGCCGTCGATCCGCGCGGCGATAGAGGCCGACGCCAGGCGCGGGGAAATATCCGTCGCCACGTCCAACGCGGTCACGGATCGGTCGAACTCGCGGGAAGAACCATCCGGCAATGTAATCACGGTCTTCATGAATGGACCCCAAGAGGGCATCCGGCGGATAGGCTTGTTGGCCCGAAGGGGCAGGAGGTGTTAGGCCGACCACGACGCCAACGTGAGCCCAGGTTGTGCCGGGCGCCACTCACTACGATGTCGTGGTTGTCGTGGTCGTTGACATTCGTCATGCCTTTGTCAGGTCGCACCCAATGCGATCCGAACTAAGGGTATTAATAGCCCTGTGCGGGGCGTCTGTCAACGTGGATTGTTCCGGCCCGCGGCCGGTTACGCCCATCGAATCATTCCCATCGCCAAGGGGCTGGGGAGCAGGGGGTTGGTGGGCATGACGCGTACGGTGTACCCGACCATGCCGGGATCGCTGCAGGGCATCTCGGCGGCGTATTTCACGCGGCTCTGCTCGATCTGCTCGATTTGCTCCATCGGCAGGCTCGTGCCGTTGTGAAGCTGGCCGTCCTCGTCCAATGGGCCGAAATACAACTCCACGGTCACATCGTCGGCGGTCAGTTGGGCCAGATCCACGACGGCCTCGACCCGAATACACTTGCCGATCAGCGCGCCGGCGTCGCCGTTCATGTTGTCGTTGACGGTGTCGATCCGCACGTGGCCGAACTCGCCGTGGACGCGACTGCGCCAGGCGCTCAGTTGGCGGGCCTGACCCATCTGGTCGGCCGAGAGGATGTCCCATCGCTGGCCGGCGGGGGCGTAGTAGTTCTCCGCGTACTGGCGCACCATGCGGTTGGTGTTGAAAACCGGGGCCAGTTGCGTCATGGCGGTCTTCATTTTCCGGATCCATCCGCGGGGGATGTTGTCCGGGCCGCGGTCGTAGAACAGCGGGATGATTTCCTTTTCCAGCAGGTCGTAGAGGGATTGGCTTTCCACGGCGTTCTGGTATTCCAGCTCGTCATAGGTCTCGCCCGATCCGATGGCCCAGCCGACGTCGGGCGTAAAGCCCTCCGCCCACCAGCCGTCCAGGATCGATACGTTCAGTCCGCCGTTGGCCGCGACCTTCATGCCGCTCGTTCCGGAGGCCTCCATTGGCCGCAAAGGCGTGTTCAGCCAGACGTCGACTCCCTGAACCAGGTAGCGGGCGACGTTGATGTCGTAGTCCTCGATGAACACCAGCGACCGGCGGAATCGCTCCTGGCGGGCGGTGTGGATGATCTTGCGGATCAGGTCCTTGCCCGGGTTGTCCCGCGGGTGGGCCTTGCCGGCGAACAGGATCTGGATGTGTCGACCGGTGTTATCCGTCAGCTTGGCCAGGCGATCCAGGTCGGCCAGGATGAGGCTGGCGCGTTTGTAGGTGGCGAACCGACGGGCAAAGCCGATGGTCAGCGCCTCGGGGTCCAGGACTTCCTCGGCTGCGGCGAGTTCGGCCGGGCCGGCGCCGCGCATGGTCAATTGCCTCTGGAGCCGCTGACGGGCGAAGGCGACCAGCCGTTCGCGGCGGCGTTCGTGGGTGCGCCACAGTTCCGTATCGGGAATTTGCTCGACGGACTTCCAGACCGTCATGTCGGCGGGCTTGTTCTGCCAGCCGGGGCCCAGGTAGCGGTCGTAGAGCGTGGCCAGGTCGTGGCTGATCCAACTGGCGGTGTGGATGCCGTTGGTGATCTGACCGATGGGCACCTCGTTGTCCGGCACGCCGGGCCAGACGCCCGACCACAGCGCTCGGCTGACGTTGCCGTGCAGGGCGCTGACGCCGTTGCGGTCGCAACTGAGGCGAATGGCCAGCACCGTCATACTGAGGGGCTCGTCGGCGTTACGCGGCTCTTGGCGCCCTAGGCCCAGGAACTGTTCGCGTTCGAGACCCAGTTGGCCCCAGAAATGGCCGAAATACTTGTCGATGAGGTCGGCCTCGAAGGCGTCGTTGCCGGCCGGGACAGGGGTGTGGGTCGTGAACACGGTAGAGGCGGCGACGGCCTCGCGGGCCTCTTCGAAATTGACGGCCTGCTCGGCCATCAGAATGCGAATCCGCTCTAGCCCCAGGAAGGCGGAGTGGCCTTCGTTCATGTGGAACGCGGTCGGCTCGATGCCCAGGGCTTTAAGCATCCGCAGGCCGCCGATACCCAGGACGACTTCCTGGCGGATGCGGTTTTCCAGCCCTCCGCCATAGAGCTGGGCGGTGATGTGACGATCCTCGGGACTGTTCTCGGGGACGTTGGTATCGAGCAGGTACAACTGGACGCGCCCGACCCGGGCCAGCCAGGCGTGGACGTGGCACGTTCGCCCGGCGATTTCCACGGTGATGCTGATGGGATGGCCAGCGTCATCGAGGACCTGCTCAACCGGCATGGTCGAGAAATCGTTTCGCGGGAACATCTCGAGCTGCCATCCATCGGCGTTGAGCCGCTGGCGGAAGTAGCCTTGCTGGTAGAGCATGCCGACGGCCACCAGGGGAATGTCCAACTCCGAGGCGCTCTTGAGGTGGTCTCCGGCCAGAACGCCCAGGCCGCCGGCGTAGATCGGCAGACAATCGGTGATGCCGAACTCGGCGCAGAAGTAGGCCACCTGTCCGGACCGGTCGCCGCCGTAGGTCTTGGGCCACCAGCCGGGCGTGGCCAGATGGTCCTGCAGGTCGCTGTGAGTGCGTTGCACCTGGGCCAGGAAGCCCTCGTCGTTGGCGGCCTGTTCCAGTTGGGGCTGGGAGATGCGGCCTAGCAGCAGCACGGGGTTGTGGGCGACCTCTTCCCAGATGGCCGGGTTCAGTCGACGGAACAGGTCAATGGTGTCGCCGTGCCAACTCCACCGCAAGTTGTAGGCGATCTCCTTGAGTGCCTCCAGTTGGGGGGGCAAGGACGGTTTGACCGTGAACGTCCGTAATGGTCTCATGGCTACCTCGTATTCAGCGGCGGCCACCCGCGCACAGGGGCCCCCGGCGCGCGCAGCACCACTTATTGACGCCGGGCCGATTCGGTCCGCCGCTGAAATATAATCGGCAACAGAGGTTGGAAAGCTTATGCCAGAAAACGCTTCTCCTGGGCCTCCTCGGGCCGCCGCAGCGCCCGGGGGCAACGTATCAATCTTAGGATTTGCTCAGGTCAGCTACTGGTTACGGACCAAACGTCCGATAAAATGTTATTGAGGCGTTGTCAACCACCATCTGTGGCTCTTCCGATAGCGCCGGGCAGGATGCGGGTGACAGTATGAATGGGATGAAACAGGCATGTGTGGTTGTTCTGCTCGTGGCGGTTGGGGCGTCCATCTCGTTGGCTCAGCAGGACACGCGAGTCCAGGGAGGCCGGGCGCTGGACGTGAACCCGCAGGTGGGCAGCGGCGGCACGAACGCGCCCACCACCGGATACGATTCCCTCAATAGCCAACTGTACGTGACCGGACAGGTCACGGGCCTTTCCGGCTTCAGAGGGAACGTGCCCTACACGGCATCCGATCAGCTCAGCCTGACCCTTCCGGGCCAGAGCGTTCGGACCTTCCGCCAGCAGTCGGTGGGGGTCTCGCAGGTTGCTCGTGGTCAGACATTCCGAACGCAGGCGTACCTGGACCGGTCCCAAACGGTGATGAAGGTTCGGGGTATCACCAGCGGCGCCGCGGCGCCCGGCACGAATGTCCCCCTGACCAGCACTCTGAAACCCCGTGTCGCCAACGAGCTGTTCAGTCAGGCCACGCGGCCGTACGTGGGGATGATCGAATCGCCGAGCCCGATCGTTTCCACCGCGATGCAGCCGGTAGGGCAGCGAACGCTGGCGCCAACCTGGATCACGACCGAACAGCGAATCCAGGACCGCTTTGAGGACGTGGAACGCCCGGGCGCAACGGCGCTGTTCGGCTTGGCCGAGGTCGACGACCGGGAGCAACTGATTCGCCAGTTGCAGCAGCTTCGCGAGGATCAGGACGAGGAGGATGAAGTCGACGACCCACGGCTGGACACGCGCGTTGACACCAGCGTCGAAGCCGAGACGTGGGCCGAGGGCGAGCTGCCCCCGATCGACCTGGACGACGATGCCCGAAAGGCCCGCGCCGACTTGCCCCAACCGGGGCAGGACATCTTCCACGATCTCCTGATGGCCCTGCGTCAGCGCCGGTTGGCTGAGACGCGCCGGGGGCGGGCGGATGCCGCTGAGGAACCGGTCGACCCGGATGCCCCGGAGCTTGAGGGCGTTGATGTCGAGATCCGCAAGGACTTGGTGCTCCTGTATACGCTGGGCGGCGAGCATCCGGACTACTTCAATGAGTTCATGCGGGAAGGGGATCGGATGCTCAAGAGCGGCCGGTACTACGACGCCGTTCAGGAGTATCAGGCGGCCGTTCGTGTGAACCCGCAGAACCCCTTGGCCCGCATCGGTGCGGCGTTGGCGCTGTTTGGCGCCGGGGAGAATTACTCGGCCGCGTCGCAGTTACGCCGGGCCTTTGAGTTGTTCCCTCCGCTGATGGAAACCAAGCTCGATATCCCCGCCATGATGCACCTGGCGACGTTCCGGCAGCGCCTGCTGGGTCTCAAGAAGGACCTCAAAGAGAACGCCCTCCTGGCCGATAGGCCCTCGCCGCTGCTGTTGGCGGCCTATCTGCACCAGAGCATCGGCGAGGATGCGGAAGCTCACAACTATGCGCTTCGCCTCCGAGCGGTTGGTCGCGGCAACGAGTTGTACGAAGCCTACGCCCGTTTCCTTCTGGAAGACAAGCGACCGGCCGACGTCGACGCCGCCGCGGATCCGACCGAAGGCGACAGCGAATAGGCGGAGCGTATGCGTGCGGGCCTCACGTGGGGGTGCTTTGGGCGAGGCGATCGTTGAACCGTCGCAGCATGGCGCGAAGGCGATCCAGGGACCAGTGAATGTAAGCGGGGCTGTGGGCGGATTGGCCGCGTCGTTCGGCCATCAATCCCTCGTAAACCGCGTTGAGGAACGTCTCGGTGTCCTTGGGCGATAGCGGCTCGGGCTGAGCGGCCCAGCCCAGCAGGCGATCGTAGAGCCTCTGGAGCTTCGGCACCTGCCGGTACTGGTCGGCGACCAGGAAGTTCCCGGGCTTCAGCCGCAATTGGATCCCCTTCAGCGCGATGATGATGGGCTCGTAGTTGAGCCGGCTGGCAAGGCGTAGGAACTTGAATTGTTGTACGTAGCGGCCGCGCCCGGTCGGCGCTCGCAGGAGGGCGTGGCTGTCCGGCGAGTCGCTGCTGCGGCGCCAGGTGACCTGCGAGAACAGCATGGTTGGGTCGGGGGACCCGCGCCGGATTTCATCCCCCACGGCGCGGCCGATGATGAATCGGCCGTCTTCGGTGAAACGGGGCTCCCCGGCGATGGCGAGCAGGCATTTCATGATCGCCAGCGGCAGGGGCCGGTCTGCCGATGGCGGTCGGCTGGAGCGCAGCTGCAGCGAGATGTGTACGCTGTGGGGGCTGACCTCGTAGAACCGCCGCGTCTGGTGAATGAGTTGGTTGAGCGTCCAGGGGTCGTTGGTAACGGGCTTGGAGATGTTGGACTCAATGGACAGGTTCCCCAGTGCCGTTTCGAAGAACCCACGGCGAGGCCCATCAGACGCTTTGGTGTGGTGGTCGTCGATGTGACCGCCCAGTCGCCAGGTGAGTGTGTCTAGTGCGAAGTCGCGGAAGTAGAGGAAGCCGTCGTAGCGCAGGTCGCGGTGGAACGCGCCCTCGGGGTCTTCGATCACGCCATGGCCGATGTCGGAGAACTCTAACTCGACACCCAGGGGAATGTGTCCGCGATGGCTGTGTTGGCGGATGAAGTTCAGCTCGTGGCGGGCCCGTGCGGGGTTGTAGAGCGTGCGTGCGGCCCCGACGGCTTGACGGACGTAGTCAACCAGGTGGCTGTCCCGAAAGCTCAGCCCATGCAGGCATTGATCGATAGCGCCGGCCAGAGCGGGCAGGCGGTTGACGATCCGCAAGGCCGCCAACAGACTGAGAGTGCGGTCGTAGAAGGCATCGCCCGGGCTCATCGCGCCCAGTTCGTATCGGCAGTCGTAGAGGATGTGGCTCTCGATCTGATTGAGAATGACTTGCCGAACCACAAACCGGAGGTAGTTGCCGGACAGGGCCCGGGCCTCAGGATCGTGGATGATTCGTTCGTAGGTGGGCAGGGGCGAGTCGGCCAGGGAGTGTCGAATGGCGTAGTCGCTGATGCCGCCGGCTTCGAAGTGCTGACGACGGAGGTCGCGAATGGTTGTGCCGCGAAGTTCGGCGATGGCTTGAACGGCGGCGTCCTCTTGCGTGCGGAGTTGTTCCTGTTCGGTGGCGCGCAGCGCGTCTTCGATCTTCTCGTCGAGAATGACCTCTTGCTTGAAGTGGTCGTGAAACTCGTAGCCGAAGGCGTGTTCGAGTTTGCGGCGGTCACCCAGAAAGACGATGGCCCGTTCGTCGGCATCTTCGGTCTGGACCGTTAGCGTGCGCCGTTGGTAGTTGTCGCCCTCGTACTTGCGAAGGCGGGCCAGGCTCTCGGGTGGCAGGGGGCCGATGATGTAGCCGCCGATTCGCCCGTGCGGGTCGGGCACCGCGTACTGGTAGGTGTTGTCGGGGCTGATCTTGGTGAAGCCATTCAGGATGGCTCGGCGCGCGAGGATGGTGTCGACGCCGTCGGCCCCGTCGGCTTGGCGGGTAAGGTCCTTGCCCAATACCGCCCGGAACACCCAAGGGTTGGTTAGGGTGCCGTAGGCGAAGAGCATGAAAGGCTTCTGCTTGGCCATAGGCTTGCGCCGATGAACGATGCGGCGGGCTCATCGGCCATTCTATCGTTTGGGGCTGGTCTGGCAACGTCGTAGAATGCTCCCATGGCTGATCCTGATCGTTCCACACCGGCTACGTTGAAGTATTGGTCGTCGGCCGGCCTGATCCTGACCTCGTGGTGCAACGCATCCTGTGCGTCCTGCTACTTGGGGTGCTCGCCGCAGGACAACGACACTATGACGGCGGAGGAGGCGCTGCGGCTGTGGGCGCAGCTCATAGGCGCCAGCCCCCACGGTTGCCGAGTCCACCTGACCGGAGGCGAGCCGTTCGGGCGGTGGTCGCTGTTGCTGGAAGTCTGTGAGGGCGCGGCCAAGCGAGGCCTGGCGCCGTTGAAGAACGTCGAGACCAACGGATATTGGGCTACGGACGAGACGGTCATCCGCGATCGCCTTGGCGCGCTCGATGCCGCCGGCATGGAGACACTCGCCATCTCTGCCGATCCCTACCATCAGCAGTTCGTGCCGATCGACCGGGCTCGGCGGCTGGCGCGCGTAGCGGAGTATCTGTTGGGCTCGCAGCGCGTGCAGGTCCGCTGGCGCGACTGGCTGACCGACGGTGTCGATACGAGCGACCTGGCCGAATCTGAACGGGTGGCGCTGTTCGCGTCGTATGCCCGGCAAGGCCGAGACCGCATGAACGGCCGAGCAGCGGCGGCGTTGGCCCCGCACGCGCCGCTAACCCCCCTGGCGGATCTGCCGGACCGGCCTTGCCGGGAACCGTTGCTGCGGGGTAAGCATATTCACGCCTTGCCCGGAGGCCACCTGATGCCCGGCACCTGCGCCGGGATTGTTGTCGGCCGGGCCGACGAGTCGACGACCGTGGCCGACTGCTGGAGCCAGCTAGGGTCCGACCACGCCGCCAGCCCCCTCCTTGGCGCCCTGATCGCCGAGGGGCCAAAGGCCCTACTCCCAATGGCCCGAGATGCTGGATTTGCCCCCGCGGCCGCTTACGCCGGCAAGTGTCACCTCTGCTGGTCGATTCGCGCTCATCTGGTCTCCAGTGGGCCCTGCAGGGATGAACTGGCGCCGGCGTCGGTGTATGGCCCGAGCCGCTCCGACGGCCCGTAAGGGCCCATCGCATCGCCAAGTCCTTAGCTCCTGTGCCATTTGCGCTTGACGCTCTTAGCGACGCTCCGTATCGTTGGACTGCATCTGGCGATCGGGCGAGAGGGTTGCTCGACACGCTCAGGCCGCAAAGGCTGGGATATGACAGATCCCGAAAAATCCAGCGCGAACAGCATTCCGTCTCCGGAGGCGGAGTTCGCTCGTCTTGTGGTCGAGCAGAAGCTCGCCACGCAGGAAGAGGTCGACGCCTGTCTGGCCGGCCAAGCCGAGATGCCGGCCGACAGTAACGCCTCCCTGGCCGGCGTGATGGTCGCAAAACAGGTCATCACCCCTAGCCAGTTGGAACGGGTGAGGACCTTGCTGGAGGTCTCGCGGGGCCAGCAGATTCCGGGCTACCAGATTCTGTCCAAGCTCGGCTCGGGCGCCATGGCGACGGTCTTTAAGGCCAAGCAAATCAGCTTGGACCGCCTGGTTGCGATCAAGGTCCTGCCCCGCAAGCTTTCCGAGAACGCCGACTACGTTCAGCGGTTCTACAAGGAAGGCAAGGCCGCGGCTCTGCTGAACCACGCCAACATCGTTCAGGCCTTCGACGTCGGCGAGGCGGGGGGCTTTCATTACTTCGTGATGGAATACGTGGAAGGCCACACCCTTCACGATGAACTGGCCGCCGGAAAGCAGTTCACCGAGGCCGAGGCCATCAACGTGGTCCTCCAGATTGCCCGGGCGTTGGATCACGCCCACGGCCAGGGGCTCATCCACCGGGACGTCAAGCCCAAGAACATCATGTTCATGGCCGATGAAACCGCCAAGCTGGCGGACATGGGCCTGGCCCGGGCCACCACCGATATTCAGGCCGCCCACGCCGAGGCCGGCCGAGCCTACGGAACGCCCTATTACATCAGCCCGGAGCAAATCCGCGGCGAGGTCGACATCGACTGCCGGGCCGACATCTACTCCCTGGGCGCCACGCTCTATCACCTGGTCACCCGCCGCGTGCCCTTCGAAGCCCCCAACCCCGCCGGGGTCATGCACAAGCACCTCAAAGAGCCCCTCACCCCGCCCGACCACCTCAACCCGGACCTGTCGGTGGGCCTGGCCGAGGTCGTCGAGTGCATGATGGCCAAGGATCGCAACAAGCGGTACGGGTCCGTGGCGGATCTGATTGTCGACCTGGAGGCGTTGCAACGCGGCGAGGCGCCCCTGCAGGCGCGAATGCAACTGAGAACCGGCGTTCTGACCGGCCTGGCCGGTACGCCGGCTAGTGACGAGACACAGTTGGCCGTTGCACTTCCCCGCGAGGCTAACCCACTTCTGACCTGGGTCATTATCCTGGCGCTGGTGGCGCTGATCAGCGTGGTGTTGAACATCATTCTGATCGTTTCGCGCTGACGGCGCAAGAAACGAGCCGCCCGGTTGGGAGCGGCTCGTCTCCAACGATCTTCGTTACGGCCCGTTACTCAACGTCCGCGGCCGCCACCTTGGTTACCAGGGCCTTCTTGAACCCCAGCAGCAGCGGGCTGGCAATGGCGATCGACGAGTAGGTGCCGAACAGCACGCCCGCCAGCAACGCGTAGCTGAAGGCGTGGATGCCTTGCCCGCCCCAGACGTACATGATGATGACCACGATCAAGGTCGTGCCCGATGTCAGCAGCGTTCGGGCCAGGGTCTGGTTGATCGAACGGTTCAGAATTCCCGGGCTGATGGTGGTCAGCTTGCCGCGGTTCTCACGAATGCGGTCGAAGACCACAATGGTGTCGTTGACCGAGTAGCCGATCACCGTCAGGAACGCCGCCACCATGGGCAGATCGATCTTGAAGGCCTCGGTAATGCCCAGCCATTGGCCGACCATGGAATCCTTCAGCCACGCGGTCGCCGCGACCAGACCCACCACGATCAGCACGTCGTGAATCAGGCAGAGCACCGCGGCCAGGCCCCACTGGACCGAGCCGAACCGCAGCCACAGATAGGCCACAATCGCCAAGCAGCTCAGGACGATGGCCATGATCGCTCGCCCGCGGGCCTCGCCGGCAATGGCGGGGTCGAAGTTCTGGGCGATCATCGCCTCTTCACGCTCCAGGGAGGCCGCCAGCAGTTCCTTCTCGTCCTCGGCAAAGGCGTTCCAGGCGCTGTCGGTGTTGATCCTCTCGGCGTCCTGGGGGACCACCAGCACCGCTAAGGACGTGTAGCCGTCTTCGGCGGCGGCCAGCCCAAGCACCTCCGTCCGGTTTCCGCGAAGCTGCACGAAGCTCGGCGTTTCCCGGGTCTCGCGGATTCGAGCCTTCAGGTCGACTTCGCTGATCGGCGGGTCCACGTCGACCACGGCCAGCGCCACGCCGTCGGCGTATTCCTCCAGCAGGTTCCGGTTCAGGCTCCGGGGATCAACCGTCACTCGCGCCATCCCGTTGGCCGGCAAGGCCAACCCCAAGGGCTCGATCGCCTTATCGGTGACGAAGTCGAACGATTTGACAGCCGCCCGGCGCTGCAAGGCGCCCTGGAAGGCGTCCGCGGCGACACTCCGAATCTTCTCGACGTCGGTCTCGGTCGTTTCAACCTGGTAGAGACGACTGGGCAGCCGGCCGTCTGCCAGCTCGGCCCGGGTCAACGAGCCGGTCCCGTCGACATCCAGTTTGGCGAAGAAGGTCTCATTGCCGTTGGCCGCTTTCCATTCCGCGGCCGTGACGACCCCGTCGTCGTTGGCGTCATATTGTTCCATGAACTCATCGACCACGTTGGGGTCATCAATGCGGACCACATTGGCGGTCGAGACCAGCAGGTCGCCCTCGGGGCCGAGCTCGCCGGCGAACCGGACGAAACGCTCCCGAACCAGTGCGTCGTTGGGCAGTTGCGGCTGATCGTTCTTGTCGAGAACGGTCGCGTCGGATTTGAGGCGGATCGTCGCCTTCGTGCCCGAGGAGAACTGAACGCCCATGACGTCCGAGCCCTGGGAAACCAAGGACACAATGCCGATGACGACCAACGCGATCGAGACCGTCCAGAACACGTAGCGCCGACGGATCCAGTTGATCGACGGCGTGCCGATTAGGCTGACCATTCGGATGCGGCCCCTGACGACCTTGAGCTTCAGCAGGGCGTAGAAGACCCAGCGGGTGACGACCATGGCCGTGAACAGGCTGAACACGACGCCCAGCCCGAGCGCTATCGCAAAGCCCCGGATTTCCTCCGTGCCGATCCACCCCAGGATCAAACAGGTAATCAGGGTGGTCAGGTTGGCGTCGAAGATGGCGCTGAAGGCTCGCTGGTAGGCGTTCTTGATGGTCAGGCCGACCGGCTGGTCCTTGGCCTGCTCTTCCCGCAGGCGCTCGAAGATCAGCACGTTGGCGTCCACGGCAATACCGACCGTCAGAATAATGCCCACAATGCCTTCCAGCGTGAAGGCGGCATCGAGCATGCTCATCGTGCCGAGAATCAACAGCAGGTTCAGCACCAGGGCGATGTTGGCCAGCCCGCCGGCCAGCAGGTAATACAGCAGCATGAAGGTCGCCACGGCGACCAGGCTCCAGATGGCGGCGCGGAAACCTTGCTGAATGTAGATTTCACCTAAGGCCGGGCCGAAGGCGTTCTCACTGACGGGCTTGGCGCTGAGCTTGGCCGGGAGCGAACCGGCGTTGAGCGTCTTGACCAGTTCGTTAACTTCCTGCGGATCGCCACCGACGGTGATGATACCCCGGTCGCTGATGACCGCGTCTTCCTTGATCCGGGGAGCGCTATAGACCTCGTCGTCCAGAACGATGGCCATGTGCTGGGTCTGATGGTTGGCAGTCAGGTCGCGCATGATCGTGGCGCCGCCGACATCCAACGTGAAGCGGACCGCGGGCAGCCCGGTGCTCGGATCGATGTCCGGCGCGGCGCTCTTGAGCTTCCAGCCGCCCTTGCCTCGCCGGTGGAGCATGGCCTTGCCGGGACGGTTGTGCAGGAGCACATACGGTTGGCCCGCGTAGTCGGAGGTGACCAGGCTCGGCTGGCGATCCTCGGCGTCATGGAGCGGCAGCCACACATACGGCATGTTCCGCGTGAGGATTTCCTCGGGCCCCAGGTCCTCTAGCAGATCCACGTACTGCTGGCGTTCGACGGCGGTCACCGAGCCCTCGAACCCTCGTTCCGGGGCGAACGGGGCGATGCGGAACTCGAGGATGCCCACCTTCTGCAGCAATCGCTTCAGGTCGTCGGCGCTGCTGAGCGGGCCGCGGACGTCGTCCCAGGCCTGGTAGGCCGCCACCGCCGAATCGATCTGCCCGACGCGAGCGGGGAACTGTCCCTTCAAGCCGCTCAGGTCATCTTCGAACTGCTGGCGACGGCTGCGGACCTTCTTCTTGCCGCCGGCCTCCTTGTTGAGGCGGAGTTCCTCGCGCGGGGACACATAGTTGGCCAGGATGGTCTCAAGACGCCGGCGGTTGATGTTGCCGGCGCGAATGTCCTTGGTGGCGGCTTCGTAGTCGATCAACGCGTCATCGAGGCGGTCTTCGGCGGCTTGGCGCCCTTGCGGGTCGGCCGACGACAACGCGTCCCGAGCGGCGACTACAGATTGATGCGCCGCGAGCAGCGCACCCAAGCGCTGCTTTGTTTGCGCGTCGCCTTCGGCGTAGGCGGCGATCAGCTCTTCCTGCTGCTGAGGATTGGCGGCTTCGAGACGGCGGATGTCGTCGCGGCCGATGTTGCGTTCGGCCAGGTTGTCCAGCGTCTTCTGATAGGCTTCGCTGGCCAGTTTGATCTCCTTGGAGGGGATTGGCATCCGGATTTCGATGCGGTTGTTGCTCTGCGGGATCCATTCCAGGCTCAACAGGCCCAGCGGGTCGACGCGCTCTCGGAGCACGGCGATCATCTGTTCGGAGAGGTTCCCCACGGACTTCTGGGTCTCTTTGAGACGCTCGATGTCGGACTTCCTGGCGTCGATCTGGTCAATCAGGCCGGGCTTCTCATCTTCGGAGGCGTCAAGCAGACGGGCCTCCAACTCCGCCAGGTCATCGCGGATGGCCTGGATCTCGTCCTCGTAGGACTGGATGTCATAGACCAGGCTGTACCCGCCGCGGAGGTCGATGCCGAGCTGAAGGCCCTTGACCGACAAGACCACCACGGCCAGCACGATCAGGGCTGCCAGCAAAACGAACCGTAGCCAAAGATGCTTGATTTCCATCGGTTCCTACCTGTGTTGACCAACTCGTCTGGTTCGGTGAATCGAGCCGACGATTATGGCCGCCTGTCTGGGCCGAAGCAAGCGTTTCGTGCCCGCCGGGCCGCTGACCTCCCGCCTTGACACGCTTGGCCCCAGGCCCTATCTAACCGGACACTCGCGAAAGGAGCCCCGATGACCTACGACGACGGCTTGGCGGCGCTGAACTTGGAGAAACCCTCTCGCATTCCCCACACCGAGATGAGCGCCGAATGGTACCACTGTCCGCTGGTCTCGGCGGTGACCGGCATCGAGGTCGACGTCGATTCACCCCCTGAGAAGCGTGAGAAGGCGGCCGCCGCGTTCGTCGCCGCCTGGGACTACGACATCCACATGACGTTCTGGTTCGATGAGGGCGTCCTTCGCAAGAAGTGGACCTACATGGGCCACGCCGAATACGCCCAGAAGGGGGTCGATTTCGAGCAGGGCTGGCCGTGCCCGTATAAGACCGTCGAAGAAGCTTTAGCCCTGGATCCGTTCGAGGCGTTTGCCGTGACCGATCACGCCGACTTGGTGGCCGGTTTCAACGCCGGGTACGAGCATGAGAAGCAGTTCTACCCCAGCATTGTCGCGGGCACGGGCGTCTATCAGACGCTGATGAGCGGCATGATCGCCATCTTTGGCTGGGATATGCTGCTAACCATGGCCGGCGAGGACCCCGAGGGCTTCGGCGAGGTCATGAACCGTTACGCCACCTGGATTCAGCGATACTACAACGCCCTGGCTGAGTCCGACGTCGAGATCGCCTGGGTCCACGACGACATGGTCTGGACCGAAGGCGCCTTCCTGCATCCGAGTTGGTACCGCCAGTACATCTTCCCCAACATGAAGAAGCTGTTTGCTCCGCTGGTCGACGCGGGCAAGAAGATTCTGTTCGTCTCCGACGGCGACTACACCGAGTTCGCCAAGGATGTGGCCGATTGCGGCGTGACGGGGTTCTGGTTCGAGATATTCACCGACATGCCCTACATGGTGGAGACCTTCGGGCAGACCCACGTGCTAATCGGCAACGGCGACTGTCGGCCGCTCACGTTCGGCACCAAGGACGACGTCCGAGCCGAGGTCGAACGCTGCATGACGCTCGGCCGCGATTGCCCGGGCTACTTCATGTGCATCAACGGCCACATGCCGTCGAACATCCCGGTTGAAAACGCGATGCACTACTACGACGTCTACTGCGAGTTGAGCAAGCGATAGAGGAGCATCCATGTCTTTCGAAGACGGCTGGGCGGCGATCAATCTGGAAAAGCCCGCGCGGATTCCGCACTACGAGCCCAGCGCCGAGTGGTACCACTGGGAGTTGGTCTCGGCCGTCACCGGCATCGACGTGAACGTCCACTCTCCTTTCGACCTGCGCCGCAAGGCATCCAAGGCGTTCGTGAAGGGCTGGAACTACGACTTGTTCCTGGGGATGTCTGTCGGCCACGACGTGCTGGAGGCCAAATCCACCTCCATGGGCCACGCCGTGTACGCCACAGACGGCGTGGACTTCTACGATGAAGTCGGGTGCCCCTTCGAGACGCCCGAGGAAGGCTTGGCCCTGGATTTCGATGCCACCTATGGCCGTCAGGACCACGCCGTGCTGGTCAAACGCTTCAACGACCACCATCGCGACATGCGGGAGGATTATCCCACCGCCGTGACCACCACCGGCATCTACACCACGCTGATGAGCGGGCTGATTTGCATCTTCGGCTGGGACATGCTGCTGACCATGGCGGGGACCGACCCGGAAGCCTTCGGCCGGCTGTGCGACCGCTACGCCGAAT
>CAYRZU010000065.1:0-18461 GCA_964428895.1 uncultured Planctomycetaceae bacterium
ATCCGTGACTTAGTTCAACGCCCACGGATTACCATTGTCGCTGACGACGTACAGCCGCCTGTCACATCTGGGGCAAGCGGGCCAACGAGAGCCACACCCCGGACGGCCAGATCTGCCTCAGCGCCGTCAAGATCGCCCGGGCGGTTCTCGATGAAATGGACCCGCCCTACTTCAACTTCACCGCCGACGGCAACGCACTGATCGCTTGCGAATGCATGCGGTTTTCCCAGCGCGTCAAGCAGTTGGGCCACACGCCCACCAAGGTCGGCCGGATCGGCCATTGCACTCCCTTCGTAGCGACGGCCTTGGACGGCGACCGCATCCACGTGGTCCCCGAGTCCACCTTTCCCGTACCGACTCGAACAGATCTGCCCGCCCTGCTCGGCCAGACCGAAGCCACCGGCGATAGCGCCCCGGCGTAGGCCCCCACCGGGCCCCACACCTCAGACCTCAAGCCCTCTCCGTTGGCCCTTCCCTACATCGCGGTCACATCTGCCCTCGGGCACAATCTTAATTTACTCGGCGGTCGTCAGGCGCGGACGGGTCAGTTGGTCGGAACGTATACTTCCGGGCGGGCGGCGCGCCGGGCAGGCTTGTTCGAAAAGTGTCGGGGGTAGCGCCCCGTTGACCGTCGGGGCGCGCGGGGCGCTACCCGGGGCGCGGGGCGCCCCAAAGCGCCCCGCGCGCACAGGGATGTGTCGGGGGTGTGTTCCGCGCGAGAGTTCGGCGGTGACGGGCACACGCGTTGTTGATCGTTAACCCCCAAGCAGCGATACTGTCGATAACACAAATCCGCTCGGTGAAGTCCAATCCAACGCGACGCATAGCAGGAGATCGTGACATGCTAAGCCTTCGGCGTTTCCCAACAGCGTTCTTGATCATCGCCCTCTGTCTGGCCCTAGTCGGCCCGGCCATCGGCCAAAGCCGCATCGGCGATTCCCATAGCTGGTCGCCGGTCCGGGCCTTCCGGTCCGATTCCTTCGGCGTCAACAACCTGCCCAGTTCCACTCCCGCCAGCGGCGGCGGCGTGTTGGGTTCGTCGATCTACAGTGGCGGCCCACCCCGCGGCTCTACTCGCAGCGGCGCCGGCAGCGGCGACCACCGCGGCGGTTCCACCCAAATCTCCGGCGGCATGCGCCAGGTGCAAGTCACCCACCCCGTTACCCCGCTGACCATTACCGTGCCGACGACGGGGGGAGCATCGCTGACGCCCGCCGCCGACGACCCCACCACCACCCAGGTCCGGTCGCTGACGACCACCCTTGGCCAAAGCGCCGCCGAGGGAACCACCGTCACGCAGCCGCGGCTGACGAGCCTGGCCCCCCACGACCCCGGCGCCTACCAAGCCGAAATGCTCAAAGGAGAGGCCGCCCTCAAGGCCAAGGATTATGCCAAGGCCTTGGAGGCGTTCGAAGCCGCTCTGCCGGCCAGCAACGGGGCCCCCGAGGTGCAGCTATCGCTGGCCCAGACCTACTTGGCCATGGCCGACGGCGACTACAAAGAACCGGCGATCTTCCTGGCCCGGACCTTGAATATCTTCCCGGCGTTAGCGTTGGCCAACGTGCACCCCCAGGACTTCCTGGCTTCGGGGGAATACGACCGGGTGCTGACGGCGTTGGAAGACCACCTCCAGGCCGACCCCGACGACCATATCGCCGAGTTCGTGCTGGGCTACCTGCGCTGGCGTGACGGCCAGGCAACCGACGCGATCAAGCTGCTCAATGCGGCGGTCGTCAATTCCGAGATCGAGGAACTCACCCGGGCCATCGACATGCTCCTCAAGAGCATCGGCGGTTTTCGCCACGCGTTGGCGGCCGACGCGCCGGATATGCAGCCCGCGGCCGACTACGCCTGGGCCGGCGTGCGGCTGGCCCTGCCGGTCGACTTCAAGCAGGAACGGCTGACCCGCATCAACGAAGTCATGGTCGCGGCCAATGAGTCCAAGGATTCCCTGCAGCAGGTGGGGCTATCGGTGTACCCCATCGGTCAGCCGATCGGGCTGGAGGCCCTGATGGATTCGCTGACCGAGCACCTCAACCGCCAGCTCGGCGTGACCAACGTCACCGTCGACGGCGAGGCCGAGGTGACCTTCCACGTCGATCAGCGCGCGTTTGTCCGAACCTTCTCCTGCACCTACCAGGGCCAGCGTGTGGTGGCCGGGCGCTTGTGCTTCCTGCGAGAGGTCACCACCCCGCTCGGCAAGAAGGTCCACCTGGCCTATTCGTTGGGCATGGGCGTGCAGGAAGCCCACGCCGACAAGCTGCTGCCGGTGATGGCGGCCATCGCCCGATCCTTGGAAATGATCGACTTCCAGCGACCCATCGACCTGCCCGTGCCCACCGAAGGACGAATCATCCTCGACCGGAACCTGGGCTACGAAATCCGTCAGCCGGCCGGGTGGGTGGGATCACGCACCCAGGATGGTTACAGCATGGGCCAGTTCGATTGCCTGCTGGGCGGGAAGGTCTCCCCCCGAGTGGAAGTGATCTTTGCGCCGGCAGACGGCGACCAGTCCCCCGAGAGCTTCGGCCAGCAGGCCCTCGAAGCCAGCGCCGCCAAGGGCGTTCGCAAAACCATCCTCTCGCAAGGCCCGGCCATGCTCGCCGGACGTGAGGGCTATCAGTTCACGCTGCGGAAGGAGTCCGGTGACCCCAACGACGCCGAGGCCGACCCGCATTGGATCGAAGTCGCCCGCCTGATCATCGTCCCGCGCGGCCAGGGCCGTCAGGTGGTGGCGCTGGTGGCCCGGTGTCGCCAAGCCGAGGTCGAGCAAGCCCAGAAGGTCCTGGAGAGCTTCGCCGAGAGCTTCAAGTTGCTAGAGAAGTAGATCATCAGCATCGGGGCGGCCGGCACAAGGCCCGCCGCCCCGATCGCTGTCGTTACTCATCGCCCGGCTGGATTTCCGTATCCATTCCCGGGGGTTCCTTCTGCCACGGGTAGCCCTTGACGGCCAACCCGTACCCCAGATCAAACAGCCGATTCATCTCGACTTCGTCGAACGTCTCTTGGGCGTTGGGAACGAAGTCGTTGGGGATAGCCGCCAGGTTGAAGTCGATCCCGTCACGCTCGGCAAAGGTGTAGATGCGATACACGTCACCCAGGCCGGACGAAGCGATCATCTTCCCGACGGCCCCGGCCGCAATCGGAAGAATCCGAGGTTCGACTTCCTTCCAGAAGACGCGAATCTGCGAGTTGCGAATGATGTAGAGCTTGATCTTCGGATCAGAAAACCCCGTCTTGCGAGCGACATCATCGAGTTGAAACATAGCCCCATACATGAAGACCTGCGTCGTCACGCCGCCATCGACGTGCATCTCGTCGTAGACTTCACCATCGGGTGCCCGGACCTTCATGTAGATTGGCGGAAAGGCAACCGGGATGGAGGCCGACGCTCGCATGATGTCCATGAAGAGCTGCTGGGCCTCGGGGGACCGTTGGGCGGCGATAGCGCCCATATCCCAGACCATCAACTTGCGGGCGTCGAGGTTGGTCGTACCGATATAGAGTCGTCGGCCCTTCTCGTGCTCGACCGCAATGGCTTCGAAGACCTCGTCGGTGGCGTTCTCGGCGATCAGCTTCGCCAGCGGCTTGGTGTCGGTCATGGCGTCTGTCCCGCCCAGAATCGTCAGCATGCTCCGCTGCTTGAAGATGTCATCGCTGGTGATCGTGGTATAGAGCTCCTTGAGCTCGTCATCGTATTCAGATCCGAGAAACGCGAAAGGGGCCATCAAGGCCCCGGTGCTGATGCCCGTCACCAGTTTGAAGGTCGGCCGCGTGCCCGCGTCCGTCCACCCGCACAGCAAGCCGGCGCCATAGGCCCCGTTGGCCCCGCCGCCGGAGATCGTCAAGATGCTGGCGGCGCCGTCTTTGTCCACCCACCCGCCCGGCTTGGCCCGATGCGCTTGTTGGACCGACTCGGCAATGCTGTCGAGAAACAGCTTGCTGTGACTGCCCCCCCAAGCCCGGACATTCGGCACACCCACCGGCTGGACCTGATCAACGAACTCCTCAGGCACCGGATTTCGCGTTGGCCCGCATCCCGAAAACGCCCCAACGGACAGGCAGGAGGCCGCCAATATCAGAGCAATCGCGCATAAAGGGAATATCCGCATGAAAGTCTCTCCCAGAAAGTGTCGTCGGTCAGTCCGATCCATCCGGCGGCCACGTCTTGGCCTTGAGCCACCGCGGGGCCCGGTCTCGGATCAGACTAGCGTTGGTGGCTATGAAGTGCGGCCCGCCGGCGACGCCTGTTTCGGCGCTGGTGATCCGGCTTTCGAAAAGCTTGGGGTACTTCCGGTCAAAACCGGTCCGACCGGCCGACACACCGTACCCCCCGTCGACATTACCGAAGGTGGCGGTGCCGCCGTCCAGCAGATCATCTTCGGGGTTATAGACGTTCACGATTCCGCGCCGCGTCATCCGCAGTGCCGCGTTCAACGGGTAGTTGGCCGACAGACTCGACGAGAGCAGGAATGCGCCTTCGATCGGCTCAGCGCCCTTTCGCCCCATGGCTTCCAACGTAAAGACCGACATCCCACCACCGGCGCTGTGGCCGATAAGAAAGACCGGGCGATCGGGATACTCCATCTGGTAGCTGATGATTCGCCCGGCCAGTTCGTCGGCGGAGCGACGGTTGCCTTCGACATCGGTCTGATTGAAGAACATCCCAATGCCTGGCATGGGATGTCCCCAGCGATAGATGGCCAGCGCGTAAGGCACACCGGCGTCGTCGAGGCCTCGGCGAATGTCATGGTTCGAGGCGCTCTCACCCTCGATGCCGGGCAAGATCACCACCAACCCGCGTTCCATCCGCGATGCATCCGTCCAGTAGGTATTCAGATCAACGCGATCGCACCCGGCGCCAACCATCACGACGCACACGGCCGCCATGACCCATGGCAATCTCTTCCATCGATGTTCTCTCTTGCGATCACACATGGCTCAGTCCTCCTCCTGACGGATCGCCTTGAAGTCCACCGCTTGTCCGGAAATCCTGAGCCGATGGAAGGGCGCCTCGGTCAGCATGTCGACCTTGACGTACCGGCCGGGCATATCCGGGCTGACGCTAGCTTGGGCGGTAACGTCTTGGGTCGTCGGCACCAAATCCAGGAACGTCTCGTGGATCTCCAGCGACCGTATTTGGCAGTGGAAGCTTTGCCCGGCCACTTCGATGGTCTCCGACCCCAGGTCCTTCAGCACCGCTTTCGGATGCGTCAACAGATGGTCGGCCGGTGCGACCGTAGCCGGCTCGATCGTCCGTATCACTTCGGCGGGGGTGTCCGGGCCGTCAAGCAGCGTGGTGGTTCGCTCCAGGAGCAGCCGATCGGCCTCCTTGGCGACCAAGGTCTGGGTCACGCGAACTGGATGGGCCTCATCCCCGATCTGCCGCGTGCCCTCGAAGGTCACGAAGGAGCCCGGCTCGTAGAGGGCCCAGGCATGATAGTCCGGGTTGGCAACAGTCTCCGGCTCACAGCCGGCCGCCACAATCGCCAGCGCACACAGACTGCCACACAAAAGCAATCGCCTCATGATGCGTCTCCTTTCCGCGACCTACTGGCCCGCGGAGGCGTCGGCCTCCAGGTCGGGCTGGCCCTGTTCCTCTTCGCTAAGGGCCGGCGCCAACTCGACCTGCTCCGTGCCCTCGGGAATCTCGATATCGAATGCAATCGTGGATTGCGGCGTCAGGTCCCATCGTTCGATGGACAGCTCATACCGCATGGCGCCTTCGTCAGTGTGATAGGTTGCCACGAGCTGCCGAGGCAGCGGCTGGGCGCCTTTCTGTATCCATATTTGCCACGTCAGATTTCCCTGCGTGAAGGTGAGGTGATCGCAGGTCGTACTGAGGACGCGGCTCTCGCCAACGTAGGTCCCCTCGTCAGAGAAGCTCGTCAGCAGATCGTAGGCCTGCGGGTGCAACAGGTCCGCCAGGGGCACATGAATCCGGTAATCCTTGGCGAGGGCATCGAGCGTCTCGCCCAAAGTCGCCGGCATGTCGACCTTACCGTAGACCTTGTGCTTGCGACTCAGGAGCGTCAGTTTCGAGCCGTCGTAGACGGTCCGTCGGTCGTCGTCATCGCCCCGATATTCCACGGACATTGCATTCGGACGACGAACGTAGACCGTCCGCTTGTTAGTGGACTTGACCGTTTCGCCGGTCGCGAGGGTCTGCTCGGTCTCTTCCGTCGCGAAGAGGGCGAAGAATTGCTGCTGGCCGAGGAAGTCCGTGGAGGTCTTCAGGATATCGTACGCACTCGGACCGGTCGCTTCGGCTTCAGCCGTGCCCGAATCTCCACCATCGCCGATGGGCGAGTCGACCACCTCATACCCGCCCTGCGTATCGGAATCCTGGTAGTAAACGTCGTCGGCGACGTAGTAGGTCTCGTCGTCGATGGTCTCCGTGCTGTAGCCTTCCGGCAACGTGTCGTAGGCGTAGCCGGATGGGGGATAGACCTCGTAGTAGGTTACGGAGCCGCCATACCAATACGGCAGGTACCAGCGGTAACCGTGGTGGTACCAATAGCGCCCGCCCCAGTGCCGTCGGTCACAGCCAGCCGGCAGCCGCGATATTCGTCGCATGCGGTCGCCACCGCGCCAGCGGCCCGACCCTCGGGCGGGCAGGTGGCTGGGACGGCCCCCGCTTCCCGGACGATTGCCAATGCCCGGACGATTGCCGCCGCCGGGACGGTTCCCGATGCCCGGGCGCGCCGGCAAGTTGGAAGGCCGACCCGGACTCGAGCCCGGCCGCCGGCTGGGCGTGGTCGGGCGGCGCACCGAACCGTAGTTGCTCGGGCGGCGGCTCGTGCTCGGTCTCCGCGTCGTGCTGGTTGGCCGACGTACCGTGGTCGAAGGTCGACGCGTGGGGGTGGATCTGCGCACGGTCGTCGACGATCGACGCGCGGGAGCGGAGCGGCGCGCGGTGCTGCTCGACCGCCCCGCATAGCGAACCGAGCCGCGACTGCGAGACACGGAGCGACTTCGCATACTGCCGCCGCTACGCCCCCGCATTCCCCCACCGCCGCGCATCCCGCCGCCACCGCAACGAGCCAACGCGTAGCCCGAAACAAGCACACACGTAGCGGTTACAGCGGCAAGAACCATCCATCGCTTGGTCTTGATCGTATTCATGGCTATTCCCCTCCCAGCAGAACGTCCATCGACACTTGCTCGGCGGACTCCGGAAGGTCGAGGGCAAAGTCCTCTTCCGTCACCTTTGGCCCCAGGTCCCACTGGCCCAGGTGGGCCGTGTATTGCGGTTGGCCAGGCTCTTGGAAGTAGATGATCGTCAGTTGCCTTGGCAGCGGTGACTGGCCGACGTCCACCCACAACTGCCAGTCGATATTCTGCTGATGGAATACGAGATGATGACACGCCCGACCGTTCAGCGTCACCTGTCCCAGGTACTGTCCCGTCAACACATTGGCCGTCATCGCGGTGTAGCTGTCCTTGAACAGCAGGTCCGCCAGAGGGAGCGCCAGGCCGTAGGTCATCATCATGTGATCGAACATTGTCTCGACGGTCGGGGGGGTCTGCAGCCGCGTATACCGATACGCGCCGTCATCGAGATCAAGAATCACCAACTCCCCGTTACGAAAGCGGACCGACCGGTCAATGTCATCCCCGTCGGTTTCGACGGCCAAATGGCCCGGTCGCACCATGAGCGCCGTCGTGGTCCGATGAACTTCGATCAACGTGCCGTCTTCCAGAGGCGTGTCGACATCAAGGTCGGCCTGGACCTCCAACGTCGCGGCAGCGCCAAGGGTCTGACTCATGCTCCGCAGAACGCCCTCGGCTTCCGGGTCAATCTCCGCACAACCCGCCCACCAGACAACGCCAACACCCGCAAATACCAACATCCATCGTCTGAGAACTGACATGTTCAGCCCCTTTCCTTCTCTTGGTTGTGTGATACATGGTACGCCTCCCCCTTTTGCAACGCCACGCGCCGCGCCAGAACATTCCCCCTTCGCGATCGGGTTACTTCTGCTGCAATTGCCTCACACCGTCCCAGTCATCGTCAGGCGGCTGATCGGCAAGGGCCCGGCACTGGGTCAGCAGGTACTGCACGGATGCGTCGTCGGGATAGCTCCTGGCCAATGCCACCATCCGCTCGGCCGCCTCTGCGAACCGGCGCGACTGGTAGAGCGCAAACGCCCCCTCATAGGACCGAGCGAAGCTCAGCCGTTCGTCGGGGACCTGCCCGGCGCAACCGAGCAATTCATACGCCGCGATTGGCTCGTGTCGGCCAAGAACGTACACACGGTCAACGAGCCGCCACAGAAATGCATCACCGGCGGCCGTCCGGATGTCCTCGGTGCCAAGGATCTCCGTTCCGTAGAGTCGATTGACGCCTTCGATTCGGCCGGCCACGTTGACGGTGTCGCCCAAGGCGGTATAGCTCAGTCGGCTCGGGGCCCCAACGTTGCCGACCACAACCGTCCCCGTGTCTAATCCGAAGCAAGTCGGCAAGGCCGGTCGGCCGTCCGCCAGCCACTTGGTGTTGAGTTCGGCCAGTTGGTCCCGGCACGACAGCGCCGCCCCCACCCCATGCACCGCGTGATTGGCATCCGGAAGCGGCGCACCCCAAAACGCCACCACCGCATCACCCACAAACTTATCGATCGTCGCCCGATACCCGCGAAGAATGGCCAGCATCTCTTCGAAGTACTCGGCCATGTGGTCGGTCAGCGCCTGCGGCGTCATGGTCTCGGCGATGCTGGTGAAACCGCGAATGTCGGTAAACAGCACCGTCAGCGATTCGGTCCGGCCGCCGATGCGAGCCACCTCGCCCACTTCGACCAGAGAACGGACGATCTCCATGGGCACGTATCGGGCGAAAGACTGCAAGGCCGCGCACATTTGCCCTTGGGCCCGGGCGAGCTGTTTCAGTTCGAGCAGGGGCGAGTCCACTTCGTCGATTTCGTCCAGGTCCAATGCCCCAATGCGCTCGCTGGCCATCACAAGCTGCTCCAAGGGCCTCGAGTACTTCCGGGCGATGCGCGTGGCCATCACAATCGCCACGCCGATCGCCAGCACCGTCACCGCCAGCAGGATGATCCGTCGTCGAACGATATGGGCCGAGAAATCACTCATCGGCACGACCACCGCAATCCACAGCGTACGGTTGCTGAGCTTGAAGGGCCTGATGTCGGCCCACCATCTCTCGCCGCCGGATCGGTAACTGAAGAATCCTCCCCCTCTCTTGCCCACATCATTGGCTCGCCAATACTCCGCCGCGTCGGTAACGCATTCGATGCCGAGCTGGTCGGGCTTCTTCAATACGGATGCTTTCAAGGTGGCGTCATCAACGAACCCCTCGTCCCGCGGCAGGCCGATGACCTCGCCGGCCTCGGTCAGCACGAAGGCCTTGCCGTGCTTGCTGACATCGAGACCGGCCGTGAAGCGAGAGACATCCATCAGCAACAGATCGAAGCCGATCACATGCGTCGGCCCGCCGTCCGGGGGCGTGTACCGAAGCGATGCCGTGATGCCCGGATCCTTCGTGGTGAAGAACGTGTAGGGCGCCGTCCAGTGAACCTGGCCTTCCTCGGCCGTCGCCATCGCGCCGGCAAACCACGGCCGCGTGCGCGGGTCGTAGTCCACGTCCTTGTCTTCCTCGCTCACCAGCTCCCCATCGAGGGCCCAATGGAACAGATGCTTCCGCCGGCCCCACTCCTCGACCCGCGTCAGCCGGTTGAACCACTCGTCAGCCAACCTGAGCAGCAGATACCCACGGCCATTTTCGCTGGCGACCATGGCCGAGGAGACGCTGGGGTTCTCGTTGAGAATCGGCATGAGCAGCTTGTTGAGGCCGGGCGCGTCGGTGTTGTCCAGCATGCCCTCGTCGCCCCAGCCGCGGACCACCTGCAGGTTTCGCTCGACCGGGCCGAACAGTTGATGCAGTTGCGTTTCGGTGTGATCCGTCGCCCGGCGGATCATGGTCTTAGAGGTCTCCTCCATCGCCTGCTCGGCCACGAAGAACCCCGCAATCAGAATAGCCCCCACCGTCAGGCAGATTAGCGCCACCAGGTTCCGGAGCAAGTTGCGCCGAATTGTAATGGGTCGGTTTGGAAGCATAGGGACAACGGCCTTGCCCGAGAACGGTCACGATCATACTCGGCCTCCGGCAACCTGCAACCTTTCCCTTGGCGGGGGGCGCGTTGCCATCGGTGTGGGCAGCACCTATGATCCCAGCTAGCTATTCCAACGGGCCGCCCGTTGCGCACGGGGCGGCAGGAGTCGACCATGCTGCGGCCCATCACGGCCAGGTTGTCGGTCAAGGTTACCGTTCCGTTGCTGCTGACGATTCCGGTACTCATCGTCGTGGTGGTTCTGTCCACGGTCGCCTACCTGCACAGCCAGAGCGCCGCCGACGACCTGGCCAGCCAGAACCTCTCGCAGATTCATGAAGCGATCGGGCGAAACATGGACTCCCTGCTGTGGGTGCCCAGCCGCATCAACCGCGTCAACGAGAGCCTCATCCGCCAGGGCAAGCTCGACCCCAATGACCTACGAAGCTGGCGAGAGACCTTCTTCGCCCAAGCCGAAGCATTCGACATGGTCAGCGCCGTCGTCTGGGGCAGCGAGGCCGGCCACACCACCTGGGTCGCTCTTTACGCCGGCGACGACTACCTGACCTTTACGGTCAAGAACGATCAGACTGACGGAAAGGCGTTCGACTATCGTCTCAGTTCGATCGGCGCGATCGTCGACGAACCCATCGCCACCTATCCTTTCGATCCGCGCAAGCGGCCGTGGTACATGGCGCCGATGCGAACGGGCAAGCCCACCTGGTCCGAACCATTTGGATGGATCGACGAGGAAGGTGGCACGGAATCGGGAACACTGGGCATCGCGTTCGGCCAGCCCTTCCGCGGGGAAGACGGCGAGATCATCGGCGTCATCGACGCGGATATCAGTCTGCAAGACATCTCGGTGTTCCTGGCCTCGTTGAGCGTAGGCAAGACCGGCCAGGCCTTCGTGATCGATCGTCTGGGGCTGCTGATCGCCACCTCGACCGACACGCCCGTGGTCAGCGCCACGTCCACGCAGTTGCCCGCCGCCGAATCCACGAACCCCCACATCGCCCGAGCCATGGCCCACGTAGCCGACGACCTTGGGTCGCTCAGCGCCATCAGCGGCTCTTACCAGAGCAAGCTCACCATTGACGGGCAACGACACATGCTGATGATCTCACCGTTCGACCACGAGACGGGCCTGTCGTGGCTAATCGTCACCCTCGTGCCGGAGGTCGACTTCATGGCCGAGGTCCAGGCCGGGCGGCGCCGAAGCATGTTCATCGGGCTGGCGGCTGTGGCCGGAACCGTTCTGTTGGGGGTGTTCGTCGCAACGGTGATGGTCCGCCCCATCGTTCGCCTGGTCGCCCACGTCCGCTACATTGGCCAGGGCAACCTTGATAGCGAACTGCACCTGACCCAGGCCACCGAGATGATTCAGTTGTCCGATGAGATCAACGACATGACGGCCGGCCTGCGCGACCGGCTGCAACTGCGCCAGGCGTTGGCCTTGGCGATGGACGTTCAGCAGAACCTCCTGCCCCGTGTTACGCCTGAGGTGAACGGTCTCGACATCGCCGGACGCAGCACCTACTGCGACGAGACCGGCGGAGACTACTACGACTACCTCGACGTAATGGGCCTGTCCGAATCGAGCATCGCCATTGCCGTCGGCGACGTGGCCGGCCATGGGGTGGCCGCGGCCATGCTGATGGCGACGGCCCGCGGCATTCTGGTCAGCCATTGCGATGAGTCCGGTTCGCTGGGCGAACTGTTGACCCATCTGAACCGTCACTTGGTCCGGGACGTCGGCACGGGCAGCGGGAGATTCATGACCATGCTGCTGCTGACCTTGGACGCCGATCGGAGCGAAGGCCGATGGGCGTCGGCCGGCCACGACGCGCCGATTGTCTATGATCCTCAGGACGGACAGTTCATGGAACCCGAGCTGGGCGGCCTGCCGCTGGGCGTAATGGACGGCGAGGTCTACGATGAGTACGCGTTCGATCATGTTCGGATCGGCCAGGTCTATTTCGCCGGCACCGACGGTGTGTGGGAAACGAGGAACAACCAGGGCCAGGAGTTCGGCAAGGAACGCCTCCGCGAGGTGATCCGCCAACACGCCCACTTATCGGCTGACGAGATCAGCAACCAACTGCGAGAGGCCCTGGCCGCGTACCGGGGGGAGACCAAGCAGGAGGATGACGTGACGTTCGTGGTGGTCAAGGTCGGCTAGCCGCACCTCGTCACCGACACGGAAACGTAAGATGTAGACTCGACCGCGTCAGCAGAATCGCGATGATGTAGATGGTCGGCGACGGTTGTCGGCTTCACGTCGAAGGGAATGCGTCATGGGACGTAACCAAGCGCTCGTGATTGTCGCGATACTGGGGGCCGCCCTGCTGGGCGCCTGCCGTGATGCCGGCCGACCGCCGTCGCGCGAGACCCAGACCAACACGCAGACGGGAGGACCGGCCGAGCCCGGACAGGGATACCAGGAGGGGAAGGTCTATTGGGGCCCCCACTACTACTCCCTCCGCTACAACGCCTACGGCCTGGAGTTCGAGTACCCCGAGTGGATGATCAACAAGCCCTTCGGCCCACCGGGCCAGGCGCCCGAGATCGTCTTCAAGAAGGATTGGCCGATCGTAACGATGCGGGCGCGGTGGGTGGTTTCCACCGAGAAGTGGCCCGAAAAGTACCGCGATAACGCGTTGAACCTGATCGTCATGCGCGCCGCAGACGCAACGCTCTACGAGCACCTCTATCCGGAAACGGTCCGCCAGTCGCGATTCACCACCCCGCCGCAATTCCGTGAGTTGGCGGAAGGCGTAGGGCCCGCCCCGCTGATCGACCGCCTACGCGGCAATAGCGTCCAATACGAAGTGCTCTGCAAGGGTGGCTTCGGGGCGAAAGATTTCACCATCCAGGCCCGTATCAAGGCCGGCGCCAGCGAGGATGGTAAGACGCTGTTCTACTACGATCGGCCGGACTACATCAGCAAGCACTTCCGGGCCCTCGAGTATGTCTTCGCCGTGAGGGATGAGGGCGACACAGCCCGGTTCGAGGTCTGGATGGCCTGTGAGTGCACGCCGCGACGGATGTTCCGCGGTGAGACCATGAACCGCACCGAACAGCAGGGCCGTTACTACGTCGAGCGACTGTTCGAGACATTCAGCAATCCTCCCACCGAGAAGCAGATCGACGACTATGTCCGTCAACTCAAAGAGAAATATCGCCTGACCATCGAGCTGGGCAAGCCCAAAGAGCCCCTCATCGTGCCCGAAGACGAATAGCCGTTGATCTGCACCAAACGGTTGACGACGACCGGCGGCCGGGCGATAAGGCAGGTTGCCCAACACAGGGAGAGGCCATGAACGCTTCAAAGGACTATGCACGCGCTCAAACGTTCTGCCTGATCGTCATCGCGGCGGTCGCTCTGGGCGTGGCGCTCTACTGGCTGCGGGCGATGCTGATTCCATTCGCCTTGGCCATGTTCTTGGCCATCGCGATGAGCCCGTTGGTCGACTTGCTGTCGCGCCGGCTGAAACTGCCTCGGGCAGTGGCGGTTCTGAGCGCCCTGGCACTGGGACTCGTGGTGCTGGCGCTGCTGGCAATCGTGGTGTCGGTGTCGGTCGGCAACATGAGGGAGAACGCCGACGAATACGGGCAACGTTCCCAGGAACTGTTCGACAAGACCATCGACTCTCTTCCCCTGGAGCGATTCGGGCTGACGCGCGACGACGTAATCAGCCCGTTGAAGGACTACTCCGGAAAGGCGTTGGGGGACTTGCTGACATCGCTGAGCAACTCATTGGCCAGCGTGCTGTCCAACGGCGTGCTGGTGGTCATCTTCGTGTGCTTCTTGATGATCGGCCGAAGCGGGGCTAAAGCCACAGGCGATGTCGGTCTCGTTGAGGACAACGTCAAGCGCTACATCATCGCCAAGCTGATCCTGTCGGTCACCACGGGCGTCTTGGTCGGCTTGTCGCTAGGCGCGATGAACATTCCTCTGGCGACCACCTTCGGATTACTGGCCTTCCTACTGAACTTCATCCCCAGCATCGGCTCGATCCTGGCGGTGCTGCTGCCTATCCCCATTGTGTTGCTCAGCCCGGACATCTCCACCGGCCGCGCTCTTTTGGCCATTGCCTTGCCCGGCGCGATCGAGTTCGTCATCGGCAACGTGATTGAGCCCCGCGTTATCGGCAATCGTCTGGGCCTCCACCCCATCGCGGTGCTGTTGGCCCTGATCTTTTGGGGCATGCTGTGGGGCATCATCGGCATGTTCCTGGCGGTCCCCATGACCATCGTCGCCAGGCTGTTGCTGGAGAAGAATGAACTGACCGTCCCGGTGGCCAATCTCCTGGCTGGCAAGTTGTCGACCGAACCGATCCGGCCTCCCGAGACCGGCTAGATCGGCATGACTATTCCGTCACGATTCTGTACTGGACGCCCAAGTCGTCGCAAAGCGTCTTCATCGCCGACTTGGCCAGTTCTTCGTGGGACAAGTCTGAATCGCCCGCACGGACGGCCAGAACGACTTGGCTCTTGTTCTGGCCCACGGGGGTCACCTTCAGACTGAATGTGTCCAGGCCTCTGTTCGCATCGATACGTCGATTCCGCTCCCACTGACGCGTGATCTTGACATCCGGCTTTGCCTGAAGCAACCGTAGCGCCGTGTTGAAGATTTCGTCGGCGTCGCGGTCGATCTGAGCAGTCAGGATGTACTCGTCTCCCTCAACGCCTTCCTCGCCACCGGCCTGGCTAAGAGCGGCCACCGTCACAATGGCCGCCGTAGTGATACAGCCGCTCACGGGGATCAGGAAACACGCCGCCAAGCTCAACACCAACAGGATTCGCCTAGTTCTTGTTTGGTCATTCATGTTCGTTCCACCTTGTTACGGGATGACAGTCGATGGGCCCGAAGGCCATGCGGTCGGCGCCACGGTGCTGATTGGCCCAGACCACAATAGGCGACGGTGTCGCGAGCAGCCAGGGTTTTACGGTCATCTTTCGACGGCGTCGAAGATCTCGTCCGGATCCAGATCAGGGGGATGCTTCATCCAGTCGTATCCGTCGGCCGCCATCTCATGACCGGTTTCGAACAGCGCCTGCATCTTGGCTTGATCGAAATCCATCATGTCGAAATCCGGCTGGTAGTCGGTCGGGATGGCGGCCAGGTTGAATCCGGCCCCGTGGAGGTAGGCCAGTACGTACATGCGGTACAAGCTGGCGGTTATGCGCATTCGAAGCAGGTGCTGAACCGTCGCAGCCGCTATTGACAAGGTCCGAGGTCTGACGGCCTTCGGTTCGTCCACATGGCTGACCTTGCCGTTGATGATCACGTAGAGGTCCGTTTCAAACTCAGCGTCCGAGATGCCGGCATCATGGACAGCATCGTCGAATTCCAGCAGGAACCCTCGAAAGAACGCCTGCGAATAGGTGGCGCCGTCGGCGTGCATCTCGTGGTAGGTCTTGCCGTCGGCCTGGACGGAGAAATAGACCGGCGGCAGGAGTACCTGGGCCGAACACGACGCCAGCAGAATACTGCGGTAGTGTTCCAGTGCATCGTCACGGCCGCTCGAGGCGATGGCGCCCATGTCCCAGATCACGAAGCTGTCGGCGTCCATGTTCATCGTGCCAATAAACAGCCGCCGCCCCTTGGCGTGTTCGCTGGCCACTTCGGCCAGGACCTTCTCGGTCATGTGAGTTGCGATCAGTTTGCGCAACGGAGCGGAATCGAACATCGAATCGTTGACCAGCCCGGCGATCGTCAGACGCGACGTGTAGATCTGATCGCTGTCGTAGGCTGTATAGATATCCCGGAGGACCGGGTCGTATTGCTTTCCGAGAAAAGCCGGCGTCGCCTGAAGGGCGCCGGTGCTGACACCGGTGACAACCTTGAACGTCGGCCGCTCCCCACTGGCCGACCATCCGCACAGGAAGCCGGCGCCGAAGGCGCCCTTCGATCCGCCGCCCGACAGGGCCAGCAGCGGGTACTCGCGCACGCCGTCGCCGTCGGCGTCGAACTCCTGCGGTGTTTCGGTCAACACCGAGGTCACCAGGCTCGGCAGGAACCCCGTCGCGTCGTCGTCATCCTCGGCCGCAGGAACGTGTCGAGCCGAAAGCGGCCCGGGCGATTCCCACTCCGCCGGCTCGACGGCGCCCCAGGGGAGCTCGACCTTGGTGTCCGCCGGCGGTGCTTCGGGGCGCTCATCGCCCATCGAGAAGATTACGACCACCATGGCTGCTTCGATCGCCAACAGACATACGGCCCCGAGCAGGAACCAGCCGAGCTTCTTCCCAGTCTTCATGAGCCCACCTCGAACATGGCATTAGGCCACCAGGCCATTCTATCGGCCTGCTTGCCTCACCAACAGGTCCGGCGAGTCAACTTCAGGAGAGCTTCTGGAACTGCCATTTGTCGGCCGCTATGATGGCCCGTGGGCACGACCGAACAAACCAGGTCTTAGACGCGGGATCTTCATCTATGGCGGCCATGCATACACACGGCGCTGGAACGGGCATCACGCGGGCGTTCGTTCGGTTCCGGCGGATGGCGCCGTCTCGCGGACGATTGATCCTGGCCAGTTCGGTCGCCATCGTCGCCGCGATCATCTTGGGACTATGGCTGCATACGGCCATCAAGCGCTCGTTGCGGCGGGTGCTGGCCGACAACCTTCAGACGATCCTGGTCGCCAACGTCACGTCGCTTGAGTTGTGGATCGAAAACGAACTGGCCTTCACGCGGTCCTGGGCTCGCTCGCCTGACGTTGTGCAGCAGACGGCGGCGCTGATCGATGTGGTGCGCACGAGCCCGGGGGATCGTCGCGCCGCTCTGACGGCTTCTCCATCCTTTGGGCCCCTTCGGGACCTGTTGACCAACGCCGTCGAGGACAACGATCACTTGGGCTTTGTGGTGGTCGACCGAAACGGCACGATCCTGATCTGTGACGATCCGGCGTCTGTCGGCGATACCGTTGCCACCGGCGCCCTGCCCTTCATCACCCGCGCCATGGGCGGTGAATCCCTGATGACCCCCCCCTTCCACGACTCGGCCCAGGCCGAGAGCATCGGCACGCGGTCGGACGCCCTGCTGATGGCGACCATCACGCCCATCAAGGGCGCCAACGGCAGGCCCATCGCCGCGCTGGCATTCGCGATCGACCCCGAGAAGGACTTCACCCGCATTCTGTCCGTCGCGCAGATGGGAGAAACGGGCCACACCTATGCGTTCGACGACGACGGCCGACTTCTCTCTGACTGCCGGTTTGAACAGCAACTCAAAGAGATCGGACTTCTACCGAACGGACCCAACGCCACCTCGGCCCTGACGATTCAAATCCGCAACCCCGGCGGTGACATGACGGCCGGCTTCCGGCCGACCGGCCCGGTGAGCGCTCGGCCGCTAACGAAGATGGCGGCCTCGGCGATCGAGGACGGCAAGGGGATCGATCTGGACGGCTATCCGGACTTTCGGGGAGTCAAGGTCGTGGGGGCCTGGCAGTGGTTGCCGAAGTACAACCTGGGCATAGCCACCGAGGTCGGCGAGAGCGAAGCCTTCGCCGCCCTTGGCGTGGTGCGGGTGGCTTTTGGCGGATTGGGCTTCCTGGCCGCCGCGGCCGGCGGAGTTATTCTGTTGAAGACGTGGGTCAACGCTCACCTGCGTCAGACCATTGATGACGTCCGGCAGTTGGGCCAGTACACCTTGACCGAGAAGATCGGCCAAGGAGGCATGGGCGAGGTCTACAAGGCCCGGCACGCCATGCTGCGAAGGCCCACCGCGGTCAAGCTGCTGCGCGGCCCGAACGTCACCGAAGAGAGCGTCGCCCGCTTCGAACGGGAGGTCCAACTGACCAGTGAGTTGACCCACCCCAATACCATCGAGATTTACGACTACGGCCGGACTCCCGAGGGCGTGTTCTACTACGCCATGGAATACCTGGACGGCCTGACGTTGGGGCAGTTGATCGCCCGTCATTCCCCGCTGCCGATCGGCCGGGTCATGCACCTCCTTCGCCAGATGTGCGGCTCACTGCGGGAGGCCCACAACATCGGTCTGATCCATCGAGACATCAAGCCCGCCAACGTCTTCCTCTGTAACCGAGGCGGATACCACGACGTCGCCAAGGTGTTGGACTTCGGGCTGGTTAAGGACATCTCCGAAGGCAAGGACACGCAGCTCACGCAGCCGGGCCTGGTCGCGGGAACGCCCGCCTACATGGGGCCGGAGCGACTCCAGGGCAAGGAGGCCGACGCGCGGTCCGACATCTTCGCCATCGGGGCCCTGGCCTACGCGATGGTGAGCGGACGCGAAGCCTTCGACGGGCCAACGGCTATGTCGATCTGCCAGCAGGTCATGACCGCCGAGCCGACCACCCTCAACGACATGTTCAACGTCAGCGACTTTGGGAATAGGTGTGCGTGAACGCTAAGTCACAGTCG
>CAYRZU010000066.1:0-18101 GCA_964428895.1 uncultured Planctomycetaceae bacterium
AACGCCTGATGCCTGAAGACTTCACCCAAGAAACCCCTCCCCTCGGCCTTGTCGGCTCCCAGAACCGTGGTATCATGGACCTAATCGCTAGGGACTCACGCAGGGAAGCACGTCTGAATCGGACACGGGGATTCCGTTCGCCCCGGGAGGAATCGGTTGATAAGAATGCACCACATCGCAGCCGTTCTGCTGCTAGCCGTTGCCACAGCCGCTCACGGGCAGATTAGGTACCGTACCGCCGTGCTTACGGGTGATTCGGCCCCCGGCGCTCTGGAGGGTTCAGTTTTCGTCGATATGACGGTGCCGGCTCTGGATGACTCTGGCGGAATCGCCATTGGGGCAGAACTATCAACGGGAGAATGGGGATACTGGGCTGAATCCGGAACCCAACTCAGACTGATCGCCCGAGAGGGAATGCCTGCGCCGGGAACAGGTGCCAACTTCGCCAAGTTGTATACCGCGGCGCTGAACGGCAATGGCTTGGCAGTCACACGCGGCCGCGTAGACTCCGGTTCAGACCAGTACGGCATGTGGGCCGAAACCACGGGGGCGCTATCGCTGGTTGCGCGGACCGGAGATCCCGCTCCTGGGGTGTCCGGCGGCATACTGGCGAGCTTTCAGGACCGACCTTCGATCAACCTGAGTGGGGAAGTGGCCTTTCATGCCACTATGGAAGCAGGTCCGGGCGGGGTAGATGCCTCTAACGACGAAGGCCTCTGGTGCAATGTTGGTGAATCACTTGACCTCGTTGCACGAAAGGGAGATCAGCCGCCGGGGATGACCGGAGGGAGCTTCGCCACGTTCTTTGTGTCAGACGAGGGCCTCCTCAGTGAGAACGGTCATGTCGCTTTCAGAGCTCTGGTCAACGGGCTCGTCGAGGGGCCGGACACCTTCTGGGCTGGCCGGCCCGGAAACCTGCACTTGGTGGCGCAAACCAATACCCAGGCACCAGGCCTACCTGCCGGCGCGAAGTTCAGTGACTTTGTGACAGGCCCAGCCCTGAATGAGAATGGCGAGGTGGCGTTCTGGACGTTGCTGGCCATCGGCAGCGGCGGGGTAGACGAGTCCAACAATCAGTGTATTTGGTCGGACGCCGGCGGCGCCCTGCGGCTGATCGCCCGAGAGGGAGATCACATGGTGGGAATGCCAGCCGAGACAGTGTTCGGATCATTCGATGTCCGGCCAGCGCTTAATGGCGCTGGCGATCTTGCTTTCTGGGGTCGGCTCAAGGAAGGTCCGGGCGGTGTTGGATCGTCGAACGACGCCAGCATCTGGCTCGCTGATCCAGACGGGGATCTCGTGATGCTCGCGAGGGAAGGTGATAGAGCGCCCGACACGCCAGCGGGAGTCTGCTTCGGCGACGATCTGAGCCGTCCCGCTCTGAACGGTAATGGGCAGGTGGCCTTCCTGGCTGCGCTTCAAGTGGGTACCGGCGGCGTTGATTCGACCAACGACAAAGGAATCTGGGCGATCGATGCTGGAGGCAACATGGTGCTGGTTGCCCGTAAGGGAGACCTATTCGATGTCGGCGACGGAGACTACCGCCCTATAGCGGACCTTGGTCTCAACGTAGGGTCGAGCGGGGAGTCGGGACGAAAACGCAGCCTCACCGGCGCCGGCCAGCTTGGCTTCATGCTGACCTTCAGTGATGGATCGGAAGGCATCTTCGTGGCCCAGCTCGCACGCCCATGGGATTTCAACGACGACCAGTACGTCGACGCCGACGACATTGACATCCTCTGCGCCAACATGGGCAGCGCCGATCCGGTCTACGATCTGGATGACGACGGCGACGCCGATGCCGACGATCTTGTCTACATGGTCGAAGACCTCGTGGAGTGGTCCAACGACGCTTCCGGCGAGCTCGGCCATGGGACGGTGCAGGGAGACTTCAATCTCGACGGCGTGGTCAACGTCACCGACCTGCAGATCATGAAGGGCAGCTTCGGCGGCGTCGGCGGATACGCCGCCGGCAACGCCAACTGCGACACCGTCGTCAACGCCACCGACCTCCAACTCCTAAGAGCCGCCTACGGCTGGGCCGCCGGAATCGACCCCATCCCCGAACCGGCCTCACTGGGGATGCTGGCCTTGGGTGGCTTGGCGATCCTAAGGCGACGAAACCGCTAGGCGAACTGAACGAACGTCGCTCCCCCTTCCAGCCCAACGGGCTGGCATTCGTCAGCCCCGGGCGCAGCCCGGGGAACCGTTGCCGCCCACGGCCAAGCCCTGAAAGGGCGCAACAGAACACACTACGCATCCGTGGTGGCGCCCTGTCAGGGCCCTGATCCTGTTGGGTCCGGTTACCCAGGGCTTTGCCCTGGGCTGGCGAACGGCGCCCCGTCGGGGCTCACAGAGCAGAACTTGGGTGCCATGCCCACGCTCGCGTGGGCATGCTTATCACGAATCCCCCCCCCAGCCGCGGCATGGCCACGCGAGCGTGGCCATGGCACCCCACCTCACGCACCGGCAATACGTGTAGGAAGAAGGCCCCTCTACGGATTTACTTCCGTCAGCGTCCGAATACTCGACAGGTGAATGCAGTCGCCCTTGTATCCCAGGGCCCCGTCGCCGAGGTCGCCTTCGTAGTCGATCCGATAGGTCTTGCCGTCCTCGAACGTGTGGGGGCTGTTCCGATCCTCGACGTTTCGCCACCAGACCGCGAAGGCCTCACCGTCGGTCTGCGTGCCGGTGCAGGCATAGTAGTATCGGTGGCCGAAGTTCTCGCCGGATTCGCTCATGACCGTCGAGTGCCCCAACTCACGTCGGGCCTCGGTCACAGTCAGCTCAACCGTCCCGGCCGGCGGCTCGCAGCCCAGGCAGGTTAGGGCCAGCAGTGCTGGCACAATCCATTTCATGTGCAGCCCCTTTCGTCCGGCGAACGCCGGATGCCGAAGATCACTGCGCCGTTTCCAGGTTCAGCGGGCCTTCGTAGGTCTGGTCGACCTTCACCCAGCCGTCGGTGGTTTCGCGCCAGGCGCCGATGGGAACGTAGTCGCCGGATTCCTTTTCGACGGCCATGATCACGCACCAGTTCTCGAACGCGGTCTCGCCCTCAGCTTCGCCCTCGCCCTTCGTGGCGACCTGAAGATTGACCACCTTCGGCGACCGGAAGCACCCCCGGTGGGCCGGCGGGAACGTCATCACGATGGGCTTGTCGGTCAGTTCGGCCCGATCCATCGCGAAGGTCCCGGTCCGAAGATGCTCGGCGAACTTCCACTCCGCATTACCGATGCATCCGCTGCCAGCGGCCGCCACCACCAACGCTACTATCCAGCACTTGCCAAGCATAGCTTGCTCCCTTCCCGGTCGAGGACCTGGCGCGTCGAGTAGGTTGTAGGGTGGTCAGGCCGGCCGGCGCTGTCAAGGCCGTTACCGCCCTGTCCGATCTGGCGTTCGACGAATCTTAGCTTACTCGGCCGTCACCGGCGGTGGTCGCGCAACCGGGACACTGCGTATAGTTCTTCGCCGCCCGTTGCGGGCCAAAAGTGTCGGGGGGGGGCGCCCCGCGCGTCAATGGGCGCGCCGGGGCGCGAACCCCGACAAACGTAGGTGCGCGCCCCGGGCGCGCACCGGGCGCGCACCGGTAACCGGCGGAACCGCCCTCGGCGGGTTGACTTTCCGGCCCGCCGTGATGATCATTGGCCCATTACCAAGCGGCACGGACGCCCGGGGGCAGCCATACTGGGCGAATGGTCCGTGCCGGCAACGATGATTGTGCGAGCCGAAAGGCCCAACGACCCAACGCTTACTGGATTTCCTTCAAGGCAAAGGCACACACGAAAGAGCGTTCAAATATGCCTGATAACCAAGCCATGATCGATGTCAAGAACCTCACCAAGTGGTACGGGCCCGTCCTGGCGGTGGATGATATCTCCTTCACCGTCGAGCCGGGCCATATCGTCGGCTTCCTGGGACCCAACGGGGCCGGCAAGAGCACCACCCTGAAGATCCTTACCTGCTTCCTGCCCGCCTCGGCCGGTAAGGCCGCGGTGGCCGGATTCGACGTGCTGGCCGACTCCATGGAGGTCCGCCGCCGCGTGGGCTATATGCCCGAGTCCGTCCCCCTCTACGGCGAGATGCGGGTCCAGGAATACCTGATGTACCGGGCGGCCTTGCGGGAGGTGCCCGCTCGCCAGCGAAAGGCCGCCGTCGAACGCGTGGCCGAGCGGTGCTGGCTGAGCAAGCCCGAGAACATGATGCGGCGGCGGCTGGACCAGCTGTCCCGCGGCTACAAGCAGCGTGTGGGCCTGGCCGACGTATTGCTGCATAGCCCATCGGTGCTGGT
Source organism: uncultured Planctomycetaceae bacterium (assembly GCA_964428895.1). Taxonomy (GTDB): domain Bacteria; phylum Planctomycetota; class Phycisphaerae; order SM23-33; family SM23-33; genus HyVt-337. The sequence goes on from CAYRZU010000066.1 coordinate 4,289, forward strand.
GCTGGATGAACCCACCATCGGCCTGGACCCGGCCCAGATCCGCTCCATGCGAGAGTTGATCCAGTCCCTCGCCGGCGATCACACCGTGATCCTCTCCAGCCACATCCTGGCCGAAGTCGAGCAGACCTGCACTAACCTCATCATCATCGCCGGCGGCAAGATCGCCGCGGCCGGCACGCCCGGCGAGCTCCGACAGAAAGTGATCGGCCCCAACCGCATCATCACCGAGCTCAAAGGCGCCGAGCCGGACGCCCTCAACGCCGCCGTCACGGCCGTAGCCGGTGTGGGCAGTGCCGAGACCCAGCGGGCGGGCAGTTGGACGCGGCTGGTCGTCACCGCCGACGGCGACGCCGACCCGCGAGCCGAGATATTTCAAATGGCCAGCGAGAAAGGCTTCACCGTCCGCGAACTGCGGCGGCAGGTGGCCTCGCTGGAGGATTACTTCGTGCAGATCACCTACGAACAAAACATGGACGCCCAACGGTTGGCGTAAGGCCGGAGGCAATCGATGCGAAAGACACTAATCATTGCTCGCCGCGAACTGGCCGGATACTTCGTCTCGCCCATGGCCTACGTGCTGGTGGCCCTGTTGCTGCTGACGACGGGGCTGTGGTTCTTCCAGCGAATCTTCGTGCCCGGGCGAGAAGCCTCACTCAAGCCGCTGTTCGAGGCGATGGCCTACATCATGATCTTCGCCGTCCCGCTGCTGACCATGCGGCAACTGGCGGAGGAATACCACGCCGGCACCATCGAAACGCTGATGACGGTTCCGGTCAGTGACGGCCAGGTGGTGGCCGGCAAGTTCCTGGGTGTGATGGGCTTCTACCTGGTGCTGCTGGCGACCACGCTGATCCTGCTGCTGCTGATGACGATCTTCGGCCAGCCGGACCCGGGGGTGGCGGCCTCGGGCTATCTGGGCATGGTCCTGCTGGGAGGGATGTACGTAGCGATCGGCCTGTTCGCCTCGTCGATGACCCACTACCAGTTGGTGGCGGCGATTGTGGCTATTGCGATCTGCGCGGCGATGGCGTTGCTGCCGCCGCTGCTGGTCGCCCATGGCGGCGAGCCCTGGGGACGTCTGGCCATGGGCGTCAACGTAACCGAATACTTCAAGGATTTCGCCAGCGGCCGATTCGATTCGCGCGGGGTGATCTTCTTCGCCTCGGTGGCGGCGGTGTTCCTGTATCTGAGCGTCAAGACATTGGAGTCCAAGCGATGGCGGTAGAGAACCTTTCCCAGGCGGGCCCGACCGACGCGGCCGCCCGACCCGAACTGACCCGACCCACGCTGATGGCAATGATGGGCGTGGTGGCCTCGGCGTTGTGGACGTGCTTGCTGATCGCCCACTGGTCCGGCGCCGCCCAAGCGGCCCCGCAGGCGGTGGCGTATCAGTCGGTGTGGCTGGCGGTATTTGCGGTCACGGCGTTGGCGTCGATGCTGCTGATACTGCAGAAGCGATGGGCCCACCAATTGCTGCTGACGCTGTTTGCGTTGCTGACCGTCGGCTCGTTGGCTCACTTGATGGGCGTGCTGCTGTGGACGGACGACTCCTGGTGGGGCACGGCCCTGCCGCCGCTGCTGCTGACCATGCCGGTGTTCGTGCTGGCCCTGGCGGGAACGGCCGCGATGACGGCCTCCTCCGCCCCCCGCACGCGATTGCGGTATTCGTCGGTGGTGACGGTTTCGGTGGCCGCAGCGATCGCCCTGGCGGTCCTGGTCAACATGATCGGCCAGAAAGACTACGTCCGCCGTTCCACCGAAACACTCGGCCGTTACGGCCTGACCGACCGGACCAAGCGTGTGCTGGAATCGATCGACCAGCCGATCCGCCTGACCGCCGCGTATACCTCCACCAACCCCAAGCGCCTCGGCCGTGAGTACGGGCCGCGCGTGATGGACCTGCTGAAGGAAATGGCCGAGTTCGGCCGTCGCAATAACAAATCCATCGAGGTCATCAACGCCTCCGACGACGTGGCCCGGGCCGAGGTCATCGCCGACCTGAAGGAACGCTTCCGCCTGCGGGCCCAGGATCACGACCAATTCATCAGCAACGTCCACCAGGCCAGCGGCGGCATGGTGCAATCCCTGGCCGAATCGGCGCAGGCCTGGCAGATGGCCGACCAGGCCGTCTACCTCCGGCAGTGGTCAATGGCGCCGGGCTTGGCTCGGGAGCTGAAGCGTGTTTCGCGCGAGTTGGAGAACCTCGATGCCAAGGTCCAAGGCCAGTTGCAGAGCGCTGCCCTGCCCGACTACGGCGGCCTGACCCATGAGCTCACCCAAGGCCTCCAGCAATCGCGTGATGAGGTCCAGAAGTTCGTCCTGCTGTGTCGGCAGATTCAGACCATCCCCGATGAGGTCAACGCCAATCGCGCCAAGACCCTCCAGGCCGTCGACCGCTGCGCGAAGTACGCCGAGGAAATGCTGCAGGCCATCGGTACGCCCGATGATGTCGTCCCCGACCGACCCGCCCCGCTGCTGCGACGTTACGTGGGCAAAGCCCGGGATGCCGCCGCCGCCGCCAAGTTCGCCGCACAGCTCCTGCAGAACGTCGCCGGGGAAGCCAACATCCCTCTGCTGCACACGTCCCAGGATTGGCTGCTGCAATTGGATACCGGAGATGGCGCGGTCAGAGGCATTTCCCCGGCCGAGCTGTTTATGCGCTACGGAATGCTGTTGGAGCAGCAGGCCGAGGAACTGGACATGACCGTGGCCGCGGCCAAGGATGAGTTCCTCCGCGAGCTGCTGGTCCAGGTCCGCTCCCAAGCCGTCGCCATCGGCGGAAGTCTGGTCGGCTCGGCCAAGGTGGTGCACGAGTCCTTGCCGTTGCTGGCCCAGATGGACCCCGCCAGCAGCGCCATGCTGGCCCATGCCAATCAAGGCGGGCCGCTGTTCAACACCATGGCGGCATTGACGGTGTGGCTGGACACGGCCCAAGCCCTGCCCGCCCTGGAAGCGACCGAGCTGAGCCGGGCGATCTCCGAAGACAACATCTTGCTGATCGAAGTCGGCGACCAGACCGAAGTGATCCCCTTCGAGGACATCTGGCCGCTTCGGGCCGGCATCGGTGGCCCGGACGACACCGAGCAGTCGCGGTTCTTCAACGGCAACGCCACCATCGGCTCGAAGTTGCTGGGCATGGCCCACGAGCCGTTCGCCACGGTGGTGTTGACCTACTACGAGCCGGAGATTCCGCCCCAGCTCGCCCCGTATCTGCCCAGCCCGCCGTTGAGCCCGGACAACCTCCGCGAACTGACCCGACGGCTGGAAAGCGTCAACTTCGAGGTCCAGCAGTGGAACCTGTCCGAACCGCCGCCGTGGGAGACCGGCGGCGCCGACCCCGATCGGCCGCGCGTGCTGCTGGTGCTGGCCCCCCCCGAGCCGCTGCCGCTGGGCGAAATGGCCCCGGGCCGATTCGGCGACGCCGAGATCGCCAAGATCAAATCCCTGGTCGACACCGGCACGCCGGCGCTGTTCCTGACCGGCTTCATGCCCCCCCAAGGATTCGCCGGGCAAGCCATCCAGCCCAATTACGGGTATGGGCCCTATCTGCAGGGCGATTGGGGCATTGATGTTCTCAGCGACTTCCGGGTCGTCTCGGCATCGCCGGATAGGACCACGCCGGGCAAGTTCCACGTGAATATCAAGCGGCTGTTCCACCTGCCCTTGTCGCTGTTCTCGGACCACATGATCGGTGATCCCCTAAAGGGCCAGCGGGTGCTGTGGACCGACCTGTGCCCCCTGGAGATCGCCTCGGCCCCACCGGTCGGCGTGGCGGTCGAGCCGCTGCTGAGCATTCCCGAGGCCTGGGGGTCGGATACCTGGGCCAGTCGCGACGTCCGGGAACTTTACCGGCAGGTCTACGCCAAGGACCGCAGCCTGATCCAGCCGAACTTCGACGGCGGCGATAAACGGATTCCCGACGGCGGCATGCCCGTGGCCGTCGCCGCCACGCGCGAACGAACCGGCGGGCCCGATGCCGACGACCCACAGACCTCCCGCATTGTGGTGCTGACCATGGCGCTGTCTTTGGTGGACGGCTACCTGACCCAATACGAGCACCAATTCGAATCGGGCGACCTGACGGTGTCCGATCCACCCCGGGCCAACGCCGACCTGGTCATCAACAGCCTGTACTGGCTGATCGGCAGCTACCACTACATCGCCGCCCCGGCCTTGGCCTCTGAGCCGATCGCCGATGTCAGCGGCGGCACCTACGCCACGCTGTGGGTGCTGTGTGTGGTGGTCGCCCCGTTGGCGGTGGTGGGCCTCGGCGGCGTGGTGATGGTGTTGCGTCGGCGGTAGTCGCCGACAGGACGAGTAGACCCAGGAGTATCAACAACGATGAAGCCCAAGACCGTCATTGTACTGGGCGTCCTGCTAATCGCGTGCGTGCTGTTCGTCGTGCTCCGCCACGCGGACCTGTTCGGCGGCAACGACAAGGGAGTCCTTGTGTTCGGGCGGCCGTTGGAGCAGCTTGACACGCTCCGAATCACCGACGACCGCGGCCGAACCATGGCCTTCGTTCGAGATGGTACTCTCTGGCGGATGACCGAACCGGTCGAGGCCACCGCCGATATGTTCACCATCGCGGATATGGTGACCTCCCTGGAGAGACTAACTTCGACCAAGCGATTGCCCCGTGAAAAGGCCGCTTCCGATCTGACCGGATTGGCCAGGCCCGCCTGGCTCATTGAGCTCACCGCGGATGGCCGATCGTATCGCCTCAAGGTCGGCAAGCAGGCGCCCGTAATGGGCGACAGCGGCCGGCTGACCTACGTTCAGCTGGCCGATGAGGGGGGCAAGGCCGACGTGCATTCCGTGGCTGTTGATTTCGAGGATCTGTTACGTCGCCCGACCTCGGCGTTTCGGGATCGGACCGTATTCGGCGCCTCGGTGGACCGCATCGCGGGCCTGGCGGTCGAAGGCAAGCACAGCTATCGTCTGACTCGCGACCATGGCGACTGGACGATCCAGACCGCCCAATTCACGGCTCCGGCCGACCCGGCGACCGTTCGTCGAGCCCTGATGGGGCTCGCCCTAATCTCGGCGGAAGACTTCATCGACGACGCCGCAGCCGACCTCGGCGTCTACGGCTTGGCCCCCGGATCGGAGGCCCTATCGGCGACCATCAGCCTGGTCGACCCAGCCGAAACAGTCGAACTGAAACTCGGCAACCGGACCGGGGCGACGGTCTTCGCCCGGCGAATCGACCGGCCCGGCGTGGTGCTGATCGGCCAGGACATGCTGGCCCGGCTTCAGCCGGACCCCAGGGCTCTCCGCGAACATCGCGTGGCCCCCATTCCGCCCGAGTCGATCTATCAAATACGTCTGACCAACGCCGATGGCGTCACGGAACTGGTCCGCCGCGAAAAAGGCTGGCGGATGAAGGAGCCGCTGGCCACGGAGGCCAACGGGCCCGCGGTTGATGCGCTTGTCGCCCAGTTGGCCCAGTTGCGTGTGCAGACCTTCCACGACTTGCCCGCCCCCGCCGCCGCGTTCGGCCTGGATGAGCCAATCGTGGAGATGCGTCTCTATGCAGCCGACGGCCAGAGCCGACTGCTCAAGGTCGGCCGGCGAGACGCCAAGCAAGAGACCGTGTTTGTCCAGATCGACGACGGCCCGCCGGTGATGGAACTGCCGGCCGATCGCATCAACTTCCTCCTGGCTGATGCCGCCGGCTACTGTGGTACAACACTGACGGCCCTGCCCGCCGGGACCCCCGTCACCCAACTGCTCCTGACCCGCAAGCCACAGCGCAAGGAGGAGGCCCTCACGCTTCAGCGAGATGACGCCGGGGACTGGCAGATGACTCAGCCGGAGATCGCCTCGGCCAACAGCGCGCTGATCGAGCGGATCGTCCAGCAGTTGAGGAACCTGCAGGCCGAACAGATCGTGGCTATCGCCGAGGGGGCCCCGGATGTCTTCGCCCAGGCCAAGCACTATGTCGACGTCACGCTCAGCCCCCCCGATGACAGTGGCGCAAACGTGGGCCTCCGCCTGGTCAAGTTGGAAGACCAAGACGGCCGCAGCGGCGTGTTCGCTTGGCGGACCGGCCAAGCCAAGGTCATCATCGGCCGCTGCGACCCGACCGTTTACGATGACCTGACCGGAGATCTTCGCAGCACGCTGATTTGGCAACTGGACCCGAAGGCCGTCGACCACATCAGCATCCAACCTGGCAGCGGCACGCCCCTGGTGCTGACCCGCTCCGACGACGGATGGGTCATGGACGGCAATGAGACGGCGATGATCGACGCCGGCGAGGTCGAGACCTACCTGAGTGCCTTGCGTCGTCTGACCGCGGAGCGGTTTGTGCCGGACTCGGCGGGCAAGCTTCGGAGCTTCGGCCTCCATCGGCCGTGGCTGACCGTCGAGCTGTCGGCGGGCGAGGCGCGCTACCACACGATAGTGGCCGACCGCGGGCCGGACGAGCACGACCACCGTTATGCCGCTGCTGACGGCATCGAGCCGGTCTTTGTCCTGACGGCCGAGACCGTCGCGAATCTGTCACGGACGGCCGATCGGTTCATCCGCAACTGAACGCCTCGGGACGCGGGCGGAAATAGACCTCCCTCATCCCGCGTTAGGTAATACAGGCTGCCACGACTCCGAATGACTTTGGAGATCTCATCATGCGCTTAGCCATTGCATGCATACTCCTGCTCGTTCCGTTGACCGCCGCTTGGGGCGGGCCGCCGCCCCAGGCTGCCAATGAGGCCGACATTCTAGACCTGGCCGCCCAGCTCGGCGACGTCGGCCGTCAGCTGATCGAGGACGCGCTCGACGAGGACGTCCAACGGGCCCTCCAACGCCGGTTGAAACAGACCACCTACGACGCCACCTGCGTCGAGCCAATCCAAGAGGCCCTGCAACTCGTGGAGGATGAGACCGTTGAACTCTACGTCGCTGTTCAGATCTTCAAGCCGGTCCTCATGGGCAACGACGAAACCGTCGTTGCCGCTACCGAGTTGGTCATCGAGACCTATCGCCGGCTGGGTAAGTATGAGTCCTTGAAGCAATACAGCGATGAAGAACTCGCCGCGATGGCCGAGCCGGTCCAACGGGAAAAGGAATCCGACAAAGCCTTCGCCCAGCGCAAAGCACGCCACGCGAAACGCATCGAGGACAAGGCCGAGGAGGACCGGCGGGTCAAGCTCCACAACGGCATGGCCCACCGGTTGCAGCTTCAGGCGATCCAACTGATGCTCCAGTCCGACGAGGGTAAGTACGACCGTGAGCTAATCGACTGGATGAAGACTGCCGAGGCCAAGAACCGATGGGCCTTCACGGAAGTGCTCGCCGCCTTGCGCACCGCGGCCCGGGCCATGGAGACCGAGCGGGCGGCCTGGTTCTACAAACGCCTTAAGAAGTACCTGACCCCCAAGAGCATGGTCGAACGGACCTACGTCGACCCCAGTTCGGTCCAGGTGCAGCCCTTCGGAAACAGCCGTTTCACCCGCCACACAGCGGCGCCCGGGAAGCACCTCCTCAATACCATCAACCATCTGGCTGTCCCAGCGGAGTTGCCCGCCCTGCGAGAACCGGAATTGCCCGATGAGGACTAGTCGCGCCGGCACAGCCGGTGGCAATCCGTTGGGCCAGTGGTATGATGTCCACGAATCATGACCTCCGACCTTCCCCACACGCGTTTGATCTGTCCACTGACGGCCTCGACCGTTGAAGCCATGCTGGCCGAACGGGCCGATGCCCTGGCCGCCGGCGCCGACACCATCGAGATCCGCCTGGACTTCCTTCGAACGCCCCCCAGCAATAACGACCTCCAACGCCTGCTGGCCGATTGTCCCGTTGAGATCATCGTGACCTATCGGCCGATCCGTCAAGGCGGCCGTTACGATGGCGATGAAGCCGCACGCCTAGCTGCCCTCGGCAAGGCCATTGAACTGGGCGCCGCCTGGGTCGACATTGAGCTCGACGCACCCGCCGAAGGCCGCCCCGCCGGTTCGACCATTCTCAGCCATCACAACTTCGAGCGTTGCCCTGACGACCTGGACGCCTCGGTCGATGAATTGGACGGCTCCGACGGCCACGTCAACAAGATCGCCTTTGCCGCTGCCGGGCCGGAGGACGGCCTGCGAGCGATGGATGCGATCCGGTCCTGCGAAAAGCCGACCATCTCCCTGGCCATGGGGGAGGCGGGCATCCTCAGCCGCGTCCTGGCCCGGAAGCTGGGCGCATTCGGTACCTTCGCGGCCTTGGCCGATGACAAGATCGCCGCGCCCGGCCAGCCGACACTCCGGCAATTCAAAGAGCTATACCACTGGGACCAGATGGATTCCCAGACGGCATGCTTCGGCGTCATCGGCTGTCCGGTCGGCCATTCCATGAGTCCGGCCATCCACAACGCCGCCTTCGCCGCCGCGGGCATCAACGGCGTCTACCTGCCGCTGCTGATCCAACCCGGCGCCGACAATTTCAATCGGTTCATGGACGCGCTACTCGCCCGGCCGTGGATGGACTGGCGCGGACTCAGCGTGACGATCCCCCACAAAGAGAACGCCTTGGCCTACGTAGGCGGCGACAACTGCGATCCCCTGGCCGTGCAAATCGGCGCCATCAACACCATCACCATTAACGCCGACGGCGCCCTCGCTGGCGACAACACCGACTACGCCGCGGCCATCGATGCGCTGTGTGACGCCATGGGAATTGACCGCGAAGACCTGGCCGACCGAACGGTGGCGGTCTTGGGCGCCGGCGGAGCGTCGCGAGCTATCGTCGCCGCCTTGGGCCATTACGGGGCCCGGACCACAATCTACAATCGAACTCTCAGTCGGGCCGAGGCCCTGGCCGAGGAGTTCGGCGCCGCCGCCCATCCCCTCGACGATCTACCCGCCCTCGATGCGGAAATCATGATCAACTGCACGCCGATCGGCATGGCCAGTCACAGCGATGGATCCCCAATGGCGGAAATCCCTTCCGGCGTTGCGGTCGTCTTCGACACAATCTATAACCCTATCCAGACCCGTTTGCTGGAGATGGCTCAGGCTGCCGGTCGCCGAACGGTCAGCGGCCTGGAGATGTTCGTCAACCAGGCGGTCGCCCAGTTTGAACGATGGACCGAGACCCCCGCCCCGCGCAACGTGATGCGCCAGGCGGTTCTGGATCAACTGAGTGGCCGACATTAGCGAGAGCGTCATGGATGTCCTTTGGCTAGTCTTCTTTGCCCTGCTGGGCGCATGTGTGGGCAGTTTTCTGAACGTTGTGATCTGGCGCATGCCCCGCGGCGAGAGCATTGTCTTTCCGGGCAGTCACTGCCCGTCCTGCGGTCGGCCGATCCGCTGGTTCGACAACATCCCCATCATCAGCTATCTCCTGTTGCAGGGACGATGCCGCCGTTGTCACGTCCGCATCTCCCCTCGGTATATGTTCATCGAAGGGCTAACCGCCCTCCTGGTGGCCGGGCTATACGCGTGCTACTACTTCTGGCACGTTCGCCAAGGCCTGGGGGACTTTCAACATTCGTGGCTGACCTACGTCGCGCACGCAACGTTGCTGTGCGGTTTGCTAGCGTGCTCGGCGGTGGATCTCGAACATTGGATCGTGCCGCTGGAGATATGCTGGTTCGTGTCTATTGTTGGTATCGCGGCGGCCACCATTCAGCCTCCTTCATCTCAGATACTGCCATCGGTCCGCCCTGTTGTTGGGGCGATGGCCGTTGCCGCCACGATCGGCCTGGGCATCGCCGCCCTGCTGCTGCGGTGGGGCCTCATTCGTCCGAGCTTCATTGACGCCGACGATAAGGCGAACGTCGCTACGGAATCCCCGGACGGGGGCCCGTCGATCGTTTCGGTCGCCGCAACCAAGGCCGATGGCGTCGACCCCCGTGTCGAGATGCTTCACGAGCTGGCCTACCTGGCCCCGGCGATTCTCCTGGCGATCGGAACGTGGGTGCTGGTCTATGTGTCGGCGCCCATCCGCGAAGGATTGGCCTGGCTGCACGACACGACCGCCACTGGCCGATTCGCCGCTCATCTTGGTGGCTTCGAGGCCGCCCTGGTGGGCTATCTGGTAGGCGGCCTATGGATCTGGGGCACTCGCATCCTGGCGACCTTTGCCGTCGGCAAGGAAGCCATGGGCCTGGGCGACGTGCATCTCCTGGCGGCGGTGGGGGCCGTTACCGGCTGGATCACGCCGACGTTGGCCTTCTTTGTCGCCCCGGTTTTGGGGTTGGTGGTCGCTATTCGCCTTCGCGTCTCGCGCCGGCAGCATGAGCTTCCCTATGGGCCTTGGCTGGCGGCGGGAACGGTGGTGGTCATGATCTTCTACGATACATTCATCTCCCTCTTCAGCCCTTACCAGAACTGAGCAAGGAGCTACCCAATGAGAATCAAACTGATCGGAGCATACATTGCGGTGGTGCTCAGCGGCTTGGTCAGCCTGGCCCTGGTCTTGCTGCTAGTGCTGCAATGGGGAAACTCGTGCAAGTTCTCTCTGTTCGGGAAGAACATTGAGCCCAACGCCACCTTGGTCATCTTCATCGCGCTGGTGGTCGGCGCCGGCTGTCCCTTCTTGATTCGGTTGCTGGTCGGCAGCGCCCGGGTTATCCTGCGCCATCGTCGGGCCGTGGACGCGGTCGTCGCCAAGGCCGAAGCCTTGAATGCCGAGCACGCCTCCGGGAACTGAAGAAAAATGTAGCGATTCCGTGTGTGGGGATGGCTATAATCTGACCCAGCACATGCGTCGCCGTCTTGGCTTGGAAAGGAGAATCTTCATGTCCAGCCTTCACCGAGTGGGAACAATTGGGTTGATCTGCATGCTGGCGATCAGTGTGGTCGGCTGTATCGACAACCCCAAGGATCGAAAGATCAAGTTGCTCGAGCGGGACAAGACCGTCCTGTCGAATCAACTGACTGAAATAAAGAACGAGCGTGATCTGATCGCCCAGGACCGGGACACCCTTGCCGAAGAACTGGCCCTGAAAGATACCGACGTGTTCAACGCTCTTCAACAGGCCCAATTGGCCGAAGAGCGCGCCATGCAGGCCGAAGCCCAGTTGGCCCAGTTCTCTACGGGCGGCGGAAATCCGGGCCCTCAAGGATCAGGCTGGGAACGCGTCGCCGGCGGCAGCGCAGACCGGATTACGGTCGGCAGTGACATTCTGTTCGGCCCGGGCCGGGCCACCCTGACCGATGCCGGTAAGCGCGCCCTGGGCGGCATTGCTCGCGACCTGACGAGCACGTACGCCAGCCGTACCATTCGCGTTTACGGCCACACCGACAGCGACCCCATCAAGAAGACCAAGAACAAATGGCAGGACAATCTGGATCTGTCGGCCAACCGTGCCATGGCCGTCACGCGATACCTAATCGACCGCGGCGTCGACGCCGCCCGCATTGAGACCGTCGGCATGGGCGCCTCTCGCCCGATCGCCGGAAACAGTTCCGCCAGCGGGAAGGCCAAGAACCGCCGCGTTGAACTTTACGCTGTGCAATAGCCTTGGTTCGACCGCCGCCCCGGCCCAATCTCAACGGGCCGGGCGCAACCCATGCCTTCACATGTCGGTTGCGAGTGAGTGAGGCCCGCGAGGCGGTTCGAAATTTCTTGGAAAAGGCTTTGTCATCGCACGGGCAATCGCTAGTATTGCCGGCGCGAGGGGCCTCGAAGAAAAAAGTCCGGATCGTTGTCCGTTTCGACAGGATTCACCATGCCCGCGGTGTCCGAGCGGGTCTCGCTATACGCCATGTCCCTCGCGGACGTTCAGAATAAGCGTAGGCTTAAAGGAAGGTTTCTAGGATGAACGAGGAAGCATCCACTCAAACAGGTCAACAGACCAACGGGAAGACACTCACGGAAGCGTCCGGTGTTCTTGAAATCACCGAGAAGGGCTACGGGTTCCTTCGTCAGCCCAGCAACGGTTACAGGCCCACCCCGGGCGACGTATTTGTCGGTAAGGATTTCATCCGCCAAGGATCGCTGCGAACCGGCCTGGACATTGAAGGCCTGGCCGCGCCTCCGACCAAGCGCAAAGGTGGACCCAAGCTCGAACAAGTCACCAGGATCAGCGGAGTGGATTGCGACGGGTTCGAAGACGTCATCCCGTTTAACGACCAGATCGTGGTGGATCCGCATCCGATGCTGAAGCTCGAAACGGACGGGGGGCCAACGGAAATGCGCGTGCTCGACCTGATCTGCCCGGTCGGCAAGGGCCAGCGCGGGCTGATCGTTGCCCCGCCGCGATCGGGCAAGACCATCCTCCTGCAGCAAATTGCCAATGCCGTCGCGGCCAACAACCCCGAATGTCGCATCATGCTCCTGTTGGTTGACGAACGCCCTGAAGAAGTGACTGACTTCAAGCGCAAATGCCCTGCCGCCGAAGTCGTCGCCTCCAACAACGACCAGGAACTCTCCAGCCACATCCGTGTGGCGGAGTTTTCCCTCGAACGCGCCAAGCGTCGGGCCGAGTGCGGCGAAGACGTGGTGATCCTGTTGGATAGCCTCACCCGATTGGGCCGCGCCTACAATCGCTACGTTGAAGGCTCCGGGCGAACGATGAGCGGCGGCGTGGACATCCGGGCCCTGGAGACCCCCAAACGCCAGTTCGGGGCCGCTCGTAAGCTCGAAAATGGTGGCAGCCTGACCATCCTGGCCACCGCCCTGATCGAAACCGGCAGCCGCATGGACGATCTGATCTTCGAAGAGTTCAAGGGCACGGGCAACATGGAAATCTCCCTGGACCGCAAGCTCGCCGAGCGACGCATCTGGCCGGCCATCAATATCCCGCAGTCCGGCACGCGGAAGGAAGAGCTGCTGGTCGAGCCGTGGGCTCTGCCCAAGCTGCACATCCTGCGGCGGTTCTTATCCAGTCTTAACGTGGACGAGGAAATGCCCCAACTGCTCAAGGCCCTGGAGAAGTTCCCCTCCAACGAGGACTTCCTCCGCTCGCTCGAAGTGCGTGACTGAGTCACACCCCTGCCAAGTGAAACGGGCCGATCCTGAGTGATTCAGGATCGGCCCGTTTTCTTACGATCGTTTGGATCGTCGATGACCGTCTTAAGCGAGGACGGCGTCCTTGGCCGCCTTGGCGATGCGGAACTTCAGGACCGTCTTGGCCGGAATCTTGATCGCTTCGCCTGTGGCGGGGTTGCGGCCCATGCGGGCCTTCCGGCGTTGCTTAACGAGCTTGCCCAGACCGGGCACGGTGAAGCCATTCTTGGCTTCCTTGTAAGCCAGGCCGACCAGGGCCTCGACTACTTCGATGACCTTCTTCTTTGGCAGCTCAGTCTCTTCCGCCAACTTCGTCATGATCTGTGACTTCGTCATTGCTTTGGCCATGTAACTCGCTCCTTCAGACAGTGGACCAAACAACAGTTCCCTTTGACCACCCGGAGCCCGCAGCCGAGTTCGTTTTCCATGGCTCGTGCTCGAGGCGCCCAGGTCACGTGACCTGGCATCGGAGCGATTATCTCGCTGCCCCGGCGGGCCGGTCAACCAAAAAGTTCACAAAAGTCAATATTGATGGGGGTATCCTGCCCGCCCCCTCCCGAACCCCCTGCGCCCCAAGGGTAAGCTTGCAGGCGTGACCTCATGTCGTTAGAATCCGTGCCTTCTGACGTGCCGGCCGAGCCTTCGGGCCGGTCAGTCGGAGAGGTGCCGGAGTGGCCGATCGGGCGGCATTGGAAGTGCCGTGTACTCTTACGAGTACCGTGGGTTCGAATCCCACCCTCTCCGTTACGTTGACACCCCCGTCAACGAAAGCCTTTGTTCATAGGCCTTCGCTGGCGGGGGCGTTCGTTTTGAAGGCCGACTGCCCCAAAACTGCCCCAATTCCCCACCACAGCTGCGTCCCGAGCTG
>CAYRZU010000067.1:0-17821 GCA_964428895.1 uncultured Planctomycetaceae bacterium
GCGACGTTCTACCTGTTCCCCAACGTCACCGACCTGATGAAGCGCCGCGGCTTCGACGACTACGACGCCTTCCGCCGCGACGCCCTGGAAGCAACCGGCGTCTCATTCTGCACGCGGCTGCACTTCGGCCGGGCCCTGCCCGGCGAGACCAACCGCTACATCCGCTTCGCCTACTCCGGCATCGACGTGCCCGACATCCAAGAAGGCCTGGCCAAGCTCAAAGCCTACTGGGAAAGCTAACCACTCCCTGATACGTTGGGCATCGCTATGACCGACTCATCCTCCAGCGCACCGCGCCGGACAGCCTTCTATGGCTGCCACGCGACGCTTCAGGCCAAGCTCGTCGATTTCGCCGGATGGGACATGCCCCTGCAGTATCCCACCGGGGCCGTCGCCGAGCACCTCGCCTGCCGATCCGGCGCCGGTTTGTTCGATGTCGCCCACATGGGGCGATTCGCCGTTCACGGCCCGGGCGCAACGGCCCTCCTCGACTATGCCCTGACCAATCGCGCCAGCGCCTTACCGGAGTGGACGGCCCAGTACACGCTCCTGGCCACACCCACCGGCGGCGCCATTGATGACGCCTTTTGCTATCGCAAGACAGGCGACCACTACCTACTGGTCGTCAACGCCTCCAACCGCGCTGCCGACTGGGGCCACCTGCAGGCGATCGTGGCGGACGGCGATTTCGGTGAAATCGAACTGACCGACGTCACAGACACACTCGTCATGCTTGCCCTGCAAGGGCCGGCCTCCGAAACGATCCTGGGCGATCTGCTGACCGATGGCGCCCTGCCCGCCCCTCAACGCAATGCCGTCTCCGATGCGACCGTTGCCGGCGCGCCGGCCACCATCGCCCGGACCGGCTACACCGGGGAACGCGTGTGCTTCGAACTGTTCTTCGCCGCCGAACACGCCGAAACCGTTTGGGACGCTTCTGTAGGCGCCGGGGCGACCCCGGTGGGCCTGGCCGCCCGCGACACGCTTCGGCTGGAAGCGTCCTTGCCCCTCTATGGCCACGAACTGGGCGCTGATGCCGAGGGGAATGAGATCCCCATCCTCGCCAGCCCATCCTCGCGACTGGGCGTGGACCTCTCAACGGATCGAGACTTCATCGGCCAAGCCGCCATTGACACTCAGCGGGACGACCTGCCGAAGCGTGTTCGATCCGTCGCGCTTCTCGGCCGCGGCGTGGCCCGCCCCGGCGCCGCTATCACCAAAGGCGGCCAACCCGTTGGCCAGGTCACCAGCGGCACGATGGTGCCGGTGGCGATTGCCGGTAGCAATAAGCACGATTTCCACGCAATCGCGCTGGCCTATGTCGACAGCACCGTGGCCATCGGAGACGCCGTCGACGTTGACGTCCGCGGCAAGGTCGTCGAGGCCGGAATCGTTCCCGGCCACTTGGGGCGCGATGGTTCGTGACGGGCCTCCAACTGAAACGCTACAATTATCGTACGGGTAACCCATGCGGAGTTGTTCCGCGGGCCTCACGATGTGACTGGACAGGACACACCATGAACGTTCCCAGTGATCTGAAATACACCGACCAGCACGAATGGACCAAACTCGACGCCGACACCGTCACGGTCGGCGTCAGCGACTTCGCCCAAGATGCCCTGGGCGATCTGGTCTTCGTCGACCTCCCGACCGTTGGCGCCGAGGTCGCCAAAGGCGCCGAGGTCGTCGCTATTGAGTCCACTAAGGCGGCCGCCAGTGTCTACGCCCCAGCCGCCGGGACGGTCACCGAAGCCAACGAGGCCCTCGCCGACGACCCGGGCCTGGTCAACACCGACTGCTACGGCGCTGGCTGGATGTTCAAGCTCAAGCTGACCGACCCGGCCGAACTGGACGCCCTCATGGATGCCGCCGCTTACGAAGCTTTCCTCGGTACGCTCGAGGACTAGGGCCCACCGACACACGTATGGCTTTCATTCCACATACCGACGCGGACCGAGCCGACATGCTCGCCGCCATCGGCGTCGACAGCCTCGATGCGCTCTTTGACGACATCCCGCCCGAGCTGCGCTGTCCGGGCCTGGATCTCCCCCAGGGACTCAGTGAACAGGACACGCTGGCCGCGATGGACCAGCTTGCCTCGCGCAACGCCACCGACCTGACGCTGTTCCTGGGCGGCGGGTTCTACGACCACTACACTCCCGCCGCGGTCGACGCCATCATCCACCGCAGCGAGTTCTACACCGCCTACACCCCCTATCAGCCCGAAGCCAGCCAAGGCACGCTACAGGCCATCTACGAATACCAATCCGCTTTGTGTCGCCTCACCGAGATGGAAGTCGCCAACGCCTCGCTCTACGACGGCGGAACGGCGCTCTATGAAGCGGTGATGATGGCCCTGCGCGTCACCGGCCGAAATCGCGTGGTGGTCGATGAGGGCGTCAGCCCCATCTACCGAACCATGCTCCGGAGTTACACCACCAATCTCGGCATCGAGTTGACCGAAATTCCGACGGCCGGAGGCGTGGCCGACCGCGAACGCATCCACGCCGACCTCGGCGACAACACCGCCGCGGTCGTGCTGGCCAACCCGAACTTCTTCGGCTGTCTGGACGACTTCACCGAACTGGGCGCCGAAATCCACGACCACGGCGCGCTGATGATCGTTTCGACGTACCCGATCGCGCTGGCCCTGATCAAGACCCCCGGCGCCATGGGGGCCGACATCGTCACCGGTGAGGGTCAGTCGCTCGGGCTTCCGCTGTCGTTCGGCGGGCCGTACCTGGGCTTCATGACCAGCCGGACCAAACACGTCCGCAAGATGCCGGGGCGCATTTGCGGCCGCACCGTCGATCAGCATGGTCGCGACGGATTCGTGCTGACCCTCCAGGCCCGAGAGCAACACATCCGCCGCGAGAAGGCCACCAGCAATATCTGCACCAACCAGAATCTGTGCGCCCTGACCAGCCTGGTGTACCTGTCGCTGCTGGGCAAGACCGGCCTGCAACGCTTGGCCCAGCTCGGCGCCGATAAGGCCCACTACCTTCACGAGCGCCTCACCGCCATCAAGGGAGTGAGGATGCGATTCGGCGGCCAGTGGTTCTTCAACGAGTTCGTGCTGGAGCTGCCCTGCCCGGCCAAGACCGTCATCAACCACCTGCTGGAACGCGGGATCGCTGCGGGCTTCCCGCTGAGTCGCTACTACGACAACATGGACAATTGCCTCCTGCTGGCGGTCACCGAGAAACGCACCAAGGAGCAGCTCGACCGCCTAATCGCCGCGGTGGAGGCGTCGCTATGAAGCTGATCTTCGACAAATCCGTTCCCGGCCGAGCCGGCGTGACGCTTCCGACCAGCGATATCGACGAGCCCGTCAGAATCGCGCCGCATCTGCTCCGCGAGCGCCCAGCCGAGCTGCCGGAACTCAGTGAACTAGACGTGATCCGCCATTTTACCGAATTGTCGCGGCTGAACTTCGGCGTCGATAGCGGTTTCTATCCGCTCGGCTCGTGCACCATGAAGTACAACCCCAAGATCGCCGAGAAGATCGCTGGGCTCGCGGGCTTTGCCGGCCTGCACCCGCTGCTGCCGCAACTGCCCGGTGGGCCGGGCCTCGTCCGCGGCGCCCTAGCGGTGCTGCACGAGTGCGACCTGCAACTCCGAGAGATCTGCGGGATGGCGGAATTCACACTCCAGCCGCTCGCCGGCGCGCACGGCGAACTGACGGGCGCGATGATCATGGCTGCCTATCACGCCGACCGTGGCCATGACAAGCACGTAGTGCTGATTCCCGATAGCGGGCACGGCACGAACCCCGCCAGCGCCGCCATCGCCGGGTTCGAGGTCCGGACCATTCCCTCCGACGACAACGGGCTGATGTGCATGGACGCCCTGGCTGAGGCCATTGACGACGACGTGGCCGGCCTGATGCTCACCTGCCCCAACACGCTCGGGCTCTTTAACCCCCATGTCGCTGACATCTGCCGGATGATTCACGAGGTGGACGGCCTGGTCTATTGCGACGGGGCGAACCTCAACGCCATGCTCGGCCGATGTCGCCCCGGCGACGTGGGGTTCGACATCCTGCACGTCAACCTCCACAAGACCTTCGCGACCCCCCACGGCGGCGGCGGCCCCGGGGCCGGGCCGGTGGGTGTGTCCCAGAAGCTGGTCGACTACCTGCCGATTTCGGTCGTCCGCATGCGGGACGACGGTAGCTACACCCTCGACTACGACCACCCCAAGTCCATCGGCTATACCGCCGCGTTCTACGGCAACTTCGGCATCATCGCCCGAGCCTACGCCTATATGCTCATGCTAGGCCGCAACGGGCTGCGGGCGGTGGCCGACCACGCTGTCCTCAACGCCAATTACATCCGCGCCAAGCTGGCCGACTATTACGACCTGCCCTGTCCGCAGATCTGCAAACACGAGTGCGTGTTCTCCGCCGCCCGGCAGGCCAAGGGCGGCGCCGGCGCCATGGACATCGCCAAGGCCCTGATCGACCGCGGCTTCCACCCGCCGACCGTCTACTTCCCCCTAACGGTCAAGGAAGCCCTGATGGTCGAACCGACCGAAACCGAATCCAAGGAAACGCTTGACGACTTCATCGCGGCAATGATCGAGCTGGCCGAGCTGGCCGAAACCGACCCCGACGCATTCGCCGCCATGCCCGTAACCACACCCGTCAGCCGATTGGACGAAGTCCAAGCCGCCCGCAAACCCGACCTCGCGAGCCTAGCCGACCATGACCCCATATGATCTAGCCATCCTCGGCGGGGGTCCGGGCGGCTACACCGCCGCCCTTCGGGCCGCCCAGCGCGGCGCATCGGTCTGTCTAATCGAACAGCGCGACCTGGGCGGAGCGTGCCTGAACGTCGGCTGCATTCCGACCAAAGCCCTCCTACACGCCAGCGAACTGGCCTATCGGGCGCGGAACGGCCAGGCCATCGGCATCGGCGTCGATGGCGTCGCCGTGGATGACGAAGTCCTGGCCGAGCACGTCGGCAACGTGGTCGGTGCCATGCGTCACGGCGTGGCGGGCCTGCTAGAGGGCCGACACGTAGAGGTCCTCGCCGGCCGCGGCCGCCTGACCGGGCCCGACGCCATCGAGGTCGCCACCAACGAGGGCACGCTGCTGATCCAGGCCAAGCACGTCATCATCGCCACCGGCGCTCGCCCGGTTCGGCCGGACTTCGTCCCCTGGGAATCCGAACGGGTGATGACGACCGATGAAGCCACCACCACCGACGCGGTTCCCAAGAGCATTCTCATCCTCGGCGGCGGCGTAATTGGCTGTGAGTTCGCCACCTTCTACGCCGAACTGGGCGTGCAAACGGTTCTGGTCGAGCAGTTCGACCGCCTCTTGCCGTCGTTGGATCCGGACGTCAGCCGTTCCATTACGCGCAGCCTCAAAGAGCGCGACGTTCACATTCGGACTGGCACCACCGTCACCGCCATGGCCGCCGACGATGAGGCCGTCACCACCGACCTGTCCGCCGATCAGCGCGTGGTCACCCACGCCGCGCTGATTGCCATCGGCCGACAGCCCAACATCGAAGACATCGGCCTCGAGGCCGCCGGCGTGACCGTCACCGACGGCTTAATCGCCGTGGACGACCGCGGCCGAACCAATGTCGACAACCTTTACGCCATCGGCGACGTCGCCACGGGCAAGCAATACGCCCACGTCGCCAGCCGCATGGGCATCGTCGCCGCCGACACCATCACCGGCAACGAGGCCGCCGACGATCTCGCGGTCGTCCCCGAATGTGTCTATACGCATCCGGAGGTCGCTTCAGTCGGACTGGACCAGGCCCACGCCGCCGGCGGCCACGACGACATCAAAGTCTCGCGGTTCTTCCTGCAGGCGTCGGGGCTCGCCCAGGCCTACGGCGAAACGGAAGGCCTGGTCAAACTCATCGCTAACGAAAGCACCGGTCGCGTGCTGGGAGCGCTACTGATAGCCCCCCGAGCGACGGATATGATCGGCCTGCTGACGTTGGCAATCAAACAAGGCCTATCGGTCGAGCAACTGGCCGAGATGATCCATGCCCATCCGACCTTCTCGGAGATCATCCACGAAGCGGCCGAAGCCTGGCTCGGCCTGCCCATTCACAAGTTGCGATGAGCATGACCACGCTGATCCGCATCGACCTGCCCGCCAGCAACTACGACCGCGCCCTCGACCTCCAGCGCGATTGTCTGGGCCGTGTCCTCGCCGACCCGGACCGGGCGTATCTGATCCTGACCGAACACGCGCCGCCCGTGATCACGCTCGGCCCACGCGGCGAGCCGGACGATATCCTGGCCTCGCCAACGCTCCTCGGGGACCGTGGCGTTCAGGTCCGCCGCTGCGAACGTGGCGGCCAGGCCACGCTGCACGCACCGGGCCAACTGGTGGCCTACCCGATCGTCCGTCTCGGCCGACAACGGCGCAGCGTGCACGGTCACGTGCATCAGCTCGAAAAGGCCGTCATCGCCACGTTGGCCGATTTCGGCATCGCGGCAACTCGCAAGGAGGGCTGTGTGGGTGTCTGGGTCGACGACGCCAAGATCGCTTCCGTCGGCGTGGCGGTCGAACGCTGGGTCAGCTATCACGGGGTCGCGCTCAATGTGTGCAACGATCTATCGCTGTTCGATCTAATCGTCCCGTGCGGTCAGGTCAACCAACCGATGACCAGCATGGGCGCCCTGCTTGGCGCAGACGTCCGTCTCGAAGAGGTGGCGGACGCTTTCGCCGCGCACTTCGCGCGCATCGCCGACTTGCCCCTTAGCGAGGCCCTAGCATGACCGACGCCCCCCAACCCGCGCCGCGCCGCCGCTTACCCCCCTGGCTGCGAAAGACCCTACCAGTCAGCGCCCACTCGGCCATCGTCCAACGCGTATTGGACGGCTTCGAACTGGCCACCGTCTGCCACAGCGCCAAGTGCCCCAACCGCGCCGAGTGTTTCGCCGAAGGAACCGCTACCTTCATGATCCTGGGGGAGGTCTGCTCGCGCGAGTGCACCTTTTGCGCCGTCGATAGCGGCCGACCGCAACCGCCTCGACCGGCCGAGCCCCAGACCGTCGCCGAGGCGGTCGCACGTCTGGGCTTGCGTCACGCGGTAATCACGTCCGTCACGCGCGATGATTTGCCCGACGGAGGAGCATCGCACTTCGCGCGGACGATCCTGGCCGTTCGCAGTCGCTGTCCACAGACGACCGTCGAGGTCCTTACGCCCGATTTTCAAGGAGACCTCCGCGCGCTCGACTGCGTCTTGGATGCCGAGCCGAACGTGTTCAACCACAATCTGGAGACCGTTCGTCGCCTGTATCCGATGGCCCGTCACCAGGCCGACTACGATCGGTCATTGGCGCTGCTGGCCCACGCCGCCGGCAGCCAAGGCGACCACCGGTGGACCAAGAGCGGGCTGATGGTGGGGTTGGGCGAGACCGACGACGAGCTTATGGGGGCGGTCGCTGACCTCCGCCGCGCCGGCTGCGACATTCTCACGCTGGGTCAATACCTTCGCCCGACCGATCAGTCGCTACCCGTGGCGCGGTTCGTCGAACCGGCCCAATTCGACGCGTGGCGGGCCGAGGCGTTGGCGATGGGGTTTTCCGCGGTGGTGGCCGGCCCCTTTGTCCGCAGCAGCTACCACGCCGCCGATGCCATCGAACGCAACGGCGCCTAGCCGCGTCATTGCCCGGCGGCCCGGGCGGCCGCTATAGTGGGCGTTCGATTCGCCCCGGACCCATCCATGCGCGTGATGCGACAGACACTAATGGCAGTGACACCGGTGGCGCTGGCCCTGTTGGCGGTCGCCGCGGTGGGGGGCGCATTTGCCGGGCCCGCTGATTCCCGGACGATGTTCAACTCGATACCGGCCGTGACGTTCTGGGTCTTGCTGGCGGCGACGTTTGTGGCTGGGTTCGTGGCCTTTTCCGCCTTGCGTCGCAATGTCGGGCTCGCGGCCATCCACGCCGGATGCCTCCTGATCCTGGTCGGGGGATTCCTTGGTGGGAAGTACGGCGCCACCTTGCGAAAAGCCTTGGGACTCAGCGATCCCCATCGCAAGTTGATCCTGATCAACCGAAACGCTCCCACGAATCGTCTGTACGAGATGGACGAAACGTCGCCGGAGGTCCTGCCGGCCGGGCTTCAACTGCGCAGCCTTCGGTTTGAGACCCAACCGTTGGCCCGATGGCCCTTGATCGTCTACTTCTCCAGAGCATCCTGCATGGGCAGGCCTATGCCGGTCGACAGCCTGGTTCCCTGGTCGCTCAACGAATGGATCGACGTTCCCGAAACCGATGTCCGTTTGCGCGTCCTGTCCCATCAACCTGCTCGCTATAGGGCGAGCAATGAAGTTCTGGCGGGCCCCGTCCTGGAAGTGGAGCTTGAGCGCGCGGGGAAGGTCGTCCACGGCCTGCTTTCGGCCGACCCGACGCTGGCTTCCAGCGACATGCCGCTGGAGCTCCTGTTCGCCAGTCCCGATGAGTGGACCTTCGCGGACGAGCCTCGACTGGCTCTCCAGCAACCCATCAAGAGCTTCTTGATCGACGTAACCGTTCATGAAGCCGGCCGTGAGGGGCGACCGGAGACACTCGCCATCAGTCGGCCGCTTCGCTGCGGCAGCAACTATGTCTACGCCCACCAGTTCAACGATATCGACGCCGATCGCATTGCCTTGGCCGTCGTTGCCGACCCCGGCTGGCCGGTCGCCCAGGCAGGCCTGTTCCTGCTGGGCGGAGGCATGATCGTGGCGCTGTGGATCACGCCGGCGATTCGGCGGATGCGGCGCCAGACTACGGCGCCGGAAGTGCGGCCGAAGCTATGAATGCGACAATCCATAGCGGATTGGTGTATGGAGCCTTAGCCGCTTACGTGGCGGCGTTCGTACTGCTCTTGGTTCGCGCGCGGATTGGCTGGGCCGCCTACGGAGTGGGCTTCCTGTTGGCGGCAAGCGCCTGGGGGCTTCGCTGGATCGACATCGGCCATGCGCCGCTGACCAATATGTACGAGGCGCTATTGGTGGTGGCGGTGGTGGCGTTTCCTCTATCGGTGCTGAGTCGACGTGTGCTTAAGGTCGGGGCCGTCGCGACCGATCCGCTGATCGCGGCGCTGTTTGCGTTTCCGGTGGCGTTTATTCTCGACCCGACCCCCAAGCCGCTTTCCCCCGCGCTGCAGAGCCCGTTGTTTGTTCCGCACGTATTGGCCTACATGATCGGCTACGTCGCCATGGCCAAGGCCACGATCAGCGCCGCGGGATGTCTCCTCACACGCCGAAGCGATGACCAATTCCTTCGGCGCGACCGGGAGAGCCATAGGATGGTATGTGTGGGCTTGCCATTCCTGACCGCGGGGCTCGTCCTGGGCGCGTGGTGGGGCAAGCTGGCGTGGACCGACTACTGGAACTGGGACCCCAAGGAGCTGTGGGCCCTGGCGACATGGCTGGTCTATGTGATCTACCTGCACACTCGCGCCTGGCTGCCGCGTCGGCGGTCGCTGGCGGCGGGGTTGGTGATCCTGGGCATGGCCGGTAACGTGGCGACGTTGCTCGCCGGCGTATTGGCCCGCTTTGCCGGGCTGCACGGGTACGCATCCTGACGGATGACGGATATGAAGATCGTCATGCTGGCGTTGGGCTTGGGCATGGACGCGATGAGCGTGTGCATGGCTGTTGGTGTGCGCTGGCACGGATGGCGTCAGCGGGTGCGTCTGGCGGCGGCGATGGGCGCTTTTCAGTTCGCCATGCCGCTGGCGGGGTGGTACCTGGGTGATCGGCTGGCCGGGCTGCTAAGCACGTGGGGGCGGCCGATCGCGGCGATCGCGGTGATCCTGATCGGCCTGAAGATGCTGTGGGAGGCCATCCGATCTCATCCCGGCGCTGCCGCCGAAGCCATCGAGCACGAAGTGGAGCGCGATCTGCACATCCGAGCGGCCGACCCGACGCGCGTCTGGCCCCTGTTGCTGCTGGCGGTGGCGACCAGCATCGACGCGTTGGTGGCCGGCATTTCATTGGGCATCAAGCACGCTGAAATCTGGAAGGCGAGCATCATCATCGGCGCGGTAGCGGCGGGGATGGCGCTGGCGGGTGTGGCCATCGGGCGGCGCATCGGCAAAGTGCTGGGCCGACCGGCGGAGGTCATCGGCGGCCTGGTGCTGATCGGCTTGGGCGTCAGCTTCCTGTGGTGGTGAGGTCGCGCCGTCTCTAGTAGCCCGGATACGACAGTTCGGCCATCTGGTAGGCCGACTCATGCTCGATATCCGCCCGAAGTTGCAGGGCCAGGGCGTCGTCTTCACCCAGACCGACCATGGACCCCTTCCGGTTCTCGTATTCGCGGTCGCCACCGGTCTTCTTAGCGTCAGACCGGGCCTTGTCGGAGCCAGCGGGGCCCGCCCATCGCCGTTCGATCTTGTCTGACCGAATCCGATCCACGGTGACCGCGAGCACGTAGTCCGGGGCGGCCTCGTCCGGCCGCGTCAACGAAATCGTCGCCACGATATAGACCGTCTGCAGCGAGCCCTCCGCTAGGTCGTAGGTTGTGGCGGCATCGCGCCGCCAGAACTCGAAGAACTGCTTGGCCACCAACGGCTCGGTGGTAATCAGCCCTCGCCGCCGATCCTGCAGGTTAATCTTGAAGTTGTGCTTGCGCAGCACCTCCAACGACGCACGCCAATAGGCCTCGAAGCTCAGTTGGGCTTCGGTCTTGGGGCGCATGTCCACGACCGGCGTGGTGTACTGCGGCGCACACCCGGCCAGAACGGCCAGAGCGACAAGCAGAATGAGTTGTGTTGGACGCATCGTGAGCGTGGATCTCCTCGGGGGCGTCATTATACCGGCCCGAGCCGGTCGAGCCAACCACGTGCGATCTGCCGAGCGGGGCTTTCGGCGTGGAACCGATGCGGTACAATCCCTCTGAAATCCCGCCGCCATCCCAACGTTAAGCTGTCCGAGCCTAGCGACGCAAGCGAACCGACATGCATATTCTTTCCGGCGTTCATAAAGGTCGTAAACTCCTGCCGCCCCCCAAAGGCGCCGAGACGAGGCCCATCACGGGCCTGGCCAAGAAAAGCCTGTTCGGCACGCTGGGACCCCTGCTGCCGGGAGCGATGGTGGCCGACTTGTACTGCGGCACCGGCACGCTGGGGCTGGAGGCCCTGTCGAACGGGGCGGGCCGATGCATCTTCGCCGAGCGCGACCGCGCCGTGATCAGCCGCCTCAAGCGAAACATCGACGAGCTCGGCGTCACCGATCAGTGCATCCTTTGGCCGGGCGACCTTCGCCGGCGCCTGGCGGCTCGACTGGATCAATTCGACACGCCGGTGGATATTGCATTCGTCGACCCGCCCTACGCTCGCAGCCGCCAGTGGGATTGGCCCACCGCCCAGCGCGAGCTGTTTGCTCCCCTGGCCGCCCACCTCAGCGCTGATGGCCTGATCGTGCTGCGCCTGGACACGCACGTGGAGCTACCCGATGCCATCGCCAGCTTGTCCGTAGATCGGCGCCGGACCTACGGCTCCATGGCACTGGTGTACCTACGGGCCGACCCCGCCGGAGCCAGCTCATGAGTCAGACCCCCTACCTGTACTTTCAGCCGGAACAGGCCGCCCGCCTGCAGAATCTGAACATCCTGGCCCGGCAGGTGGTGGAGGGGTTCATTACCGGCCTGCACCGCAGTCAACACCGCGGGTTCTCGGTGGAGTTCGCCGAGCATCGCGAGTACGCCGCCGGCGACGACCTGCGCCACCTGGACTGGGTCACCTGGGGTCGAACCGACCGGTACTACATCAAGCAGTACGAGCAGCAGACCAACCTTCGCGCCCACATCCTGCTGGATACCAGTCGCTCCATGGCCTACCAGGCCGATGGATCCGTCAGCAAGTTTGCCTACGCGTGCTTCCTGACCGCATGCCTGAGCTACCTCATGACCCGGCAGCAGGACATGGTGGGCGTGGTGGCCTTCGACCAGCAGGTGCGGTTCCGGGCCGGCTGCGGCAGTACGCCCGCCCACCTCGACCACATCTTTCGCCACCTGGAGCACCTCGAGCCGAAAGGGCCCACCGCCCTGGCGGCGACGTGTCACGAACTGGCCCAATCGATTTCCAAGCGCGGGCTGATCGTCATCATCTCCGACTTGTATGATGAACCGGCGGCCGTCCTGAACGCCCTGCAGCACTTCACCTACAAGAAGCACCAGGTGATCCTCTTCCACGTGCTCGACCCGGCCGAGATCAGCTTCCCGTTCCGCCACATCACGAGCTTCGTGGACATGGAGAGCGGCCAGCAGGTCCAGGTGGACCCTCGGACCATCAAGGCCGACTACCAACGGGCGGTCCAGCAATTCATCGACGATTACCGGCGCGAGTGTTCCGACCGGCGGATCGAATACGTCCCCGCCACCACCGACACCCCCTACGACCGCATGCTGCTGAGCTATCTCAGCCGGCGGAAGGCCCTGCGTCGATGACGGGCCCGATTCCACCCACGCTGGCGCTGACGTTCGCCACGCCGATGCTATTGATCGGCTTGGCCGCCGCAGCCATTCCTGTTGTGCTGCACCTGCTGGCCAGCGTGCGCGCCCCGCAGATGCTGTTCCCCACGGTTCGCTTCCTACACCTGGCCATGCAACGGACGGCCCGGCGAAGGCGGGTGGAGCATTGGCTGCTGCTTCTCCTGCGGTCGCTGGCGCTGGGACTGATGGCGCTGGCGGTGGCCGAACCGATTAGCGACGTCTTCAGCACCGGGGGGAGCGATCGGGCCATGGTGATCGTGATCGACAACAGCCTGTCCATGCAGGCCGAAACCGACGGACAGACGCGATTGACCCGCGCCCTCGTCGCCGCTGAGCAGTTGCTCAGCAGCGAGGACCGACCGGCCACCGCGGCGCTACTGGCCACCAACGGCCTGGACGACCCCAACGCCCTGTCGGCGGACCTGGCGGCGCTGCGCCGGAGCGTTGCGGCTGTCACGATCGTAGCCGATCGCGCGCCGCTGGCTGAGCGTGTGGCCCGAGGACTGGCGATGCTCCGGGAGGCCCCCGCCGGCCGGCGGATGCTCTGCGTGATCAGCGATCTCCAGCGGAACACGCTGGCCGACCTGGTCCGCCGGACGGGCCTCCCCGAGGACGCCGACACTGCGATCATCTTCATCGACGTCGGCTCGCCCGCGCGGAATCTGGCCGTAACCGACCTGACCGTTCAGGGCCGATCGGTGGTGGGCGGCCTGCTCGATGTCGAAGCTCACCTGACCAACTACATGGATCAGCCCCTGGCGGTCGATCTGTTCTTCTCGAGCGACCGCGACCCAACCCTACGCCTCATCGGTCGACGCATTCCGCCCGCCACGGACGACCCCGGCGCCACGGTCGTTCGGTTCGAGCGCGCCCCGACCGAGCCGGGCGCCCTGGCCGGAGCCGTTCGCATCGGCTACCCGGACGACCTGCCCGCCGACAACGCCCGCTACCTCTGTGTCAACGTTACCGACGAATCGCGCGCATTGGTGATCGGATCGTCCGAGTCAACCGCTTTCCTGCGAGTCGCACTCGATCCGTTCGGCACCGAAGGGGTCTCAGCCGTTGACGTCTCGGCCGTTCGCGCCGCAGACTTCAGCGCCGCGGACCTGGCCGACGTGGACGCCGCGTTCTTCTGCAATGTCGCAACCTTCACAGGCGCTCAGGCCCAAGCCCTGGCTGATTTTGTCCGTCAAGGCGGATCGGTCGTGTTCTTCTTGGGCTCAGCCGTCGCTATCGACAACTACCACCAACGGTTCCTGGCGGAACTAACCAACGAAGGCGGCTTCCTGCCCACGCGGATCGGGCCGGCCGTCGGGCAAGTGGGCCCGGACCTTCCCGCCACGTCCACGACCTGGGTCGACACGGATCATCCCTACCTGGCCGGGCTCTACGACGACCCGGCCGACTACCCGCCCATCCTGGTCCAGCGCCGGTTCCGCCTTCAACAACCCCACACTGGCGGACGAACGCTCATCCAGTTGGCGGACGGTCTTCCGTTGGCGGCCGCCAAGCCCTTCGGCACCGGGCGGGTGGTCCTGTGGGCGATCCCCGCCGACGCCGCCTGGAGCAACCTGCCGGCGGCCGACCTATTCCTGCCCTTCGTCAACCAGGTCTGTCTGCTCCGGGGTCGACCCCCCGCCCAGGCGCACACCACCACCGGCAACCAGCCCGTTATGATCCGGCCGGCCTTGCCCGACGGCGCCCCGCCCGCCGACCTTGTGCTGCGCGTCACCCCGCCCCAGGCCGGGCCCGACGGCGCCGTCGATCTGCCTTTCACCACCGACCGCGGCGCGCCCGAAGTGACGTTCGATGCGACAGACGCGCCCGGCATCTATCGCTGGCGGGTGGTCGGCCCGCCCGCCGTTGGCGCCTTGCCAAGCGGCGCCTTTGCGGTCAACGCCCCGGCCGCCGAGAGCGATCTCCGCGCCATCGGCCATGATGAATTGCGCAGCGCCCTCCGCCGGCGCGGCTACCGGCGCCTGGCCTTTGGTCACACGCCGGGCCAGGCCCTGGCCGATTTGCGAACGGCCGCGAGAGGGCGGAACTTCTGGGACATCCTGGCGGGAGTGGTCCTGGCCGCGGTGGTCATCGAAGCGATGCTGGCCAACCTGTCTCGCCGGCGCCCGCCCGGCAAGGCTGATGCAATCGGCGAGGCGAGCGGATACAATGCGCCCCATGGCACGGCCAGCAACGGAACATACGGCTTTGTGGGTCCTCCGGGGCCTTCGTGAAGCGGGGCACGAGGCGCTGTTCGCCGGGGGATGCGTGCGCGATCGCCAGTTGGGGCGCCCCAGCACCGACTACGACGTCGCCACCGACGCCACCCCCAAGCAAGTGGCCAAGCTGTTCCCGCAAGTCCTCCTGATCGGCGCGCAGTTCGGTGTGGCCATGGTGGTCCATCACGGACAAACCGTGGAGGTGGCCACCTTCCGCAGCGACAGCGCCTATACCGACGGGCGACGCCCGGACAAGGTGACCTTCTCGTCAGCCAAGGAAGACGCGCTTCGACGCGACTTCACCATCAACGGTATGTTCTACGATCCGCTGGCGGATCAGGTGATCGACTACGTGGGCGGCATGGCCGACTTGGCCGCCGGCGTGATCCGGACCATTGGCGACCCGGACCAGCGATTCAGCGAGGACTACTTGCGCCTGATCCGCGCGGTGCGCTTTTCGGTGCGGCTCGGCTTCGGCATCGACACCGACACCGAAGCCGCCATCGTGCGCCATGCCGAGAAGATCACGGGCGTCAGCGGCGAGCGGATCCTGGAAGAACTTCGCAAGATGCTCTCGGAGCCCAAAGGCGCCCTGGCGTTGTGGGAACTCCATCGGCTGGGGCTGATGCAGCATCTCCTACCGGCGCTATTCGATAGCGCCGAAACCTGGGGCCTCGCCATCGAACGGGCCGAGGCCGTCGCCGGATGCGCCGACCCCACGCTGACCTTGGCCGCCCTGTTAGTCGAATTGGATAGCGCCACCATCTCCCGGGTCATCCGCCATTGGGGCGCCTCCAACGAGGTCCGCGACGCGATCCTCTGGATGGCCAAGCTCGTCGACGCCTGGCGAGAGGCCCCGGATTGGCCGCTGGCCCAATTCAAGCGACTCATTAGCCATCCCCAGTTCAACCGCCTGTGTCTGATCTGGCTGGCCGTCGAAAAGATGGAAACCGGCCAGACCGACTACCACCGGCGCGTCCGGGAACGATTCCAGAAGCTCGACCCCATGCAGATTGCGCCCGTGCCGTTGCTGTCCGGGCAAGACCTCCTCGAAATGGGCGTACCCGAAGGCCCCGAACTCGGACAAGTGCTGGAGCAGGTCTACGACGCCCAACTCAATGAAGTCCTCAGCGATCGGAAATCGGCCCTGGAGATGGCCCGGGGGCTGATCGGCCAACGGGACCCTCAGGGCGCGTAACAAAAAACGCCCGCCAATCGGCGGGCGTTTTCTATTCGGTTCTCTGGCGAGCCTATCCCTCGAACTTCCGAAACAACAGGCATCCGTTGTGGCCGCCGAAGCCGAAGCTGTTCGAAAGGGCTACCGTAACGGGTTTCTCCCGAGGCTGAAGTGGCACGTAGTCCAGATCGCACTCGTCGTCGGGATTCTCAAGGTTCAGCGTCGGCGGCAAGACGCCATTCTTGATAGCCATAGTGCAGGCAATCGCCTCCACGCCGCCGGAGGCGCCCAGCAGGTGCCCGGTTGCGCTCTTGGTCGAGGAGACAGCCAGCCCCTCCTTGGCGTAGTCGCCAAAGACGCGCTTGATGGCCCGGGCTTCGGCGATGTCCCCCAGCTGCGTACTCGTGCCGTGGGCGTTGACGTAGTCCACGTCGGTTGTGTTGATACCGGCGTCGGCCAGGCATCGCTCCATGGCCAGGGCGGCGCCCTTGCCAGTGGGCTCGGGGGCGGTGATGTGGTAGCCGTCGCAGCTGCCGCCGAAGCCGATCAGTTCGGCGTGGATTGTGGCGCCGCGCTTCCTGGCGTGCTCGAGTTCTTCCAGCACCAACACGCCGGCGCCTTCGGCGAGCAGGAAGCCGTCGCGGTCCCTGTCCCACGGGCGCGAGGCCCGTTCGGGGTCATCGTTCCGTGTGGACAGGCCCTTGAGGGCACAGAAGCCGGCCATACCGATCTTGGTCACCGACGCTTCCGATCCGCCGGTGATCATGACGTCGGCCTCGCCGCGGAGTAGGATGCGGTAGCCCTCGCCCATGGAGTGGGCGGCCGACGCACAGGCCGTGACGATCGAAAAGTTCGTCCCTTCCAGGCCGTAGATAATGGCAATGTTGCCCGGGGCGGCATTGATCATCATCTTCGGAACAACGAAGGGGCTGACCCGGCTGGCGCCTTTGGTCAGTAACTTCTCGTGCTGCTGTTCGATCTCCAGCAGCCCGCCAATGCCGCTGCCGACCACCACCGCGCAGCGCTCGCGATCTTCCTGGGCAAAATCGATCCCGCTGTCGTTGACGGCCTCGATGGCGGAATGAACGGCGTACTGGGTGAACAGGTCCATGCGCCGCCATTCCCGCGTATCGACGATCTCCGGTTGGGCGTCAGTCCAATCCTTGACCTCCCCGCCGATCTTGGAGGGAAAGTCCTCCGTGTCCAGACGGGTGATGGGCGCAATGCCGCTACGGCACTGCATCAGTGCGTCCCAGAACTGGGGGACACTATGGGCCAGGGGATTCACGGTCCCCACGCCCGTCACGACAACGCGGCGGTCAGCCATTAACGGCGCTCCTCTGGCCGTCTACTACGACTTACTGACGTGCTCTTTGATGTAGTCGATGGCCTGGCCGACCGTCTGGATCTTCTCAGCTTCCTCGTCGGGAATGCTCAGTTCGAACTCGTCTTCGAACTCCATGACCAGCTCGACCGTATCCAGCGAGTCAGCGTTCAGGTCGTTGACGAACGACGTCTCGCGGGTGATCTCGCCCTTGTCGACGCCCATCTGCTCGGCAACGATCTCGATGATCTTTTCCTCAATGTTCTCGGCCACGTTTACAACCTCCCTGCGCGCCTCAACTGGGCGCTAGGATATAAGAAACTCTTTACAAAACGGTGCGGTACTATAGCCCGCATCCACCAAAACACGCAAGAGCAACCTGTACGCCAGGCTGCCAAATTCTCTGTTTTCCACCACTTCCAACACCTGCACCTACGTGTGCATGCCGCCGTCGACGCTGAGCACCTGCCCGGTCACGTAGCTGCCGGCGTCGGAGGCCAGGAACGCCACCGCATTGGCGATGTCGGCGGGCTGACCCATCCGCTTCAGCGGGATCAGACTCAACGCGATATCCTTGGCCTGCTGCGGCATGGCCTCGGTCATCTCGGTGGCGATGAAGCCGGGCGCCACCGCATTGCAGCGGAT
>CAYRZU010000068.1:0-17475 GCA_964428895.1 uncultured Planctomycetaceae bacterium
ATCGACGCCGTCGACGCCAACGGCGAAGGCCCCTTTAGCCCCGAACGCAGCGGCGGCCTTCGGGTGGACTCCCTCAACCAACTGGTGCGCGATACCGGCGACGACGTCGCAGCCGTCCGCCGCCGCCTGACCCGCGAAGGCGGCCTGATGAGCCACCTCGGCACCACCGACGCGCTCGAGGTCGAGCGCCGCATTCAAGACGGCGACGCCGAGGCGAGGCTGGTCTACGAGGCCATGGCCTACGCGGTGGCCAAGCACATCGCCTCCTTGGCCGCCGCGGTCTGCGGCCAGGTGGACGGCATTGTGTTGACGGGCGGCCTGGCGAACTCGAAGATGTTGACCGATTGGATTGCCGAGCGGGTGGCCTTCCTGGCCCCAGTGCGGATCGAGCCGGGCGAAAATGAGATGCTCGCCCTGCGAGAAGGCACCGCCCGGGCCCTGGCCGGCGAGGAACCGATTCGGACGTACCCAACAGGAGAGATTGAATGAAGTCGTTCGCTGACGTGCTCGCCGAAACGCAACGTGTCGGCCCCAAGAAGGTGGCCATTGCCGGCGCACCCAACGCCGAACTGACGGAAGCGTTCGATCGCGCTTCCGGAATGGGCATCGCCGAGCCCGTCGTCTTCGACGACGCCACCGCCGCCGCCATTGCCGTCCGGGACGGCCAGGCCGACGTTCTCATGAAAGGCGATGTCAGCTCCAAGGAGTTCATGAAGGCGGTGCTGGTCAGAGAGCACGATTTCCGCACCGGCGAGTTAATCAGTCATCTGTTCGTGATTGAGTGTTTCGGGCGGCTGTTGATTATCACCGATGGCGGCATCTGCATCCGCCCCACGCTCGAGCAGAAGGCCGAGATCATCCGCAACACCGTTCCGATCGCTCAGCGCTTGGGCATGACCGTGCCCAAGGTGGCGGTCCTAGCGGCCGTTGAGAAGGTCAACCCCAAGATGCCCGCGACGGTCGACGCCGATGCGTTGTCAAAGATGAACATCCCCGGCTGCGAAGTCCAAGGACCGTTGGCGCTGGACTTGGCCGTTTCGCCGGCGTCGGCGGAGACCAAGGGCGTTCCCGGGCCGGTTGCCGGCCACGCCGACGTGCTGCTCATGCCCGACATTGAGAGCGGCAACATGCTCTGCAAGGCCTTGATGTACTTCTGTGAGAAAGGCACCGGCGGGCTGGTCTCCGGCACGAAACGTCCCGTGACCTTCTCCAGCCGAGCGGACACCGCCGACACTAAGCTTCACACCATTGCCCTGGGCGTGCTCATGAGCGACCCGCTCTAGTTGCGGCCCCGGCGACCCCGGGCTCCGCTGCGCTGCCGGTCCTGACCGCCACGCCCGGCGCCAGCCCGGTTGCTCCGCTGTTGCGAAGTCCCCGCCGCCCGTCCCCCGCGACCCGTCGCGGCGCCGTTGCGCCGAGCCGGTGCGTTCGACCGCACTTGCTGGTTCCGACCATTCGACCCACGCCCGCTACTGGCGCGCGTGTGGTTCGGGCGCGTTCGGCGCGTCGCCGAGCCACCACGGCCCTGACGGTGGCCTGACGCCTGCCGTTGCGGATGCTGCCGCCGCCGAGGCGCCGCATGATGCGAGCTTCGGCCGTTCGACGCCCGATGCCCCGAGCGCGATACGTTCATCCGCGTGTGCGGCCGGTGGGAACTTCCGGACCGATGGCTCGACCGAGACACATGCCGTCGCGGGCTCGCCTGAACGTATCGGACGTGGATGCCCGTCCCGCGCCAGGCTCGGCCGTGGCTGCTGGAATAGTACCCCCCGTAAACGGGCCTGCTCCGCCAGACCGATCGGCCCGGCCGATGATAGACCACTTGTCGCTCATGGGCGATCGCTGAGTCGCACCCGGCGCCCAGCACCACCGCAATGAGTCCAACTAGACATGTACGCATGATCGTGCTCCTTCCGTCTCCCGCCTGTGATATCCGACGCTATTGATATGCCGTTGCAGGCGCCCCGCAGACGCGACGAACCTATCGCCCGCCGCATCTGCGACGCCCGCATCTCAGATCGTCTACCGCAGCACCACGCGGGCCCGAATCCAGCCGTTGTCCCACGTGAAGCCGCCACTGATATTGCTGCTCGTGCCATAGTGCGACCGGCCCGAGCTGTAAACACGACCCGACCGCCCGTGCCCCGACCGATAATGTCGGCCGTAACGGCCCTTGGTGTAATGACGCTGCCGAACGACCGTCGGCCGCGAATGACGCGGCAGGACAATGCGCGGACTAACGTCAATGCACCATCCCCCGGGCGTCCAGGTGTTGTAGGGCTCCGGCTCCGGGTAGTGCACCACCTTCCGGGCCGGCTGCGTGTCGAACTCGATCTCGTAGCCGCCGGCTTGATCTCGACTTCACTGTCCGGGGCATCCAACTCGAGCTTGATCAGTACCCCGTCCATGCCGCCGCCAGTGGAAGCGACCCACTTGACCTGGTCGCCGGAGACCTGCTTGACCTTGTCGCCATCGACGATGATGGTCTGGGTCAGCTTGTGCTTGATCTTGGCCAACCGGATGGCCATCGTCTCGTCGAAGTCGGCCACGTCCTGGGCGTATTGCCGGTCGATCTTGGCCAGGATCTTCTTGAGCTTCTTGCGCTTATGGATAGTCTTGAAGGCCTTCTGACGCGCGTGTTGACGCTGGGCGCCCGCCTCTTGAAGAAAGCTCGCGCGCTTCTCCTTCCACAGCCACACGGCGTGGTTGTAGGCGTCTTGGTCGAAGACCTTCGTCTTGCTGCCATTCGGTTCGAACTTGATCGTCTGGACCACCGTGGCGAAGCCGTCGTCGACCTCGACCTTGCCTTTCCAGGTCTTGGTCGGCTGGGGGCCGGAGGCGACCTTGTCGACGTCGCCCCACAGCACCTGAAGGTACGCCACGTATTGGCCGTCAATCCACTTGGTGTGGGTGACCGTCGCCTGCAGCACCTGGGCGCCCTGGCCTCGCGTGAAGACCTTGTCGGTCTTGAAGCCCGCCACCCTTAGCGCGTCGGCGCCCTGGCCCCCAAAGGCCACCGACGAAGCCAGCACCACCGCACACATGGCTGTAATGGTTGTGACGAGTTTCATGGCGTTCTCCTTCTAGCTCATCTTCACTACGCTGCCAAAATCTCTGACAGGCCAAACGGCACCGACCCCCGGTCATTGAAACCCCTGCAAATAAAGGCGACCATGACCCCCGGTCACTGACTGCCGGTCACATCCGCGGTGGGCTGTTGGCGCATCGTGCAAGCAAACGATGGCTGGTTGCTGTGGCTCATTGCGGTAGAATGATCGCCGGACCTTTATATAAGGAAGGCATGCCCATGACCGGGGACGCGACCATCGTAACAACACTTGAAGAACTGGCCGCCAAGATCGGCAGCTTCGACGATCCGCGGCGCGCGTCGATGGAATGGAAGCAGGTGTTCAAGCTCCTGCAGAAGACGGACGTCCCGGCCGGCCGCATTACACACATCACCGGTATGCGAGATAGGGCACAACTGGCTGAGCTGATCGAGCAACTCCGCCACCCGGAAGTGGCCCCCGAGAGTTCTGGCGACGTGTCCGATGAGGACTGCAAGAAGGCCTACAACGCTTTCAAGAAGCGGATGAAGCTGACGGTCCTGGACGAAGAATCCAAGCTCGGCCGCAGCCCGCTAACCAAAGGCTCCGCGGCCAGCACCCCGGCCATTGTCCCACCCGGCGAATGGCCCGAGGCGGTCTGGCAGGAATTGACTCGCCAGGGCAAGCTGCACTACATCGGCGACGGCTTTTACGAGCTCGCCAAGCACTAGCGCCCGGCTGCTAGAACGGCTGGACCACCAGGCCGCCGGTATCGCCGCCATCGTCATCACCTTCGACATCATTCACGTCGGGCTCAGCTCCCCCGGCCGGCCGGGGACCGATTTCCAGCTTGATGGTGTGCTCGCCCGCTTTGATGAACACGGTGGCTTCGGGGCCTTCCAGGTCCAGGCGGAATAGCAAACCGTCGGTGGCGCCAACCACACCCGCCTTCCATTCCAGCCGGTCGGCCGGGCCGTCTTCGACCAGCTTGTCGACGCCCGAACCTTCGCCCGGCTGCCGGTGCTTGCGGATGGCCCTAACGCCCTTGTCGACCCGTGCGTCGTTCTTGACGATAGCTCGCCCGAACTTCTCCTCCAACTCCGCCAATGCCCGCTCAAGCTTGGCGGGGTTCTTGATCCGCCGGCGAGCCCTGGCCTTGGCAACTTCCAGTCGCTTGGCCGCCCTGGCCTCGAACGCCTGCTTCAGCTCAGCCGCCTTGGCCTCTAGCTGCTCATCGGTGAGCTTCTCGGGTCGCGGCGAGCCGTCGTCGAAGGCCACTTCCTTGACCACCCGGGCCGTACCGCCTTCGATTTCTAGCACACCGTCCCAGTTGCTGTAGTAGTCGGGCGAGATCTCCTTGAGCTTGTTGTCCAGGTCGCCCCAGTGGATGAACACGTAGGCCCGCGGGCCGTCGTCGGTCTGCACCGAGTAGGTCGCGAACCCGCGCAGCAGATCGGTCTCGCTATTGACGCGTTCGAATTTCTCCGCCACGTGCTTGCGAAGCGCCTTGAGCCACGCGTTGCGCCTCTGCAGCTTGGTATGGGCCTTCTTCCTGGCAACATCCTTATCCCGAGCCATCGCCGGCCCCGCCAGCACCGCTCCCGCCAACACCACCATCAATATGATCCGTAGTCCACGTAGCATGGTCGTTCTCCTTCATTCGATCTGCCATCGGCCCGATAGGCCCCATCCAGCATATATCCAAACGCGGCGCCGGACGCTCTATTCCACAAATTCTGGCGGCAGTCGGCCGGTTGCCAACTCGGCCGGTCGGGATTGTCGGATCGGCCGGCGAGCCCAAAGGCACTTGACTTGGCCATGTTTGGCCCGTACGATCTCCGGGCTGTATGGGTGACGGTCCCGCATGGGGCCGTTATTGCATTCGGAGGTCCGCCCGTCCGGGCCGACCATCACACAAACAGCGAACCACGCAAGGAGACGATTGTGGGACTCAACTGCGTCGTCTGCGTCAAGCAGGTGCCGGACACCAAGCGCATTACCGGTGAGGCGATGACCGAAGAGGGCACCGTCAACCGTCGCGCACTGCCGGCGATTTTCAACCCCGAAGACCTCAACGCCCTGGAATCGGCCCTGGCCGTCCGCGATGAATACGGCGGCGCGGTGACCGTCGTCACCATGGGCCTGCCCGCCGCGTGCGAAGTGCTCCGCCAGAGCCTCTTCCGCGGGGCCGACCGCGCGGTGCTGATCACCGACCGCCGCGCCGCCGCCTCGGACACGCTGGCCACCAGTTACATCCTGTCGCGAGCGGTCGAGAAGCTCGAGGCCGACCTGGTCTTTTGCGGCCGACAGGCCATCGACGGCGATACCGCCCAGGTGGGCCCCCAGTTGGCCGAGAAGCTCGACCTGCCCGTGGTCAGCTACGTCGAGGAGATTGCCTCGATCGCCGACGGCAAGCTGACGGCCAAGCGTAACGTGGGCAACGGGTGGGAACTCGTCGCCTGCGAGCTGCCGGCCCTGCTGACGGTGATGGACACCGCCAACACGCCGCGGCCGCCCGCCTCGCGTCGCATGATGAAGTTCAAGAAGGCCTGCTCGAAGTCCGAGGTCGAAGCTAAGGCCGAAGACCTCCTGGAAGGCGACTTCGAAAACTACACCGCCGAACTGAAGGCCACCGAAGTCGAGAAATACTGCAAGAAGCTCGCGGCCGAAGGCCTGCAGATCGAGCAGTGGAACCTCGACGATCTTGGTGCGGACATGGCTTGGTGCGGCCGCGACGGCAGCCCCACCAAGGTTCACCGTATTCAGTCGGTCGTGCTGACCGGCGGCGAATACCACGAGTTCCCGCCCACCGACGAAGGCATCACCGAGCTGCTGGGTGATCTGATCAAAGACCACACCATCGGATAGAGAACCATGATTGAAGTAAACAGAGACGGAGAAGTCTGGGTTTTCGCAGAGCAGGAAGACGGCAAGCTGTCGGAAGTGCCGCTGGAGTTGCTGAGCAAGGCCCGCGAACTGGCCGACCAACTTTCCGTGCCCATGGCGGCGGTGCTGGCCACAGCCGAAGCGTCCGACATGGCCGCGGCGCTGATCGCCCATGGGGCCGACAAGGTCTACGTGGCCGCCGACCCGCTGCTGGGCCACTACCAAACCGCCAGCTACTGCCACGTGATGTGCAAGCTCATCGAGCAGCACAAGCCGCAGATCGTGCTCTATGGCGCTACAGCTATCGGCCGCGACTTGGCTCCCACCGTGGCCTCGGCCATGAAGTGCGGACTGACGGCCGACTGCACCGACCTGCAAATCGGCGATCACAAGCCCGCCGGCAGTGACGAAATCCACAAGAACCTGCTGCTGCAGATTCGCCCCGCCTTCGGCGGCAATATCATCGCCACCATCGTCAACTTCGACCGCTGGCCGCAAATGGCGACCGTCCGCGAAGGCGTGATGCCCATGCCCGAGCCCGACGCCAAGCGAAAAGGGGAGGTCGTGGATTCGCCGGTCAGCCTGGCCGGCCTGAAGCTGCCCCTGGAGATCATCGAAAGTCATCGCCAGGAAAAGTCGGTCAACCTCAAAGCCGCTCGCGTGATCGTGGCCGGCGGCGCCGGCGTCGGCAGCAAAGACAACTTCAAGCTGATCTGGGACCTGGCCCACGCCCTGGGCGGAGCCGTTGGCGGCTCTCGCGCGGCGGTGGACCTGGGCTTTGTCGACCACGACCATCAGGTCGGCCAGACCGGCACGACCGTTCGCCCGGCCTTGTACGTGGCGTGCGGCATTAGCGGGGCCGTTCAGCACACCGCCGGCATGGGCGAAGCCGGCAAGATCCTCGCGATCAATATCGACCCCGCCGCGCCGATCTTCGCCCACGCCCATTACGGCATCGTGGGCGACATGAACGTCGTGATCCCCAAGATGATCAAGATCCTCCGAAGCGGCGGCGCCATCGAAGCCGCTGCCGCCGAGGCCGCCAAGAGCTAAACGGACCACACCATGGCCAATTTCTTCACTGACAACGACGACATCCAGTTCCTCTTCGAGCACATGAACCTCCGCCATGCCGCGGAATTGGCCGAAGACGGCTTCCGCTACGCCGGCGAGTTCGACTTTGCCCCCGCCGACGCCGACGACGCGGTCGACAACTACCGGCGCATCCTGACCAGCGTCGGCCAGATCGCGGGCGACGAAATCGACCCGACCTCCGAGGAAACCGATCAGGTTGGCAACATCCTGGAGGATTCCGGCGAGGTCACCTACGCCCCCGGCATCGCCAACGCCATCAAGGTGCTGGGCCAGGCCGACATGATGGGCTTCACGCTGCCCTACCGCTTTGGCGGCATCAACTGCCCGCAGTTGGTCTACACCATCAGCAACGAAATCATCAGCCGGGCCGACGCGGCCCTGATGAACGTGTACGGCCTGCAGGGCATCGCCGAAACCGTCAACGCGTTCGCCTCCGAAGAAATCAAGGCCGACTACCTGCCGAATCTGGCCAGCGGCGAGCACACCGGGGCGATGGTCCTGACCGAGCCCGACGCCGGCAGCGACCTCCAGGCCGTCAAGACCATCGGCTACCAGGACGAAAACGGCGACTGGTTCTGCAAGGGCGTGAAGCGCTTCATCACCAACGGGTGCGGCCACGTGCTGCTGGTGCTGTGCCGGACCGAGCCGGAAATCACCGATGGCCGCGGCCTCAGTCTGCTGCTGGTCGAGAAGGGCCCGAAGGTTAAGATTCGCCGGTTGGAGAACAAGCTGGGCATCCACGGCAGCCCGACCTGCGAAATCTTCTTCGACGACGCCCCGGCCAAGCTGATCGGCGAACGCCAACGCGGGCTGATCACCTACGTGATGAGCCTCATGAACGGCGCCCGCATCGGTATCGCGGCCCAAGGGCTCGGCATCGGCGAGGCCGCCTACCGCGTCGCCCGCGACTACGCCCACAGCCGCAAGCAGTTCGATACCGCCATCGAGAACTTCCCCGCCGTCCGCGAACTGCTGGTCAACATGAGCCTCGACGTCCAGGCCGCCCGGGCCATTACCTACTACGCCACCTTCAGCGTGGATGTCGAAACCGCCGCCCTCCGCAAGACCGAGTTGGGCGAAGGCGCCGAACTCGACGCCGCCGAGCGGAAGGCCCTCAAGCAGACCGCCCGCAAGTACAAACGCACCAACACGCTGCTGACGCCGATGGCCAAGTACTACGCCTCGGAAATGTCCATGCGTGTTTCTAACGACGCCATGGCCGTCCTGGGCGGCAGCGGCTACATGAAGGACTACCCCGTGGAACGGCACGTGCGGGACGCCCGCATTACGACCATCTACGAGGGCACGAGTCAGCTCCAGGTGATCGCGGCCGTCCGTGGCGTGTCGGCCGGGACCGCCCACGCCGTGATCGAAGACATCCTCGACCGCGACTTCCCCGAAGACATCCAACCCATGGTCCAGGAAATCCGCGACGCCCTGCCGCTGATGGATGAGGCCGTCGCCTACGTCAAGGAAGCGGGCATGGAATACATGGACCTCGTCGCCCGCAAGCTGGTGGACATGGCCATGGACCTGATCCTCGGGAGCCTGTTCTGCGACTACGCGACCGGCAAGGACCAGAAGAAGGCCGTCGCCCGCCGATGGCTGTCGGCCAAGCTGCCGCTGGTCCGGATGCACCACCAGGTTATCTGCAGCGGCGACCGCCAGATCATCAGCGACTTCGACGTCCTGGCCGGCCCGGTTCCTGTTGCTGAGTAGCCCAGACGCAACGAGCACAGCAAGTAACGCGGCGGCCCAACGGGTCGCCGCGTTACTTCTTGCACCCCCAGCGCGGCGGAGCTCTCGTCCCGCCGCGTCTTCATTTCGCCCCTTCAGGGCTTCGCCGTCGGCACGACACCGTACCTGGGGCGTTTCCCCAGGCTGGTTCATTTCAGCCCGTTGGGCTGGACAGCGGCGACGGCCCGTTTCTTCTGAAATCGCAAATCGCAAATCGGCAATCGCAAATCCCCCCCTATCCCTGCTAGAGTCTGGCCATTCATGCGGACGTTCGAAGACAAGCTCGCCCCACCGACACGCGGCCACGCCGGACTCGACATCCGGGCCCTGTTGCCGTTGATGGTAATCACCGCCTTCCTCCTGCCACGCTGGTCCGGGCCCGCCGACGCCTACGTGACGGACGTGGCCGCCCAGGTCGCCTCGCCCTATCTGCTGGCGGCGATGGGGATGATGCTGGCGATGCGAATGGGCGTGCTGGACTTGAGCGTGTGGATGACGCTGTCGGCCGGCGGGCTCGCCGCAGCTGCGCTGATCATCCGAGGCGTTTCGCCGTGGCTGGCCTTCCTGACCGCCGCCGCCCTCGGCGGATTGATCGGCACGCTCAACGGCTTCGTCGTGGTGGGCCGACGCTGGCCGAGCCTGACGGCCACCGCGGGTGTAGGGCTCTTTGTCTTCGTGCTGCTGCAAGCGGTCGTGCCGACTCACGAGCTGGTCCTGCCCGACGGCGCCTTCGAGGATTGGCTGATCACCGCCCCCGCCCAACCGACCGCCGAGGGCGAACTGGCGACCCAGACCGTGACCTTCCCCCTGGGCGTAACGCAGTCGATCCTCATCGCGGGCGTCTATTCGCTGGTGATGGCCATGTTGCTGACGACCCGCCACACCGGCCGTCGCCACGCCCGCCGAGCCCGATGGCTGGTGCTGATTGCTTCCGGAGCCCTGTCGGCGATGGGCGGGGCGTGCGTGCTGCTCGACCATGGCAGCGCCTTCGTGCCGCAATTGCCCTTCGACGACCTCCGCATCCCCGCCGCGGTCTTGCTGGCTGGGACAGCCGCTCTCGGCGGGCCCGGGCGAACCATGATGGCGGGCTTCTGCCTGCCGATTGCGATGCTGGCCGCCACCATGTGGCGAATGCTGGTCTGGCCGATGGGGAGTGTCGGCATCGAGTGGCAGATGGTGCTGCTGGTAGCCCTGGCGCTGATGATCACGCTGGCTGTCCGATACGTCCGCGTCGGCCGAACCCGACGGTCGACCGCGACCGCCTACGGGCTGACCTTGCTCGCCATCGCCGGGCTGGCCTTGGGAGCCCTGGTCCACAGCCACCACACCCGCACCGGCCTGCGATACCTCGCCACGGTGGTAGCCATCGCCGCAGCCCTGCGCCTGACCCTCACCATCCGCCGCCGCAAGCAACGACGATCTTAGCGCCGAAAACCGATTCCACGAAGCTAGTCGGACCATCTCACACCCCCCAATCGCCCCACTGCGATGCTTGACCGTGCGCGCCCCCGTGCGCGCGCAGGGCGCGCACGCGTCTTTGTCGGGGGTAGCGCCCCGGCGCGCCCAGCGCCCCACGGGGCGCGAACCCAGACACTTTGCCGCAGAATGGACCCCCTTGCTCATCACGCCCCAAGTATACGTTCCGACCAAGTGACCCGTCCGCGCCAGCCGACCGCCGAGTAATCTTAGATTGTGCCCACAAGCAGGTTTGACCGCCATGTAGAAGGGGCGCCCTGGCCCAGTCCCGAAGGGACGCCTTGTCTAGCCCAGGGCGCAGACGCAAAGCGTTGAGCCCTGGGATCCCCTTGCCCACGCGGCTGACGATGTTGCGCGCGCAATCCCCACGTACGTCGAGACACTCCCTACCTATTCGGCCGGGGCGCCATATGCGTGATCGAGTCTTCGGATGGTTTCGAAGACCAGCGTGGTGAGGCGATTGAGGCTGTCGATGTTGACGGTGTCGGGGGTGTCGGTGCGTTGGTGGTAGGTGGCTTTGTTTCGGCCGCCGTAGAACAGGAGTGTCTCCAGCCCCTCGTCGGCGAAGACCGCGTCGTCGGCCCAGTAGATGCCCTGCACCGGGAATGGCCAGAGCGGCAGGCCTATCTGGTCGTTGGCTTGGCGGACGGCCCCGCCGATGCGGCTGCCCATGACGCTGCCGGTTACGTAGACGCGTTGGCTGTGGCCGGGCGTGCAACTGATCTGGTCGAGGTTGATCACCACGGGGCAGTCGGCCAGGGGACGGACGGGATCCTGAACGTAGTGCCTGGACCCCACGTAGCCGTACTCCTCGCCAGAGGTGGCGATGAAGACGTAGTCGCCGTGACGGGTCTCCATGGCCGCCAAGGCCTCAGCCAGGGAGAGCAAGCCGGCTACACCCGTGGCGTTGTCGTCGGCGCCGGGGCGAACGCCCCAGCCGACGTCCTGGTTCCGTACGTCGCCCCAGTTGGACAGGTGATCGTAGTAGGCCATTACGATAATGTGCGGGGTTTTCGGCCCGGGAATCGGCGCGGAGTCCGAGGCCCCGTCCGTAGCGGGCAGGAAGCCGATGACGTTTCGCCCGACGCCGGTCTGAGTGGCAACCGTGCCGGCGGCGGTGACGTTCGGCTTGAATGACTGCGGCGATGGGTCCGCGCCGATCAGTCGGTCGGCCACCACGCGCGACAGCCGCATGGCTGGCAGATCGGCTTGCGGACGATCAGTGGTGTAGACATCGGCCAACACGTCAACGGCGCCCAGTTCTTTCGGCGCGACCACCAGCGCGCCGACCGCGCCGTATTCGTGGGCGGCTTGCAGCTTTCGGACGATCTCCACGCGGGGGTCCCAGCCATCAGCCTCGCCAGCGGCGCCGATCAGCAGCAGCACGACCGCCCCGGTAACGTCGCGGCCGTTGTAGTTGTCGGCCAGGCCGTGACCGATAAAGACCACCGGACCGGCAAAGGCGCCGTCAGCCCCGGCGGCCATGGTGTTGAAGTCCGTGCCGAGTTGCAGCGGTTGGCCGTCGATGCTCAGGGCGCTGTCGGGCCCAGCTACGCGGACGTTGGGCATCTCGAAGCTCTGGAAGAACGTTCCGTTGTTGCCGCCGCCGGTCAGACCGATCCCAGCCATGCGCTGGCCGATATACTCCCCCGCCCGGTCGTTGCCCCGCGTCCCCGTCATCCGCCCGACCTCCAACGCCGCGGGGGCCCCCGACCCCGCAGGCATCACCGGCAACAGCGTGCAGTTGATGCCGACCCCCACCAGCACCAGCACGATCAGCCACCCCAGCAGCCGCATCGGACGGAGGTGTATGGAAGGTCGGGTCATAAGCTTGGTAGGCGCCTAGTAGGACGGGCATGCCTGCCCACCATGGGATGCCATCATCCGCGTGCGTAGCAAAGCTACGCACGCTACCAGCTGACCTTGGCAGCGAAGGGTCATTCAAAATCGTCGCACGCTTCTCGGCTTGCTTGGACTAGCTTCAATGACATCCCTGGTGACAACACAAAGGGGAACTGCTGTCCGACACAGCAGACGCCACTGTCTTCAGGCCACGACCGCATCGGGGGAGGAGGATCAGCCGCCAGGGAGGAACAAGGTTGATAGTAGCCACAGAGCCTACAGGTGTGTGCCTCGCGCGACCGATGTTGTGAAGACTCAAAGATACCCGGTCGGCCGACATCCCTGGCGCGTACTGTGGCCGTAAAGTCATCGCCGTCTTCAATCTCAAGGAGCAAGGAATCCGACACGAACACCATATCCAGATCAAACTCGGAGGCCGACGGTCCCGTTCGGGACATGCATTCACCCGTGAGTGGATCCCACTGCATTATCGTCCCGCTGCGCGCGGCGGTTACCAAGCGTCTATCCTGCGCGACCCACGACAAGCAGACAACTTCACCTTCGGGCGCCGGCTCACTGGGCTCGGGGGCGAGCGTCTGCGCCAGTGTCAACCTTTCCAGGTCCCAAATCTCTACACATCCACTTCGGTACCCGATAGCCAGGCGTTCCGCCCGGCTATCGAGCGCCAATTGACATGCATCATTGGTATTCCCAAAGTCAATGGACATTCGAGCAGTGATTCCACGTGTCACCTCTTGCGATGCTCCCCCGCCTCGCAGTTCACGCTTGGTGTTCCGGATGGCGTCCCACAGCAGCACTAGACCTTCTTCAAATCCGATCGCCACAGTCGAACCATCAGGGAAGGCAACACAAGATAGCCAGGCGGCCGGCGCCCTTATTTTCACCTGACGGTCGATAGCCCAGGTCTGACTATCGAATCTCACTATGTGTTGCGTCCCGGTCTCTTTCTGGGGATCATGAACATCATATGCAGCGAAGA
The DNA here is from genome assembly GCA_964428895.1 of uncultured Planctomycetaceae bacterium. Lineage (GTDB taxonomy): Bacteria > Planctomycetota > Phycisphaerae > SM23-33 > SM23-33 > HyVt-337. Next base: position 13,084 of record CAYRZU010000068.1, read on the forward strand.
ACCATCTGCCGTCGTTTCCATGCGCAATTGCGGAAGCGGAGAAGTTGTAGTTGGGATGGGATCGGAATTGGGGCTTCAGGATACTTCGCCCACGACCTGCGTCCCAAACACCAAGTCCAATGGGACCAAGGCCAACCACGAGGCCCCCTGGCATCGCAAGCAACCGGTCCAAGGCTCGGTCGGAGCCAAGGTTGACCTTCCATTTGACTCGGCCTGACGGCAGGGAGAACGCGCGGAGGATACATGGCGTATCCATCCCCGGGACCTGCGTTATTGCCACGAGCAGTTGGTGCTCCCGAATGTAGATCGGACAATCTAGCACCAGGTTGCGCTTGCTGAACCGCGTCTTGTTGAGAATAGATACAGCAGTCTCCATATTGCTTCATTCGCGAACTGATTAGATAATTCCCGCATGATTTGAGGCCGAGGCCCGCCGAAGAGCTATTCAATGAGCCTATCACGCTATTAAGTATTGACAAGTGCTTTCTCGGCCCTTCTAGGGTGACACCGGACCGACCAGCAGACATCCTGTTTCTCTTCTCTCTACGGATATCCGTCGCTCCCCTTTTTCGTGGACAGCGAGTGGTGCCCCACCTACGCGACGATACGTCATGTCCCCTCGACAAGAAGATCTTGTAGGGTGGGCAGGTATGCCCGCCCTGCGATCCCCCCCTACCGGTTGGCCAACCGGTGTCGCACGTAGGCGTCGATGAACTCTTGGAGGTCGCCGTCGAGGACTTTGTCGGTCTGGGCGTTCTTGAGTTCGGTGCGTTCGTCGCGGACGAGCTGGTACGGGTACAGCACGTAGGAGCGGATCTGGCTGCCGAAGGCGATTTGGCCTTTCTGGTCGTACATCTTGGCCAGTTCGGCGTCGCGCTTGGCTTGTTCGTGCTGATAGAGCCGGGAGCCCAGCATCTTGCGGGCCTCGGCGCGGTTCTTGTGCTGGGAGCGTTCATTTTGACACTGGACCACGATGCCGGTCGGCGCATGGGTCAGACGAATGGCGCTGGCGAGCTTGTTGACGTTCTGCCCGCCGGGGCCCGAGGACCGAAAAACATCCTCCCGCACGTCTTTGTCCCAGTCGATGTCGACGTCGACGTCCTTCAGCTCCGGCAGCACATCGACCGCGGCGAAGGAGGTGTGGCGGCGACTTTGCGAGTCGTACGGGCTGATGCGGACCAGGCGATGCACGCCGCGCTCGCAGGTGAGGTAGCCGAACGCGTAGGGGCCCTTGACGTGCAGCGTGGCGGACCGGATGCCCGCTTCCTCGCCGTCGACGCGGTCGATCTCGTCGGCTGAGTATCCGGCGCGTTCGAAGTAGCGGAGGTACATGCGAAACAGCATCTCGGCCCAGTCGCAGCTCTCCGTGCCGCCGGCCCCGGCGTGGACGGAGAAGTAGCAGTTGCCGCTGTCGTGCGGGCCGGCCAATAGGGTGCGGAGTTCGAGGCGGTCGAGCTCGCCTTCGAGCGCTTCGGCCTCGGTAGCGGCGTCGGTCAGGTCGGCGGCGCTGTCGGCCTCGACGGCCAACTCGTGGAGCGTCATCGCGTCGCCGATGCGAGCGAGGAAATCGGTGACTGGCGCAACGATGCCCTTGGCGATCTTGAGACGGGCGACGATCTCGGCGGCGGCGTCGGGGTTGTCCCAGAACCCGGGCGCGGACATCTGCTGTTCGAGGTCGGTCAGTTCGGCTTGGCGTGTCGGGACGTCAAAGAGAGTCCCGGATCTTCTCGATCCGGTCGTGCAGATCATCCAGACGCACTTTCAAGTCGGCGGCGTTGGTCATGATGCCTCTTCAGCTACGTTAGATGCGGGTGAACCGCGGTTGAACTTTAGTGCTTCGGCCCCCCTTGCGGCGGCGGAGGAGGATCCGGGGCGTGAACCGCTCGCCCACAGCGTGAACCAGTTGGGTCTGCAGCACCATGCCGACCGCGGCCAGCACCACCGCCATCAGCACCACAAACCACGCCACCCATGGCCTTCCGCCATCGCCGAAGGTCGCGTCGATCAGTTGCTCGCCGGTGCGGCTGCCCGTGCACAGCAGCGCCCCGGCGTAGGCCGTCATCACCGCCCCCACCGCCGATGAGGCAACGATCACGATCAGGCGGAGGTAACTGTAAGCGATCACCGCCACCGCCAGCCCGAACAGCGCCCCGATCACCCACGACAGCACCGAGCCCGGCGAGCCGATGAACCAGCCGACCAGCGAACTCATCAGCGCCGTCACCACCCACCCCACCGCCAGCGCGAACGCCCAGCGATACAGGTACCACGCCAATAGCGCCCCCAGAATGCACAACGCCCCGCAGGCGACGATGTAGTCCATGTTGCCGGGTGTCTCCCGCAGCAGGCCCACCAGGTCGGTCCCCAGTGCCATCCCCGCTGCGGCTCCGAACGTCGCCAGCAGCACACGGAACAGCGGATAGCCCAGGAAGCACGTCGCCAAGCCCCACACCAACAGCACCAACAGCAGCAGCGCGTGGATCTCTACGATGAAGAAACTGTTCGGATGAATCGCCAACCGTCGCTCCCGGAACGCTCGTCCCATTTCAATCATTTTGAGGGATAGCATCATCTCCCACCAACCGCGAAATATCAACCCCGCCGGCCAGCGGGGATGCGGCGCAAAAAAAGGGCGACGCCCAGGCGGAGGGGGACCTCGGCATCGCCCGCGTAGCCGCAACCCTTGATGCAGGCGGAGGGAGACCTGCACCATCGCGGGTGCAGCGGACAACGACTGTGACATCTGGCGCGGTTAGCGCCCAATTCCCTTTCGTGGGGGTCGACCGGGTGCGGTGATGTGCGCGGAGACATCGAGCGTTGACAGCAAACCCATTCCCCGACCCCATCTCGACATGCTCACGCTCGTACCGTCCATGGGCGACCGCTTTCTCGACCCAGGTACCACCCGCTGCCCGACTGGGCTCCGCCCCACACCGAGAGGCCCAACGCCCTCGACAAGCTCAGCCAAGCCGACAGGCGCTTGGATCGTTCGCGCCTGTCGCGTTGCGGCGCCGGCCGGTGTTTCAGCCGTGGCGAGCAAATTCATCCGCCCGGCGCCGCGGCGATTGTCTCAGTCAAAAACTCTTAGCTGCAGCCAAGTGACGCGCCGCAGTTGTGGCATTTATAGCAGTTGCCGTTGCGAACCGTCAAGGACCCACAATTATCACACGGCGGTGCGTCGGCCTGGAAGTAAGCGAACTGTTGATCGAACAGGCTGCCTTCAGCCTCGCGGGCGCCTTTCGCCCCAGCGGCCGAACCAGCCGCAGCGGCCGCACCGGCTGCGCCGGCCGTGACCGGCGCGGGGGCCGGACTGGCCGCTGCCGTCGCGGCGCGGGCTTTGGTGCGCGGGGGCTTGGCGTCGGCGATTGCCGCCCGGGCAGAAGCGCCGTCAGGTCTCCTGACATCCTTGTCGGAGACCCGAGCGGCGCGGCCAGGTTCCGAGGGTTTGTCATCCTTGACAGCCTCGGGCGCTGAATCTGTTGACGCGGGCGCTGCCGGCGAAGCCGGGGCGGCGGCTTCACGCTTGGGCAGGTTCGCCTCACGATAATCTTCCAGGAACTGCAGCCCCAGCCAGCGGAAAATGTAGTCCACGATGCTCTTGGCGAAGGGGATGTCGCGGTTGGCCGTCATGCCGCCCGGCTCAAACCGCTGGTTGGAAAACTTGCGGACCAGGTCGGTCAGCGGCACGCCGTATTGGAGGCAGAGGCTGATGGCCGTGGCGAACGCGTCCATCAGGCCACCCACGGTCGAGCCTTCCTTGGCCATCGAAACGAACAGTTCGCCGGGGTTGTCGTCCTCGAACAGGCCCACGGTGAGGTAGCCTTCGTGGTTGGCGACGTTGAACTTGTGGGTGATCGAGCTTCGGGTGGCGGGCAGGCGACGCCGGTGGGGCGAGTAGATTGCCGCCTCGAGGTCGGCCAGGTCCAGCTTGAGCGCTTCCTTGCCCTTGGCCTCGGCCTTGTCGTCGTCGGCTTTGACGTTGAGGGGTTGGATGCGCTTCGAGCCGTCGCGGTAGATGGCGACCGCCTTGAGGCCCAGCTCCCAGCCGTCGATGTAGGTCTGCATGATCTCGTCGACGGTGGTCTCGTGAGGCACGTTGACAGTTTTGGAGATGGCGCCCGACAGGAAGCACTGCACCGCGCCCATCATGCGGATGTGACCCATGTAGTGGATGGAGCGGACGCCCTTGACCGGGGCGAACGCGCAATCGAAGACGGCCAGGTGCTCATCCCGCAGGTGCGGGGCGTTCTCGATGGCGTCGTTCTCGTCGATGAAGTGGATGATCTCGGTGACCTGGCTGGGCGGGTAGCCGAGCTTGGCCAGGGCGAGCGGGACGGTCTGGTTGACCAGCTTGAAGTCGCCGCCGCCGGCGAGCTTCTTGTACTTGACCAG
>CAYRZU010000069.1:0-17422 GCA_964428895.1 uncultured Planctomycetaceae bacterium
AATGTGGCCGACCGCATTGACCGGATCTACGGGCGGCGGGCGAGCGTGATATACCCACCCGTCGATACAGCCTTCTTCACCCCGGCCGATGTGGCGCGCGAGCCGTTCTATCTCGTCGCCGGCGCCATGAGCCCCTACAAACGAGTAGACCAGGCGATTTCGGCCTGCCGCCGGCTCGGGCGGGAGCTGGTCGTGATCGGCGGGGGGCAACACCGGGGCAAGCTTGCCCGAACGGCGCCGCCCAACGTCACGTTCCTCGGCCCAGTCAGCGATGAGACCATCCGAGACCACTATCGACGGGCCCAGGCGCTGCTGTATCCGGGGGAGGAGGATTTCGGCATCGTGCCGGTCGAAGCCATGGCCTGTGGATGCCCCGTGATTGCCTACGGCGCCGGTGGAGCCCTGGAGACGGTTGTGGATGTCGGTTCGGCGGATTCAGCGGCGCCGACGGGCCTGCTCTATGCCTTTCAGACGCTCGACGGGCTGGCTTCGGCGATCGAACGATTCGAGGCTTGCCGACACCAATTCGACCCGGCGGCGATGGCCCGGTGGGCCGACCGATTCAGTGAAGATCGGTTCATGGCCGAGACGCGTCAGCTGCTGGCGGCTTCGCTGCCGGGCGTGGCTCTGGCGGCGCCGTGATCCGAGCGGCGCTTGGCTTGGTCGACAGCTGATGACTCCGTGTGGGCCGGGCCCCGGTCGAGGAAGCCCCCCAGCAGCGTTCGGAGTGTGATGCCCGCATCCAGCCACAGCGACCAGTTGCTGACGTAGTAGAGGTCGTATTGAACTCGCTTGCGAAGGCTGGTCCGCCCGCGATACCCACGAATCTGGGCCAAGCCTGTCATGCCGGGCTTGACCTGCGTTCGCAGCATGTAACGGGGCAGTTGCTGGCGGAGGCGCTCGACGATTTCCGGCCGCTCCGGGCGCGGGCCCACCAAGGACATGTGGCCCGTCAGCACGTTGAACAGCTGCGGCAGTTCGTCCAGGCTGGTCCGCCGCAGGAACTTCCCCACGCGCGTGATGCGCGGGTCGTCCTGCGTGGCGTAAACCGGCCCGGTCTGGTGTTCAGCGTTGGACATCATGCTGCGGAACTTGATCATCCGAAAGGGGCGCGAGGCCAGGCTGGCCCGGACTTGGCGGTAGAACACCGGCCCGCGACTGGTGGCCTTGATGAGCCCGGCGATGATCAGCATAGGCATGCCCAGCACAGCCAATGCCAACGAGGCGCCCAGAAGGTCCACCCCACGCTTGACAGCGCTTCGCCACTCGTGCTGGGGGCTGCTCGTTAACGACACCACAGCCAAATCGTCCAGTTCGAACGTCTTCTGCTTGAGCAGGATATTCGACAGCAGGTCCGGAACGACGCACACGGTGGCTCTGGTCTTGCTGAGTTGACTAATCACGAAGTCCAGCTTGTGACGTTGATGGCGAGGCAAGGCCACGAACACGATGTCAACCGGCAAGATGGCTACGATGTCTTCGACCAATTCGATGGGGCGATAGACCTTCAGTCCCCACAGTTGGTCCAAGTCGTCGGTGTCTCCGATGAAGAAGTTGGTGGCGATGCCCGTCCACGGGTTTCGTTTCAGCGCGTGGTAGAAGCGTTGGGCCAATCGGCCTGTCCCAACGATGGCCGCATGGCGCAGGTTCCGGTTGTGCCGTCGAATGTGGCGGATGAGGGTCCGTACCGTCACGCGGAAGACGCTCGCCAGCAGGACCCAACTGGCCAACATGCCGGCCATGGTCATACGACTGGACACGTGCTTGGTGATCAGGATGGAAAGGAAGTACACCAGCACCCAAATCGTCAGCGTGGCCCGGAAGACGGCCACCAGCTCCGCGCTGAGGTGCGACATTCGGCGAGGGGCGTACAGGCCGGACCAACTGAAGACCGGGATCGTCAGTAGCAGGGAAATTGCGCCTAGCCCCACGAACTCCGATGCCGATGGCATGGGACTGGACGTTGCCCCCACCAGGCCCGCCAGATAGCGCAGGCCGTAGCCGGCCGTCCAGGCCGCAGCGACGGTAAACAAGTCGCCCAGGGCCAGGCACACCAGCACATACTGACTGTATCGTTTGAGCATATTCGGGTGGTGGCTCCGGTGGGGCCGAAACCGAAGCTGAAGGTGCCAACGATTGTAGGGTCTGGGGGGCCGAATTCAACCGGGCCGGCCGCGCCGAGGCCCGCCAAGCCGGCGCTATTCAGTTGTGGTCGGACCTGCTACCATGCGGCCCCATAGAATCCAGGAGCACCACATGCAGAACCCCCGTGAAGTCATCGATGCCCTTCTCCGCAACAAGCCCGCCGACCGCATGGGCGTCAACGACAGCCCCTGGGGCGACACGCTCGAGAAGTGGGTCACCCAAGGTTACCCCGCCGACGAAGAAGGTAAGCCCGTCGATTCCGGCGACCATTTCGGGTTCGACCTCTCGGGGGCCGGCGGATGGTTGGCCTGGGAGCCCAAGCTTGACGCTTCCGAGACCGTCGAAGAGACCGACGAATGGCGGGTTACCCGCAACGGGGCCGGCGCTGTCTTGAAATGGTGGAAGCACCGATCCGGCACGCCCGAGCATATCGACTTCGCCATGACCAGCCGCGAGATCTGGGAAACCGAGTACAAGCCACATCTGATCGAGACCGACATCCGCAAGCGGGTGGGCCTGGAAGACGCCCAGGAGCAACTGCCCAAGGTACGCGAGTCCGGCAAGTGGGCCCAGTTCGGCAGCCAGTTCATCTGGGAGAACATGCGGGCGTCCATGGGCGACTATGTCATGTACATGTCGCTGCTCGACGATCCCGACTGGATCCACGATTTCAACCGCACCTACACCGACCTGTTCAAGGCCGGCTACAAACTACTGTTCGATGAGGCCGGCCTGCCCGACGGCGTGTGGATCTACGAAGACATGGGCTACAAGGATAGCCTGTTCTGCAACCCCAAGGTGCTCGAGGAGCTAATCTTCCCCTACTACGCCGAGCTAGTCGAGTTCTACCACTCCTACGACCTGCCGGTGGTGCTCCATACCTGCGGGCTGACCGAGCCGGCCCTGGACCTGATCGTCCAGGCCGGGTTCGACGGCGTCCACCCCATGGAAGTCAAAGCCGGCAACGACCCCTTCCGCATCGCCGAGAACTACGCCGACAAGCTGGTGTTGGTCGGTGGTCTGGACGTCCGCATCTTCGAAAGCGGCGACCAAGACCTGATCCGCAAGTCCGTCACCGATTACATCCAAGGCATGAAGGACCGCGGCGCGAGGATCATCTTCGGCTCGGACCATTCCGTCTCGTCCAACGTCGACTATGAAGACTACGCCCTAGCCATCGACGTCTATCGCGAGCACATGATGTACTAGCGCAACTGCGGATCGCGGAGTGGGGAGGGGCAACATGAACGAAGCTGCCAAAGAGGAGTTTGTCGGCGAGGCGCTTGAGCCGATGGAGGGGGGATTCAGCATGGCGGGCGTCGCCCCCGGCGAGCCGATCTTGCCGGCGCGGTTCAAGTGGCGGGGCCGCGAGTATCAGATCGAAGGTGTGCTTCGGAAGTGGAAGGAATCGAGCGGCTGTAAGAGCGGCGGAGGCGAACGCTACCTCCGCAAGCACTGATACCACATCCGCACCACCGATGGCACGGAACTGCAAATCTACTTCGAACGCCAGGCCCGTTCGGCCGGTCAACGCAAGAAACGCTGGTGGATCTACACGGCCACCCCGTCGGACTAGCGGTCATAGCGGCCCAGTTCTTGGATGGCGGCCATGAGGAGGCGGACGCCGGTTAGGCGCGTGCCGTTGTTGATCGAGCCGGCCGTCGCGAAGAGCAAGCCCCGTGACTCGCGGGCCATTTCGAAGTCTCGCAGGAACTCAGCGACCATGTTGACCTCTTCGTTGCGGCTGTAGGTGAAGGGTGCGAGTTGGCCTTGGATGACCGTGCGGGGCATGTGTTCGCGGATTTGGCTGACCGTCAGCGTCGGCCCGAAATTGCAGTCGTGCAGATTGGCCCGGGCCAGGATCGGCAGGAGGTGGGTCATGTCCGAGTCGCTGTGTTGGCCGCGATGGTCTTGCGGGTCGGGCGCGAACCGGTCGAACAGGGCCTGGACGATTGGGTACCCGTAGAACTCGTACATCTGGGGGTTCAGCAGGCAGCAGTTGTCGTCCAGCCAGTACCAGCCGCGCGGCTTTGCGTCGCCGGTGCGCCCGGCTTCGGCGTCGAGCACCTCGGCCAGTTCGATCATCACGCGGATGATGGTGTCGCGCAGGCGAGCGGCGAGGTCCGGGTTGTCGTTGATCAGCAGGACCAGCCGCTCGGCGCCGTACATACTGGTCGAGAACGTCACCGGCCCACGCTGAGATCGATAGGCCGGCGGAAATGAACCGTCTTTGCACAACTGGGGCTTTAGCTCATCCCAGTTGTCGGGCAGGATGAAGCTGCGGATGTCCCGAGCGTCCACGCGATTGAGCAAGGCCGTCAGCTCATCCTCGTCGGTGGCTGCCTCCATCAGCCAATACGACTGCGAATCGTTGTTCCAGACATTGGGCATTTCGAACACGTCGTACAGGCCTTTGATCGGCGCCGTACCGGCCGGGTCGGCGTCACTGGGCGGCGGCACTTCATAAAGGATGCGACGGCCGATGATCTGCTCGGCCTTGTCGTTGTAAGCTCTGGTGGCGTCGGCCATCCATTGGCGGTCGGTTTCGAAGCGCCACCGGTCTTCGGGCACGCCCAACTCGTCGAACAAGCATTCGCAGAATGGAATGCCGCCGAAGGGCACCTGCGGGATGTCGGCGCCGAAGGGGTCCTCCCTCGCCTCGGCGTCGTCGGCCCAGAATCGTTCGATGTCCAACTCGGCCAGACCGTCGTTGCGCCAGGCTTTGGCGACGAACGTCTCGGCAGCGTCGATATGATGCGACTGAAGGTGATAGCTCATGGAGGCATTATAGAAAACGGGCGACCCGTGTGGGCCGCCCGTTTTGCGGTTGGTGCAAATGGCGCCGGTTGTCTACTTGACGGCCGAGAGCTTGACCGGGGCCTTCTTCTTGGCCGACAGCATGACGGCTTCGAGGACGCGCTGGGTCTGGTAGGCGTCGTTGAAGTCGGGGATCGGGACAACGGGCTTCTTACCGGCCAGGACACGCAGGATATCGTAGGCCTGGTTGACGAAGCCGTGCTCGTAGCCGATCAGGTGGGCATCGGGCCACCAGGCGTCCACGTAGGGGTGGTCGCCCGCGTGCGTGCACATGATGGTGGCCCAGCCCTGGGTGGCGCGTTCGGACGTGGCGTCGTAGTATTCCAGCTCGTTCATTCGCTCGAAGTTGAACTTGATCGAGCCCTTGGTGCCGTTGATCTCGAAGCCGTTGCTGTTCTGGTTGCCGGTTGCCTGTCGGGCCGCCTCGAAGCTGGCGACGGCCCCGCCGGCGAAGCGGGCCAGGAACAGCACGCAATCGTCCACGGTTACCGGGCCGGTTTTGCCCGAGCTCTTGAGGCCGCCGGCGATGCCGCCTGCGACCACGCCCGTCATCAGCTTGCGGCGCTTGATGAAGGTCTCGGCGATGGCGCCGGAGATCTCGGTGATCTCTTGGCCGGTGACGAAACGGGTCATGTCGATGATGTGGGCGTTCAGGTCGCCGTGGGCGCCGCTGCCGGCCAGCTTCTTATCGAAGCGCCAGGCCAGGGGGACGGATTCATCCGCCCAATCCTGCAGGTACTGGGCGCGGACGTGGCGAATCTTGCCGATCTTGCCGGCCTTGACGAGCTGATGGGCCAGGGCGACGGCGGGCACGCGGCGGTAGTTGTACCACACGAACGTCTTGAGCCGCAGCTTCTTGGCCATCTCGGCCATCTCACGGGCCTCTTTGAGCGTGCCGGCGATGGGTTTCTCGCAGGCGACGTTCTTGCCGGCCCGGAGGGCGGCCTTGGCGACCGGCGCGTGCATGAAGTTGGGCGTGGCCACGTCGACCAGGTCGATCTCGCCGCACTTGACGGTTCGCTTCCAGTCGGTGGAGGTGTTGCACCAGCCAAAATTGTCGGCGAAGGCCCGGGGCTTCTCGGCCTCCTGGCCGAACAGCGTGTGCATCACGGGTTGTACGGGCGGCTTGAAGAACCGCTTCACCTGGCCCCACGCGTTGGAATGGGTCCGACCCATGAACCCCATGCCGATGAGGGCAACATTGAGAGTCTTCTTCTTGGCCATATCGAAAGTCTCCTTTTCAGCAGATTGACGCGAGGACAAAGACGAGTGCGTGAGCACACACTCCATTGTGATGCCGCGACCGGCGACTATAGCCCTGGGGTGAAAACCGGGCAAGCAAGAAACGCGCCGTTGGATGGGCCCGCCTAGGCGTCGCGCTCGAAGACAACTTGCCGTAGGCGCCATTCGATTTCGTGGCGGTCGGTCGGTGTCTGGGCGAGGGCTTCGAGGCGGTGTTGGAGGTCGTCAATCTCGTCGGCGGGGTAGGAGGCCTGGATGAAGGGGTTGTGCTTCCAGGTGCAGATGTTCATGGCGAACAGGTGGGCCGCGACGTTAGTAGTGGCGGGGGTCACGCCGATTTCGCCGGGCAGGCGCGTCGTGCCGGCTGGCGGGGTCATCGCGTCCAGGTCGCTGCCGACACAGAGCGTCTGCCCGCCGTCTGCCAGCATGGCGGTGACGATATCGATGTACCGGGCGAACGGTTCGAGGGACGTATGGATGGCCTCGGTTTCTTCCAGCAGTAGTCGCCCGCCGGAAGACAATTGGGTCACCCACTTCTCGATCAGCCCTGGCGCGTCGGTCTGATGACTCAGTAGGAAGCGGCAGAAGATCACGTCGCACGGGCCGACCGGGAAGGGCACTTCCGTGACGTTGTGCAAAGCGAAGGTGACGGACGGGTCGGGCGCGTTGGCGATGGCTTGGGCGATGAAGGCCTCGGAGCTATCGAGGCCGACGGCCTGCCGGGGCTTGAGCGCCGAAGTCAGCATGGCAGTGGTGTGCCCAACGCCGCAGCCTAAGTCGACCACCAGGCCGGGCCGGTCGGGGGCGCTGTGGCTGAGGAACTGACGGCTACAGGGGTTGAACATCTCGGCCAGGAGTTCCAGCCGGTCGGCGGCCACACGCGTATCGCCAAAGAGGTAGGCCATTGGCCCTCGAATCGAAAGATGAGCGCACAAAAACGGCCGGCAAAATTGCCAGCCTCGATTACTAAGGAACCATTATACCACAGAATCTGAGTTTGTCAATAGATCACATGGCCGATTTGGCCGTCTTAATATTCCTTCATAAACACTTCCTTCAACAACTCTTGCGTTCGCCTGAAGCTTTCGTGGACGTCCGTTGCGCCGATTTTTCGGACAACGTCTTTCCTGTTCCTTGTGATTTCAAGGGCTACGGGGTCTTTCCGGCGTTTCGGAAGCGGGGGGGGGGCCTAGACCGTCTGGGGGACTGCTTCGGCCTCTCGCCCGGGGCGGAGGATGCCCTTGCTGTCGAGGTAGGCCTCGCAGCGGGTCATGATGCCGGCGTCGTTGCTGTGGCCGTCGAATTGCAGCGTCAGATACGGCTTGCCGGAGGCGGTGCGGACGAAGTGCTTGATGTAGGAGTCGGGCCCGCACTTGAAGTTGGTGATATAGATGATGTGGAGGTTCTTGTGCTGCCCGACGAACTTGGCCACGCTGATAATGCGTCGGCCGAGTTCCCAATACATGTTGGGGTTCACGTCGGCAACGTCGTCGGCGACGTCGAGGCAGTCCATGGGCAGGCAGTTGACGCCGTAGTAGTCCCGAAGTTTTCGGGCGACCGAAAGATTCACGCCGGCGTCGTGGATGTTGTAGGGCCTGCCGACGAAGACGATGGCGGTTTCGTTGGCGGCGTTGAGTTGGACGAGGGCTTCGCGGCCGGCCTCGAACTGGCGGCGGCGGAAGGTCCGCATGGCCTCATACCCGGCGGCCACACCTTCGGCCGTTCGCTTCTTGGAAATGCCCAAGCTCCTAAACAGCTCGTGCACGTCGCGCGTGACATCTTTGGGACCGTCCTGGAAGCGCACCGAGGGTGTCAGGAACAACTGGCCGGCTTCTCGTAAGTTCGGCGCTCGCCGGCAGACGAAGGGCAAGGTCTGGTGCCACGGACACAGGAAGGCGTTGCTGTTGTCGTCGGGGCTTTCGACCGAGACGATGTTGGGCATGAGGATGTGATCGACGCCCTTGGCCATCAGGTCGGTCACGTGCCCGTGGGCGACGATGATGGGGAAACACGGCTCGGCGACGACGCTGTCGAGCCCGGCCTGGATGATCTTCTTGTTGGTCGGTTCGGACAGGACCGTCTCAAAGCCCATCGTCGCCAGCATGGTCCGCCAGAAGGGCAGTTGCTCCCAGGCGAACATGGTCAGGGGAATGCCAATGGTCGGCGCGCCCGCGTCGGGGGTGGGCAAGGCGGCCTCGTCGAACAGGCGCCGTTCACGCAGGGCGAACAAGTCGTCAATGACGGGCTTGCGGGCGGCCTTGGCCCGCTTGCGGAAGCGGTCGGAGCACTTGTCTCCCCAGTAGGTCTTTGAGCCTTCGACGTCGAATTCCTGGATCTGGCACGAGTTTGAGCAGCCCTTGCAGATGAACTCCCGCAGCGTGTAATCGACCAGCGACAGGTCGTACCCGCGGAAGCTGGACTCGATCGGCTCGCAGGCGGGGTCGCCGGCCGGCGCGTCGGCGGCGACATAGGCGCCGGAGGCGTCGACGGCGGCCTCAATGTCTTCGAGGCTGCGATTGTGGGTGCCCTGGCCAGCGGACATTTTGTCTCGGGCGAGCAAGGCGGCGCCGATGGCGCCGATGACGCCGTTATGCGGCGGGACGATGATCTGCTTGCCGGTGACCGCGGCGAAGGCGGCCGCGACCGAGTCGTTATAGGCCGTTCCGCCTTGGAAGAAGATCGTCTCGCCGATCTTCCGTCCGCGGACGACACGGTTGATGTAGTTGTAGACCACCGAGTAGGCCAGGCCCGCGACAAGGTCGGCCTTGTCGGCCCCGCGTTGCATGTAGCTGTTGACGTCACGCTCCATGAACACGGTGCAGCGCTCGCCCAGGCGGATGGGGGCCTGGCTGGAGAGGGCGAGGTTGGCGAACTGGTCTTTGATGGAGATATCGAGTTCGTCGGCGCGTTCTTCCAGGAAGCTGCCCGTGCCTGCGGCGCACGCTTCGTTCATGGTGAAGTCGACGACCACGCCGCGTTCGAGGCAGATGTATTTGGAGTCTTGTCCGCCGATTTCGAAGATCGTATCCGGCAGTCGGCCGTCCAGGAGCGTCTGGCCGACGTAGGTGGCGCCGGTCTTGTGGGCGGTGATCTCGTCGTTGATGGTGTCGGCGCCGATCAGTTCGCCGATCAGTTCGCGTCCCGAGCCGGTCGTGCCGACGCCGCGGATGTTGAGTCGGCCGGCCCAGTCGGCTTCGATCTCCTTGAGCGCCTCGCCGACGACCTCAATGGGTCGGCCCTTGGTGCGAGTGTAGATTTCCGCCAGCACCCGCCCGGCGCTGTCGATGACGACCACGTTGGTGGAGACGCTGCCGATGTCGATGCCGAGGTAGCCGTCCACGGTGGGGTCGCTGTGATCGTGTTCGTATTGGGCGGCCTTGTCGCGAAGCAGCAGCACGTTGTCCGTGTTCAGCGGCGTGGTGGTGGGGAACACGCCGTGGGCGGTGTCGGAGGCCTCTCGCAGGTCGGCCAGATGGCTCAGGGCGGTTTCCGAGGCGTCTTGAGACGCGACCACCGCCGCGCCGATAGCGGAAACATGCATGAACGCCGGCGGGACGATGAGGGCCTCTTCGTCCAGATCGAATGCTTCCCGCATGGCCTGGACCACAGCGGAGTTGGCGGCCACGCCGCCGACGAACGCGACGGGCGCCTCGACCGGGTGCGACCGGACCACCGCGGTCCGGAAGTTCCGAGCCACCGCGTTGCACAGCCCGCGCAAGACTTCCGGCGGGGTGTAGCCTTTCTGCTGAGCGTGGATCATGTCGCTCTTAGCGAACACGCTGCATCGGCCGGCCACTTGGGCCGCCCGCTCGGCCGAGCCGACAATCTCGCCGATGTCTTCGACGCTATATCGCAGTCGGCCGCACTGTTGGTCGATGAAGCTGCCCGTGCCCGCAGCGCAATCGCCGTTGGTGGCGTAGTCGAGGATGCTCAGTCCGTCCTCGCTGGGGGTCAGGCGGAGGTACTTGGAGCTCTCGCCGCCCATTTCGAAGACGGTCCGGACGTGGACGCCCAAGGTCGTCAGCCCCGTGGCGGCGGCCTTGAATTCGTTGATGACGCGCGCCTGTAGCTTACCCGCGGCCGCCCGCGAGCCGCTACCGGTCAGGATGAGTCCGCGAATTCGGCCGGCGCCGACCAGGGAGATGACCTCTTCGAGAAGTTCCGTCGCGGCGGCCAGGGGCTTGCCGCGCGTGCGGTGATAGCTGGAGACAAACAGGCGTTGGTCGGGCCCGAGGGTCTGCCCGGGCGCTTCCAGTAGATCGAAGTCCGCCGAGCCGGCCAGCGTGTCGCTGGGGGCGGTCGTAATTACGGCGGCGGTGGCGCTCACAGCGCCGATGTCGATGCCCACGTAGACCGTCATGCCTGCGTCCCGAAAGTCCCTACTCCTTTAGATCCCTCAAAGGGCGAATCGGAGGGGAAATTATACGGCCGTTATTGACGTTCTCAAAGACCAAACCCGCCCGGGCCCTATTAGACGGCGGAAATGGGGCAAAATCAGCGCAAAAAAAAGCCTCCACCTTGTGTCGGTACAGCCCGTCTCGAAGAACCCAGCATTTTAAGTGGGAGATCGCCTCACCCCGGAGGGCCCGGACGTCCACCTCCCCAGCTAGGCTTATCGGTTCTTTCAATCGGGACTGCTGTCGAACACAGCAGAGGCCTTTTATCGATGAGATGTCAATCGGCCCATCGATCGGGCCGAATCGGCCGCCGTGTTCGAAGCTCCGCGATGCAGCGGCCGGGCTACGAATGGGGCCATTATACACATCTACATCGGACGCAAGGGGCGGGCGCTTGAAGAAGCAGGGGATTTTTCGCCAGATCGACAGTGCAACCACGGTGCCAACGGGCCAGAAGTGTTCCCTAGTTGTCAGACCGACTTTCGAAAGACGCCCTGGCTTGGCCGATCACGTCGTAGATGTTTCGGGCGTTGTCGATGGCATCCAGTCGAGGTGGCAGGACGCGGCTGGCCATGGGCCATCCGGCCGGAACGATGTTGAGCGTCAGGTGGCGGTCGCCGAAACAGATCGTTCCGGATCGATCGTCTCGTTCGGCCAGTGAGACTTGGCCAAGGTCGGAGTAGTCCAGGCTGGTGGCCCGCCGTCCGCCCAAGGCGGCCACGATGATCACGCGCGCGTCCGTAACACCGTAGAAGGTTCGCTGGCGTTGCATTGCATCGACGACGAAACGGCCCAGGAGGATGTAGACGCTAATGGCGACAAAGGGAAGGAGCATGACCGCTTCAACTGGGGGGCCCCCTTCCTGTCGGCAGACAAGGTAGACCGGAAAGCCAAGGAAGGCGCACCAAAGGAGACTGAAGGGAATCATGAACCGGTCCGAGCGTTGCAGCCGTAGGCCTGCGCGAGGCCTGCCCGCCCACAGGAGCTTCTCGTTGGGGTTCAATTCGTCCTGAATGATATCTTCAGCTCGACCGTTGACCATGGGGCGCCCCTTTGTTGGGTGTGGTGCTACTAGGTCCTCAGCTCGGCGGAGAAGCTGTCTGTGGCCGCCCGGACGACGGCGTCGACTTGTTCGTCGACTTGTTCGCTGCGGAGGGTGCTGTCGGGGGAGCGATAGGTCAGCGTGAGAGTGATGGACTTTCGGCCCTTGGCGACGGGTTTGCCGCGGTAAGTGGTCACGTAATCGATTCCCACGCGAAGGGGCTGGTCGATGGCGGCGACCAGGTCGGCCAGTTGCTTCCAGGTGACGGCGTCGTCGACGATCAGGGACAGGTCGCGCCGCATGGCCGGGAAGCGAGGAAGGGGTCGATAGGTCGGTTGCTGGTTGGCCCGGGCCAGGAGCATGTCGAAGTTGACGGCCGCGGCGGCGAGGGGCTTCTCCAGGCCGTAACGGTCTTGGATATCCTTGGCCACGATGCCCATTGCGCCCAGCGGTTCGCCGTCCAATAGCAGTGTGGCCGCGCCGCCGGTTTCCAGACCGGGCGCGTCGGCGGCTTCGGCCGTCAGGGCCGACAGCGGATTGAGACGACCGATGACGGCCTCCAGGGCCCCTCGCAACGATTGCAGCGAGCCCGTGGTGACGGCGGCGAGCTCCACGTGCTCGTCGGGGAGTTGGGTTTTGCCTGACTGGGGAAACACGGCCGACAGTTCGAACAGGCTGACGTCGGTGTTGCCCGCGTCTTGGTTGCCCTTGGCCGTACGGAGCAGGCTGTTCAGCAGCGTCTTGCGGAGGGCGTTGTTGCTGCGACGGGTCAAGGTGTCGACGGCCAGCGTTTGCCCGGGCACGAACAGGTCGGCCTCCTTGGCGTCGACGAAGGCGAAGGTGATGGACTCATCGAATCCGGCGGCCGTCATCAGCTCGCCCGCGCGGCGGCGGGTGCGTTGGGTGAGGCCCTCACTGTGCAGTGGGTGGGTAATGGCGTGGCCGACCGGGATGACGTCGAAGGTTTCGGTGCGCGCGACTTCCTCGATCAGGTCCACCTCGCGGCGGAGGTCGCCGCGATGGGGGGGGATGGTGCACGTGATGGTTTCACCGTTGAGTGTGGGAGTCAGGCCCAGGCCTTCGAGGATCTCCACCTGTCGGGCCGGCGGCGTGACGGTTCCCAGCAGCGCGTCGCAGCGCGCTGGGCGCATGGTGACAGTCGGCGCTTCGTAGGAGGTCGCCCAGACGTCGACTACGCCGCCGACCAATTCGCCGCCGGCCAGGTCCAGGATCATCTCGCACGCTCGCAGGGACGCTTCGTCGACGGCTACGGGATCGACCGCGCGTTCGAAGCGGAAGTTGCTCTCGGACATCAACTGCAGCTTGCGGCTGGTGCGGCGGATCGAGAGCGGATCGAACTGGGCCGACTCGATCAGTACGTTGGTGGTCGCTTCGGTGACCTCCGTTGCCAGGCCGCCCATCACCCCCGCGACAGCCACGGGTTGGGTCGCGTCGGCGATGACCAGCATCTGCTCATCGAGGGCGCAGGTGGTCTCGTCGATGCTGACGAGCTGCTCGCCCTTGGCGGCGCGGCGAACCACGATGCGGTTTTCGCTCAGCTTGTCGAAATCGAAGCTATGCAGCGGCTGGGAGTATTCCATCAGCACGAAGTTGGTCACGTCGACAACGTTGTTGACGCCGCGCAGGCCGACCGCTTCGAGGCGTTCGATCAGCCAGGCCGGGCTGGGCCCGACCTTCACGCCGCGAAGAACGCGGGCGGTGTAACGGGGGCACAGATCGGGGTCGGCGACCTCCACGGCCGTCAGGTCGGCGGCGTTGTCGGCGGTGGGTGCCTGGCCCACGACGGGGCGGCGAAGCTCGACCCCGGTGGCGGTGGCGACTTCGCGGGCCACGCCGAGGTGTCCGAGGCAGTCCGGGCGATTGGAGGTCACTTCCACGTCCAAGACGAGATCGTCGCCGGCGTCGGCGATTCCTTCGACGGTCAGGCCGATGCGCATCAGCAGGTCGGCCAGGTCGTCGACCGGCATGGCCACATCCACGTAATCACTTAGCCAATTCAGCGAGATCAGCATGTTGTTTCCTCAGGCGCCGGGGCGTTCGGTCCCCAAGCGGGCGTCCATCCTAGTAGCTGGCGTGAGAGAATCAAAGCTTTTGGCTTTGGGGGCCCGGGGCGGGAGGAGAGGCTTGCTGGGGGGCCGGGGAGGCCGATACACTACTGCTCCTTTGACGCCGTCGGAAACGGCAAGGAACAGGTGTGATGACGCAGTCCAAGAGACTTTCGCCCGCCAAGCGAACGGCCAACGTAACCTACGCGGTTCGCGACGTGGTGGTCCTGGCTGAGCAAGTGGCGGCCACGGGCATGGAGATGCTGTACCTGAACATCGGCGATCCGCCGCTGTACGATTTCCGTACGCCCGAGCACGTGGTTGATGCCGTCAACGACGCTATGCGGGCCAACCTTTGCGGCTATGGCCCGTCGATCGGGACGGCCGACGCTCGTCGCGCCATCCGGGCCGAGGCCGGGCGAAAGGGCGTCGGGTCGATCCAGGAGGTGTTCGTAACGACCGGCGCCTCCGAGGCGATCGACGTGGCCCTAACGGCGCTGGCCGACCCCGGCGAGAACGTGCTGATTCCGGTACCGGGCTATCCGCTCTATGCGGCCATCCTCAACAAGCTCGGTGTCGAGGAGAACCACTACTTCCTGGATGAATCGAACGGCTGGCAGCCGGACGTGGCCGATATCGCCGTGCGGATCAACGACAAGACCCGCGCTATCATCGTCTGCAACCCCAACAATCCCACGGGCTCGTTGACTGACCGTCAGGCGCTTCAGGCGGTGATGGACCTGGCGGCCGAGCACAATCTGGTCGTGCTGGCCGACGAAATCTACGACAAGCTGATCTTTGACGGCGGCGAGCATGTGCCGATGGCGTCCCTGTCGGCCGACGTACCGGTAGTGACCTTCAACGGGCTGAGCAAGGCGTATCTGGCGCCGGGATTCCGGATTGGCTGGGGCATCGTCAGCGGCGCGGCCGGCATGCTGGACGATTACGTTGAAGCGATTAATAAACTCCTGCGCATGCGGCTGAGCGCCCATCACCCGGGCATGCAGGCGATTCCCGCGGCGTTGGAGGGCGACCACGGTCACCTGACCGAGGCGATGGCCAAGCTCACGCGGCGGCGCGACGTGACGGTCCAGATGCTCAACGCCATCGACGGCATCAGCTGCGCGTCCCCGGGCGGGGCCTTTTACGCGTTTCCGAAGTTGCACACGGATCGGCCCGATAAGGAATTCGCGGAAGGCCTCATGCGGGCCACCGGCGTGGTGGTGGTTCCCGGCAGCGGGTTCGGCCAAGCCCCGGGCACGCAGCACTTCCGGGTAGTGTTCTTGCCGAACGAAGACATCCTCGAGCAGGCGTACCGGAAGATCGGCGAGTTCGCCGGGGCGTTCCTGGCCGGGTGAGCTTTGACATCGGCCGCCGCCTGTGGCAAGCTGTGACCCCTTCGACGACGTTGGCTAGAGCTGTTGCGAGGATGTGCTGAATGCGAATCGTTGTTCCGATCAAACAAGTGCCCGGCACGGACACGGTCAAGATGGACGACCAGACCGGTACGATGGTCCGCGAGGGGGTCGAGGCGATCATCAACCCGCTGGACCTGTACGCGATTGAGCTGGCCATCGAACTGCGCGAAGCGCACGGCGGCGAGGTGATCGCGATTTCCATGGGACCCAAGCAGGCGGCAGAGGCGTTGCGTGAGGCCGTCGCCATGGGGTGCGACTCGGCGGTGCTACTGTCGGACAAGGCCTTCGCCGGGGCGGACACCTGGGCGACCAGTTATGTTCTGCAAGGGGCCATCCGGTCGCTGGGGGATGTGGATCTGGTGATCTGCGGCGAACGGGCGACCGACGGTGAGACCGGACAGGTGGGCCCGGGCATCGCCGCCTTCCTGGACTGGCCCGTAGGTACCTACGTTTGCGCGTTCGAGGGCTTCACGGGCGGCCGAGCCCACCTGCGCCGGATGGTCGAAGGCGGCTGGCAGCGTGTGGCCGTCCAGACCCCCGCCGTACTGACGGTGGTCAAAGAGATTTCCAACCCGCGACTACCCACCTTGCGGGGCAAGCAACGGGCCAAGACCATGGACCTGCCCACGTGGGGCGCCGCGGACATTACCGTCGAAGCCGACAAGCTCGGGCTGAAAGGGTCGCCGACGCGCGTGGTCAAGATCGACCGCCCCAAGATCGCGCGAGCGTGTCAGAAGTTAACCGTCTCCGACGATCAGACGTTGTCGGCCGCTGTGGACGCGGTCGTCGAGCTCTTGCGTCAGAAGGAGCTTGTTTAGTCATGGCCAGCGAGGGCGTTTGGATTCTGGCTGAGCAGTTCGAGGGACGGGTCTTGCCTGTCAGCTTCGAACTGCTGAGGCGCGGGCGCGAACTGGCCGACAAGCGCGAGACGACATTATCGGCCATGATCTTCGGCGATACGATCGACGACGACGGCCTGGCCGAGCTGGTCGCACGCGGGGCCGACCGCGTGGTGGTCACCGAGGCTCCGGAACTGGCCCACTTTCGCGTGCAGCCCTATGCGGCCTGCATGAGCGGCGTGATTGCCGACTACGAGCCGGAGATCGTGCTGGGCGCGGCGACCACCACCGGGCGCACCTTGTTGCCCTACGTGGCGGTGAAGGTCTATGCCGGCCTGACCGCCGACTGCACGTCGCTGGACATCGACCCGGAAACGGGCAATCTGCTTCAGATTCGCCCAGCCATTGGTGGCAACGTGTTGGCGACGATCAAGACGCCCGACCATCGGCCGCAAATGGCAACGGTTCGCCCGCACTCGACACGGCCGGCCGATCTAGTGGAAGGCCGAACCGGCGAAATCATCCGCTCGGCCCCGCCGGCGGAATCTCTGGTCAGTCACACCGAACATCTCGAGTTCGTTCCCGACGAAAGCGAGCACCACCTGGAAGACGCCGATGCGGTGGTGGCGGTCGGGCGCGGCATCAAGAAAGCCGAGAACGTTTCGGTCGGTCATGACCTGGCCGATGCGCTGAACGCCGCCTTGGGCGCCAGCCGAGAGGTGGTCGATCGCGGGTGGCTGCCCTATCCAACGCAGATCGGGCTATCGGGCAAGACCGTCACGCCGAAGCTCTACATTGGCCTGGGCGTTAGCGGCACGATTCAGCACCTCGCCGGGATGCAGACGGCCGAGACCATCGTGGCCGTCAATACCGATCCCGATGCGCAGCTGTTCAACGTGGCTGACATCGGCATCGTGGGCGATCTGTTCGAGGTCGCGCCGGCCCTGGCAGCGGCGTTGCGGCAGGCCAAGGAAGGGAGCGCGACATGAGTCAGGCGTCGTCTCCCTACAACGCGTTGACTGAGCCCGTGGTCGCCGAGCTGCGCAAAATCGTGGGGGACAAGTTTGTTGTCTTTGGCGACCCCGACGCCCTCGAGCCCTACAGCCACGACGAAGTCCCTGACAAGCGGTATCGGCATATGCCGGAAGCACTGATTCGCCCGACGTCGGCCGACGAGATCGCGGCGATCCTGAAGGTCGCCAACGAAGCCAACGTTCCGGTGACGCCGCGCGGGGCCGGTAGCGGCTTGGCCGGCGGGGCCGTGCCCGCGATGGGCGGCATCGTCCTGTCGGTGGACCGAATGAACCGCATCCTGGAGATCGACCGCGACAACATGGTCGTGGTCTGTGAGCCGGGCGTGGTCACCAGTGAAATCAACGAACGCGTCGCGGAGCTCGGTCTGTTCTACGCGGGGTATCCGATGAGTTTGGAGACCTGCTACGTCGGCCGCAACGTG
>CAYRZU010000070.1:0-16946 GCA_964428895.1 uncultured Planctomycetaceae bacterium
GAACAGCCCCTCAGCCTGCTGATGGTCGACGTCGATCATCAGCAGGCTGAGGGGCTGTTCGTATCGCTTGGCGATCTTGAACTCGTGGGCCAGCATGTCCTGGAAGTTACGGACGTTGGCCAGGTGGGTCAGGGGGTCGGTGGTGCAGAGGACTTGGAGTTTGGCGTTATCCTGTTTGAGTTCATCCATCATTCTCCGTTCGCGGCGGATGGCGGCGTCGAGTTCGTCGTGGAGTCTCTTGAACCGCATCAGCACGCGGACGCGGGAGACCACCTCGGCCATCGAAGCGATCTGGCAGATCACGTCGTCGGCGCCGGCGTTCAGGAAGATATCTCGGGCGCTGCCCGGCCGGTGGCTGAGCACCACCACCGGGAGCGAGTCGCTGCCGTGCATGTCGCGGACGGAACTGACCAGTTCGGTTCGCACCGGCGCACTGGCCGGATCGTGAACGATGACCAGATCGACCGCATGGGCGCAGATCGCAGCGAAGGCCTCGACCTCGTCGGCGCAGACGGTGACGTCCCACCCGGCGGATGTCATGGGGGCGACATAATCGGTCAGAGCGTGGGGGCGAGCGGAAACGGCAAGAATGCGTCCGGCGTGGGGGTTCTGTTGGTTTGTCATCCTGGCACCTACCAACCTATTCACCGCCGTCTTCACGTGTCGGCGGTCAGTCCTTGGGTTCTTTGAATGTCGGCCCCTCATGGGCCTCTCTGACCGAAAGCTAGGATACGTTCGCCGTAGGGCAAAACACTGAAGCGCGAACTTTCCATCAACGGACAACCATTGTCTCACCCGGCCACGCGCCTATAATTCAGCCCTGCCGACCGGGCCGGTCGGCCATAACGAAGGGAGCTGTTCACGATGACCGGAAAAGCCGTCGTTGCCCAATCGGGCGGCCCGACCGCCGTAATCAACGCCAGCGCGGCCGGCGTAATCCAAACCGCCCTGGGCCATCCCGAGAGCTTCACCGGCGTCTACGGCGCTGATAACGGCATCCTGGGTGTGCTCAACGAAGAGTTGTTCGACATCGGCGCCGAAGACCCCGCCCAGATCGACCGGCTAAAGCGCTCCCCCAGTTCGCTGCTGGGCTCGTGCCGCCATAAACTCAAGAGCCTCGAGGCCGACCGCACCGACTACGAGCGAATCCTCAACGTCTTTCGCGCCCACGACGTGCGGTTCTTCTTCTACATCGGCGGCAACGACTCCATGGACACCGCCGCCAAGCTCGGCCAGCTCGCCAACCAAATCGACTACGAGCTGATCTGCGTGGGCGTGCCCAAGACCATCGACAACGACCTGGCCTGCACCGACCACTGCCCCGGCTACGGCTCGGTCGCCAAATTCAACGCCACCGCCGTCATGGAAGCGGGCCTGGATACCTACGCCCTCTACACCCACGACACCTGCACCGTCCACGAGGTCATGGGCCGAAACGCCGGGTGGATCGCCGCGGCGACCGCCCTGGCCGCCCGCCACGACGACGACGCGCCCCACCTGGTCCTCCTGCCGGAAGTGCCCTTCGTCGAGGCCGACTTCATCGACGCGGTCAGACAGTCGCTCGATAAGTTCAAGCGGTGCTTCGTCGCCTGCGGCGAGGGCGTCAAGACGGCCGACGGGAAGTACCTGGGTGAAGCGGGCGGCCAGTTTTCCAAAGACAGCTTCGGCCACACGCAATTGGGCGGCGCCGCCAACGCCGTGCGCTGGATCATCGAGGAAAAGGTCGGCGTTAAGGCCCGGACCAACCGGGCGGGCACGGCCCAGCGAGTGGCCCGCCACTTCGCCTCAGCCACCGATAGCGACGAGGCCTACCTGGTCGGCCAAAAGGCGGTCGAAGCCGCCATCGCGGGCGTTCACGGCAAGATGATCACGCTCGAGCGCACGGCCGACGACCCGTACGCGGTCACCACGGGCCTGGCCGACCTCGAAGACGTCGCCAACGGTGAGAAGCCCGTGCCGCCTGAGTTCATCCGTGAAGACGGCTTCGGCGTCACCGACGCATTTCGGGCCTACGCCTCGCCGCTGGTCCGGGGCCAGGCTGAGGTGGACATCGACGCCGACGGGCTGCCGGTTTACGCGCGGCTGGCCAAGAAGATGGTAGATAAGAAGGCCTAACGACCCCGGTTAACCCAGGCCAATTTTGGCGACCACTGGAAATGCCCGCGGCCCGCGCCTATACTCGAAGAGCCTAGCTACGGCGTTTGCCCACCGCGCGGCCTAATTGACCTTATTCCTATTATAAGCAGGGCAACATGCTTCGGTTTGAGGCGCATCAAGGTGACTCCGCCAACGGGCTCGACCTGACCGGCGCGTACGTGTTCGGTCCGGACGGCATTCCCGTGCGCGGCGAACTCGGCCAAGACGGCGACACCATCGCGTGTCGTAAGCGCGTGGCCGGCGCGGTGGGGTTGGCCCTGCTGTGGGACGCCGGCCGAGCCGGTTCCTTCATCCTCCCGACCACCCGCCTGCCCGACCGCGACCGCCCCTATAACCTGCCGCTGGAACTGGCCCGCGCCCGCCTGATGCGGCTGGCCCAGAAGGTCGAGGAATGGGGCCTGTTCGACTACCCCGACGCCGCCGACCTGATCACCGAGTTCCAGGACAACCGCCAGCCGTTCGTCGATGCCCTGCAATCGTCCGACTCGGCCGCTACCGCCACGCTGGCCAGCAAGGCTCTGGCCGACGGCGTGACCCTCTCGGAGAAGATGGCGCTATTCCACGCCGGCGTGTTCCTGGACCGCCGCAAGGGATCGGCCGCCGCCGCCGGGCGGACCCGGTTCGGGGTGCAGGTCAACCTCAACGGCATTTCCGGAGGCCATCACGACCGCCTGCGAGACGCCTTCGACTTCCTGTCGATCCCCATGTCCTGGAAGCTGGTCGAGCCGCAAGAGAACACCTACAAGTTCCCCCGCGTCGACCAGTGGGTCAACTTCGCCGCCCGGGCCCAAAAGCCCGTTCACATCGGGCCGGTGGTCGACTTCGACCCGTCGAACCTGCCGGAGTGGCTGTACCTGTGGGAGCACGATTACGACAGCCTTCGCGAGGTCATCTACAAGCACCTTGAGCAGATCATCCAGCGGTACTCCCGCCAGGCGAAGATCTGGTCGGTGGTCTCGGGCCTACACGCCTGGAACAACTTCAACCTGTCGTTCGAGCAGATCATGGAACTGACGCGGATGTGCTGTCAACTCGCCCGCCGTCAGGCCCCGCGCAGCCAGATCATGATCGACCTGGTCATGCCCTGGGGCGAATACTACGCCCGCAACCAGCGGACCATTCCCCCCCTGCTGTATGCGGACATGGCCGTCCAGAGCGGCATCAAGTTCGACGCCCTCGGCGTGCAGCTTCACATGGGCGTTCCGCAGGACGGGTACTACGTGCGCGACCTGATGCAGATTTCCAGCCTGCTCGATGAGTTTGTCTCGCTCCGCAAGCCCGTGCACATCACCGCCTGCGCCGTTCCCAGCCAGGCGGTCTCCGACCCGCGCGACGCCTGGAGCGGCGAGCACGAGTCGACCTCGGCCGGCCGATGGCACGCGCCCTGGTCGCAGCGACTCCAGGCCGAGTGGCTGCAGGCGTTCTACCGCATCTGCATGTCCAAGCCTTACGTCGAGAGCATCTGCTGGCGCGACCTCGGCGACGACGGACCCCACTACCTGCCCCACGGCGGCCTCTGCGCCGACGAAGAAACGCCCAAGATGGCCTTCACCGAGCTGCGCAACTTCCGGGCCAAGATGGCCGCCAACACCGCCGGGCCCGGCCGGAACGGAAAGTGAACCGCCCCCCGGATCGTCACGATCTGTCCCTGACCCCCGCCAACGGTGTCACCTTGCTGATCGTCTGCGCCGTCGCGGCCGTGCCGCTGGCGGCCATGGCTTTGAGCGGACGGACCTGGATCGGCGACGATCCGCCGGTCTGGCCCCAGCGCTTCCAAGCGGCCACCGAGCGGATCGACCCCAACACGGCGTCGGCGGCCTCCCTCCGGCGGCTGCCCGGCATCGGCCAGGTCCGAGCCGACGCCATCATCGCCTACCGCGCCGGCCACGGGGCGCCGCGGTTTGTCCGGCCCGAGGACTTGACGGCCGTGGCCGGCATCGGGCCGGGAACCATCCGGCAGATCGCACCGTACCTGACCCTGCCCGGCGCGGCTGCACGTTGAAAAGCCAGCGCCGACCGGCATAATACTCCGCATGGACGCCCCGCCCCCGACGGACCTTGCCCAGCAGCGATACGCCTGCCTATCTCGTCAGCCCTTGCACGCGCTGGTCTTCGTGGCACCGTTCCTGTTGTTCTTCCACATCTCTCTGGCCTGGACGCCCGACGTGCTGATGGCCCGCCATCACCTGGCCGAGGCGCTGCGGTTCTTCGGGGCCACCCACCCGCTCCTGCCGGCCTTCGCCGTGGTCGCGGTCCTGCTCTGCCAGCAGATCATCGAACGCGCCCGCTGGCGCCTGCGCCCGGTAGTGATCGGCCTGATGACGGTCGAGTCGATCGCCTGGGCCGTGCCGCTGGTGGCCCTGCTGCACCTGGTGGGGCGCCTCAGCGCAACCACGGTCCCGAACGATTCGATCTTCATGAAGCTCGTCATCAGCGCCGGGGCCGGCATCTACGAGGAGTTCTTGTTCCGCCTGGTGCTGATGGGGTTGACGTTGCTGCTGTTCGTGGACATCCTGGAACTGCCCAAGAAATACGTCGCCCCGATCATGCTGGTCGCCGCGGCGGTGGCCTTTAGCCTCTACCACCCCCAAGTGTGGGCCGACGGCACGCTGTTCAAATCGCGCCTACTGTGGGGGCCTTTCATCTTCCGCGCCCTGGCCGGACTGTACCTGGGAGGCCTATTCCTGCTGAGGGGCTTCGGCGTGGTCGTCGGCGCGCACACCTTCTACAACGTGTATGTGGTGTTGGCGCTCAGTTAGGCCCGCGGGCCCGCTACTCCCACGGAAACTTTTGGCCCGTCAAGCGCGTGTAGGCCTCGATATAGCGCGCCCGCGTCTTCTGGACGATCTCGGCCGGGAGGATGGGACCCGGCGGGGTGCGATCGAACTTGATCTTGTCCAGGTAGTCCCGGACGAATTGCTTGTCAAAGGAGGCCTGGCTCTTCCCGGGCTTGTAGCTGTCGGCCGGCCAGAAGCGGGAGGAATCCGGGGTGAGCACTTCGTCGATCAGGATCAGTTGTCCGTCGGCGTCTCGGCCGAACTCGAACTTGGTGTCGGCCAGGATGATGCCCTTCTCGGTGGCAAAGTCGCGGGCGGTCTCGTAAATCTTGACGGCGCTATCGCGCAGGGCCGTCATGGTCTCAACGCCGACCAGATCGCACGCTTTTTCAAAGGTGATGTTCTCGTCGTGGTCGCCCAGTTCGGCCTTGGTCGCCGGGGTGAAGATCACCTCGGGCAATTGGGAAGCCTCTTTGAGCTTCTCGGGAAGCGTGACCCCGCAGACCGTTCCGGACTCCTGGTACTCCCGCCAACCCGAGCCCGCCAGGTACCCGCGCACCACGCATTCGATGGGCACCACCTCGGCCTTTTTGCACAGCATGAAGCGCCCGTCCATTTCTTCGGTGCGGAAGGGCTCGGGCAGGTCCTTCATGGCCGTGCTGATCACGTGATTCGGGCAGACCTCCGAGAGCATCTCGAACCAGAAGCAACTGATCTGGGTGAGCACGCGCCCCTTATCGGGGATGCCGTTAGGCATGACCACGTCGAAGGCGCTGATCCGGTCGGTGGCGACCAGCAGCACGCCATCGGGCAGATCGTAGATATCGCGGACCTTGCCGCTACGCTTGGGGAACTCTTCAACCGCCGTTGTCAGAAGGGCTGTGTTCTTCATAGTCTCGCTTCTACTGGCCTGTCGGCGCAAGGTCAAGGGGCTTTCGGGACGCCCCCAGCGCCGCGCCGGACTGCAAATAACCCGCGATGCCGTCCGCCACCGCCTGAGCCAATCGGTCCTGATAACCGGGCATGGCCAACGCCTTGGCCTCATACGAATTGGTCATGAACCCCAACTCCACCAACGCGGCCGGGCAAATCGTTCGCACCAGCACGCGCAAGTTCGACTGCTGCACGCCACGGCTGGCCACGCCCGCCCCGGACATCTGGCGAGACAGTCCCTGGGCCAGCGCCACCGATTGGCCATCGGGCGACCGGGCCGTGAAGACCGTGTATCCACGGGCATCGGGGTTGGCCTCGGCCGCGTCGGAGTGAATGCTCACGAACAGCGCCGCCCCGGCCCGGTTGGCGATTTCGGCCCGCTCATTGAGTTCGACGAATACGTCCGTCGACCGCGTCAGGATTACCGGTATCCCACGGGCTTTGAGCTTCTCGGCCACCATCATCGCCACCGGGAGGTTGATGTCCTTCTCCGGGATGCCGATGATGCCTGGCGCTCCGGGGTCGTGGCCGCCGTGGCCGGCGTCGATGACGACCGGGCGGGCCTTGGGTCCGGGCTTGGGTTTTGGCTTGGGGGTGGGCGTGGGGGTCCCGCCGGCGGCCGCTTGGCCGGACGGCTGGCGCATTAACTTGCGAATGGATCCCACGATCGACTCCGGCACGAACAAGACCCCCTCGGCCGGAGTGACGAACTCCAGGAAGTCCACCCGCGTCCCGTTGACATAGACGCGGCTGGACGGCGTTGCGTAGAGCATCACGTGGTTGATGCCGTTGCCCCGCAAGGAGGCCTCGTACTCGTCGGCCCGGTCGACCGTCATCTTCAGTCGGCCGGCCAGTTGGTAGACGCTGATCGACCCCCACGGCGCCAGGATGACCGGCTCTTGGTCGGCCCGGGGTCGGCGGAAGGGGTCCGCCGGATCGCATCCGCCCAGCAGGACGCACACGCCAACAAGCAACCATAGATTCAGGCGCCTCGATCGCATTGCAGAGGGCTCCTACTTGGGCGAGTTCCCGCCCAGCCAGCAGTACATCAGGAAAGATATCCACGCCGCGAATAGCAGAATCATCGCGACCCATCGCCAGGCCGGCCGCTTGGCGGCGCAATCGGGCACGCCGGCGTGAACGTCCACCGCCTGGGGAATCGGACGCTCGGGCCGGGCCTCCTCGGCCTTGGGGTTGGCGCGTTTGGGGCTCATTCTTTCAACTCGAAATCGGCCGCGCCGCCGAAAGCCGTGTGGAAATCGTAGATGTCCCGAAAATCCTCCACGCTGTCCTCGGGGGTCTTGTTCCAGACGCCCCGGTCGATCATCAGGTAGACCATCTCGCCGAAGTCGATGGTGGCGTGGATGTTCCACTTGGTCAGCACCGTCGGAGCCAGCAGCCCCCACCGCTTGATCGCCAAATCGCGCAGGGCCAGGCAGATCTCCTCGCCGGTAACGTGGTGGCCTTTCCCGGGCGTGGTCTGCCCGTGACGACGGCGGACGGCGCGGTCCAGCCCGTCGTGCAGGAACTTGAACGCGTCAATCGGATACCGACCGTCGTCGCGGATGATGGCCTCAAGATCGATCTGCGGATCGGCCATGTCAGGTGCTCCTCGGGAACAGGCCTTCGCCCTTGCACACCGTGGCGCCGGCGGCCAACACCCCCCACCGCCCGGCGGCGTCCAGGGACACATTATCTCCCTGCCAACCGAGCTGTTCCAGGCCCAGTTGCACCGTTTCGGGCATGAACGGCTCGAGGTAGACCAGCACCAGCCGAACCGCCTCGGCGCAGGTGTAGAGAATCATGCCAAGCCGCTCGCGCTGCGAGTCGTCCTTGGCCAGCTTAAACGGTTCGGTCGCCTCGATGAAGCGGTTGGTCGCGTCCACCAGCGCCATCACGCGATCCAGGTAGGCTCCGAAGGCGCACGCGGCCATGTCGGCGGCGACCGATCCGGTCAGGTCCTCGGCGGCGGCGATCACCTTTTGGGCTTCATCATCGAGGCCCCCCCCCTCGGGCACGCGCCCGTCGAAGTACTTGTCGATCATCTTGACGGTACGACTCAGCAGGTTGCCCACGCCGTTAGCGAGTTCCACGTTGTAGAGCGTGCGCAGTCCGTCGCGGGAAAAATCTCCGTCGGCGCCGAAGGTCATGGTCCGCAGCAGCGTGTAGCGGTAGACGTCGCGCGAGTACTCGTCGCAGATCTGGCGGATCTGGTCCAGGTCGATGAAGTTGCCCAGGCTCTTGGACATTTTTCGGCCCTCGGCCGTCCACCAGCCATGGGCGAAGACGCATTTGGGCAGTGGCATGTCCAGCGCCTTGAGAATGCACGGCCAATACACCGCGTGGAACCAGAGGATGTCCTTGCCGACCAGATGGACGTCGGCGGGCCAGTATTGGGGGTACTGGTCGTCGTGCTCGTCGCCGATCGGGGGGATGCCCAGGGCGGTGAAGTAGTTGCTCAGCGCGTCGATCCACACGTAGACCGAGTGATCCGGATCGTTGGGAAGCGGAATGCCCCACCCGCCCAGGTTCGTCAGCAGACGCGAGATCGACAGGTCGTCCACGCCGGCCCGACACTTGCTGAGCACTTCGTTGCGCCGGGCGGCCGGCTGAACGAAATCGGGATTGGCCTCGATGTATTCGATCAGCCACGGAATCCACTTGCTCAGGCGGAAGAAGTAGCTCGATTCGCTGTAGCGGGCCAGCGGCTTGCCGGAGACCTCCGATTTGTACTCGTTCTCACGGGCGACGTTCTCGGTAACGAACTCCTCCTGGCCCTCGTCGTACCAGCCGGTGTAGTCGCCGAGGTAGATTTCGTCCCGCTCCAGCAGCGTGGTGATCAGGCGCTGAACGCGCTTCTCGTGACGCGGCTCACTGGTGCGGATGAAGTCGTCGTGGGTGATATTCAGGTCGCGCCACAGGTCCTGGAAGCCCACCACCACCTCGTCGGCCAATTCCCGCGGCGTGGTGCCCTTTTCGCCGGCGGCCTTGACGATCTTAATGCCGTGTTCGTCCGTGCCGGTCAGGAAGCGCACGTCGAAACCGGCCGCGCGGTGAAACCGGGCCAGCACGTCGGCCGCGATGGTCGTATACGAATGACCGATGTGCGGAACGTCGTTGACGTAGTAAATCGGCGTTGTCACGTAATAGGTGGGGGGCATAGCCCGTAAAGCATGCGTTTTTTCGCCGAAAAATCAAGACTCAAGCCGACGGATGCGCCGATGCGCGGTATAGTTTGAAGTTCTTAACTTGCTGTTGGGAGTTGTTGACAATGTTGGCTGTTGAGGCCGGATCCCCCGCGAAGTCGCGCGGGATCGGGCGCTTAGCACGATGCTGGGAGTTACCGGCCGATGTCCCCACACCGGGCGCATTTGCCCCTTCAATACAACTATCACAGCCACCGGCCGGTCGCGACGGTCTTCTGGCTGCTCGACAAGCCCTGGTGGTACTACGCCATCGCGATCTGCTTCTTCGTGGTCAAGCAGGCCCCCGTGGTGCTCGTGCCCCTGGCGATCGGCTACACCATCAACGGCCTGGAGGCCGAGCCCCCCAAGTTCATCTTCACCAACCCGTGGATCGTCGCCGGCGTGATCGCCGTTCTGGTCCAGAACATCCCCACCAACTTCCTCTACTTCCGGATGATGATTCCGTGCGTCCGCAGCCTGACCTACCGTCTCCGGGCGGCCATGGTTCGGCGATTGCAGCAACTGTCGATTTCCTACCACGACGAAACCGAGGCCGGGCGACTCCAATCCAAACTGCTGCGCGACGTCGACATCATCGAAGGGACCTGCTGGATGGCGTTCGAGTCCATTCTCGGCGCCGCGTTTAGCCTGGCCACCCCACTGGCCGTCACGCTGTTCAACGACCCGGAGATGGTGATCGTCTACGCGGTGGTGATCCCCATCGCCATCGTCATGCAGCGGACCTTCGCCAAGCCCATCAGCCGACGGTTCAAGGAGTTCCGCCACGCCGTGGAGGCCATGAGCGCCCGGGCCACCCAGATGATCGAAATGATCCCCGTCACCCGCGCCCACGCCGTGGAGCATGAGGAGGTCGAGGTCATGGGCGGCCACCTCGACCACGTCTACCAACGCGGCCTCCGGGCCGACTACACCAACGCGCTGTTCAACGCCTGCGTGTGGGTCTCCATGCAATTGCCCATGGTCGCGTGTCTGGCCCTGGCCAGTTACCTCGCCTACAAGGGCAACATCAAGATCGGCATGGTCGCCACTTACACCATGTTCTTTGGATCGATCAGCGCCTCGGCCCAGATGCTGCTATCGCTCGTGCCGGGCCTGGCCCGCGGGGCCGACGCCATCCGATCCATCGGCGAAGTGCTCGAATGCCCCGACATCGAGGAGAACGAGCACAAAGCCGACATCACCGAAGTCACCGGCCGACTCGATTTCCAGAACGTCTCCTTCACCTACCCCGGCGGAGACCGACCGGCCATCCGAAACTTCTCCCTCGACATCGCCGCCGGCGAATGCGTCGCCTTTGTGGGTGAATCGGGCGGCGGCAAGAGCACGCTGATGAGCCTGGCCATCGGCTTCCATCGGCCCACCTGGGGCAAGCTCCTGCTGGACGGCGTGGACATGGAGACGCTCGACCTGCGGACCTACCGCCAGTACATCGCCGTCGTGCCCCAACACACCGTGCTGCTGGCCGGCTCGATCCGCGACAACATTCTGTACGGCCTGGTCGGAGCGTCCGACGAAAAACTCCGCGAGGTCATCGAGGCCGCCAACGTCGCTGAGTTCGTCGACCGACGGCATGAAAACCATCGTCGGCGAACACGGGGCCAAGCTCTCCGGCGGGCAGCGCCAGCGCGTGGCCATCGCCCGCGCCTTGATCCGCGACCCCCGCATCATCATCCTTGATGAAGCCACCTCCGCCCTCGACGTGATCTCCGAAGCCCTGGTCCAGGAAGCCATCGACCGCCTGGTGGCCGACCGGACCACCCTGATCGTCGCCCACCGCCTCTCCACCGTCCGCAAGGCCGACCGTATCGTGGTCATGAAAGACGCCCAATGCATCGAGTCCGGCACGCCCAAAGAACTGTTGGAAGCCGGTGGCGAGTTCTCCCGCCTCCACAACCTCCAGCAGATGCTGCTGTAGGAGGGCCGAAACCGCCGGCTGCAGCCCTGTTGTTCCCTGTTGATAACTCCCGCGGAGAAACACGGAACATTTCCTTCAAAAAAGGGTTGTGATCGCCCCAATCGATGGTAGCATTCCGCGATCCATGCTTGGCAGGGCCCAATAACCCCCGACAGATTCCCACGCGACAGGCCCATCGGCCGCCAATGTTCCTATGTCCCCCCGCCGCCCCCATTCCCCCCTGGTTTACAACTATCACAGCCATCGCCCGCTGGCGACCATGCTGTGGTTGCTCAATAAGCCCTGGTGGTACTACATCCTGTTCCTGGGCGTCTACACCATCAAACATTCGCCCGCCCTGCTGATGCCGCTGGCCACCACCTTTGTGATCAACTCCCTGGAGGCCGGCCGATACGTCTTCCTCGAATGGTGGTTCATGGGCCTGGCGATCCTGTTCCTGGCCCAGCATATCCCCATGAACACGTTGTTCGCCGACATGGCCAGCAACGTTCAACGTCAGCTCGAAATGCGCCTCCGCGGCGCCATCGCACGACGGTTGCAACAACTGTCGATCTCCTTCCACGACGACACCGAGACCGGCCGCCTGCAGTCCAAGATGCTCCGCGACGTCGACATCATCGCCGGCGTCTCCTATGCGATCCCCCTGACCGTCTTCGGCGCCCTGATGACGCTGGTGTTCGCGATCTCCACCACCCTGGCCAAGCAGCCGTGGATGGTCCTGTTCTTCCTGGTGATCGTCCCGGCCGCTGTCATCCTCCAGAAGGTCTTCCGCGCGCCCATGCGCAAGCGGAGCCACGAGTTCCGCGACGGCTTCGAGGCTATGAGTGCCAAAGTCACCGAGATGGTCCAGATGATCCCGGTCACGCGCGCCCACGCGGTCGAGCGGACGGAGATCGACAACGTCGACGAACACCTCGACGTCGTTCGCCGCAAAGGCCGCCGGCTGGACCGGATCATGGCGTTCTTCGGCGGATCGGTGTGGATCACCATGATGACCCTCCGCGTGTTCTGCCTGGCCTTCACAGCCTGGCTGTACCACCGCGGCACGCCGGGCATGAAGATCGGTGACCCCCTGCTCTACACCGCCTTCTTCGACATGATGCGCGGGGCCGTGGAAGGCCTCCTGCACATCATGCCCATGTTCACCAACGGGCGCGAGTCGATCCGCTCCATCGGCGAGGTCCTGGAGTGCCCCGACATCGAGGCCAACGAGGACAAGAAGCGCGTCAAGCGCGTTGAAGGCCGACTGACCTTCCAGAACGTCACCTTCACCTACCCCACCGTCGACCGGCCGGCCGTGGCGGACCTCGACCTCGACATCGCGCCGGGTGAGTGCGTGGCCTTCGTGGGCGAATCCGGCAGCGGCAAGAGCACGCTGATGAACCTGACCATCGGCTTCCGCCGCCCGACCGAGGGGCGATTGCTGCTGGACGGCGTGGACATGGAAAACCTCGACCTGCGGACCTACCGGCAGTTCCTGGCCGTGGTGCCGCAACAAACGGTGCTGCTATCGGGCTCGATCCGCGAGAACATCCTGTATGGCCTGGCCGGCATCACCGACGAGAAACTCCGCCACATCATCGAGGCCGCCAACGTCGCCGAGTTCACCGACAAATTGCCCGACAAGCTTCACACCCAGGTCGGCGAAGGCGGGGCCAAGCTTTCCGGCGGGCAGCGCCAGCGAATTGCCGTGGCCCGGGCCTTAATCCGCGACCCCAAGATCATCATCCTCGATGAGGCCACCTCCGCCCTCGACGTGATCTCCGAAGCCCTGGTCCAGGAGGCCATCGACCGACTGGTGGCCGACCGAACCACGCTGATTGTCGCGCACCGACTCTCGACCATCCGAAAAGCCGACCGCGTCGTGGTCATGAAAGATGGGCGATGCTCGGAATCCGGCGCCCCTGCCGACCTGCTGGCCGCCGGAGGCGAGTTCCACAAGCTGCACAGCCTCCAGCAAATGCTGCTGAATCGAAACGACCTGCTGTAGCAGCTACCCCAGGTTCTCTTTGTACCAGTCGATCGACTGCTCGAGGCCGGCGTCGAAATATACCAGCGGTTCGTAGCCGATGGTTTCTTTGGCCAAGGAGACATCCGCCAGTGAGTGCTTCACGTCGCCGGCGCGGGTGTCGGCGTATTCGGCCTTCAGTTCCACATTCAGCAACGAGCGGATCTTGTCCAGGATTTGGTTGAGCGTGGTGGCGTGGTGGCAGGCGATGTTGACAGCCTGGCCCTGACACGCCTCGGCCGGCGCGGTCGCGGCCAGCCAGTTGGCGCTGCAGACGTTGTCGATGTAGCAGAAGTCGCGGCTCTGCTCGCCGTCGCCGTAGACGGTCGGGCTCTCGTTGGTCAGCGCCCGGCTGACGAAGGCTGGGATGACGGCCGCGTAGGCGCCTTCGGGGTCCTGGTGCGGGCCGAACACGTTGAAGTATCGCAGGCAGAGCGTTTCCATGCCGTAGGCGGCTGCATAGGCCCGCAGGTACGCCTCGCACGCCAGCTTGCTGGAGGCGTACGGGCTGATGGGCATGGGCACCATGCCCTCGTGCTTGGGCGATTCCTTTTGGTCGCCGTAGGCGCTGGAGGACGCGGCGAAGATCACCCGCATCACGCCCGCCGCCCGGGCCGCCTCCAGAACCGTGATCGTGCCGTTGACGTTGACGTCGTGGCTGGTCACGGGATCGTTGACGCTCCGCGGAACCGAGCCCAGCGCCGCTTCGTGGAAGATCGCGGCGCAGCCGGCGACGGCCTGGTCGACCGCGTCGCGGTCGCGGATGTCGCCCTCGATCAATTCGATGCGGTCGAGGATCGATTCGAGGTTCTCGCGCTTGCCCGTGGCGAAGTTATCGAGCACCACCACGTCGTGGCCCTTGGCGAGCAGAAAGCGCGTCAGGTTACAGCCGATGAAACCGGCCCCTCCGGTTACCAGATACTTCGCCATGATGCTCTCCGATGAAAGTGCGGCTTACAGTCGCCCGCGTTCGAAGTCGATCACTTGCTGCAGTGTCTGTTCGAGCGTGACCGTCGGCTTGTAGCCGATCAGACGGTTGACCTTCTCCAGGCTCGGCAGCCGGGTCAGCATGTCGTCGAACGGACGGCCGTACGCTTCTTCGTAACTCAGCTTGCGGGTGGTCGAACTGGAACCCGTCATGTCGATGATCTTGTTGGCCAGATCCTCGATGGAAACGGACTCGTCCGTGCCAACGTTGATGACCTGGCCTTCCGCGTCGTCGCAGTCCATCAACTTGATGATGGCGCCGACCACGTCGGAAACGTTGCAGAAGCAGCGGCTCTGACTGCCCGTGCCGTAGATGTCGATGGTCTCGCCGGCCAACGCCCGTTGGACGAACCGCGGCACGACCATGCCGTATTGGCCCGTTTGTCGGGGGCCGACGGTGTTGAAGAATCGGCAGATCACGGTGGGCAATCCGTACTGGTCGTGGTAGGCCAGCGCCAGGAACTCATCGACCATCTTGCTACAGGCGTAGCTCCACCGCGTGAAGTGCGTGGGGCCGAGCGTGACGTCGTCGTCCTCGGCGAACGGCACCTTGGTGTTCTTGCCGTAGACCTCGCTCGTCGAGGCCACGAAGATCTTCCGGCGAAACTTGTTCGCCAGGTTCATCATGACCTCTGAGCCGTGAATGTTGGTCTCGATGGTGTGCACCGGGCGATCCACGATCAGTTGCACCCCCACCGCCGCGGCCAGGTGGTAGATCATGTCGCAACGGTCGACCAGTGTGGTCATGGTCATCTCGTTGCGGACCGACTCGCGAACGAACTCCACCGACGGATGGTCCAGCAGGCCGGCGATGTTCTCCAGCGACCCGGTCGACAGATCGTCCACCAGCACCACGCCGTGCCCGTCGGCCACCAGTTGCTCGGCCAGATGCGAGCCGATGAACCCCGCCCCGCCCGTAATCAGTATGTTGTGTTTATCCACGGTCTCTCCGCGATTAGTTATCAGTCCGGGGACTATACCCGCCCGGCCGAACGCGGGCAACGCTACTTCCCGCCGCCGGTCAGCCGCACTTCCTTGCCGGTCTCGGCCGACTTGTAGATCGCGTCCAACGCCACCTGCACGCTCAGCCCTTGCTCGGCCGTCGCCAGCGGCTTGCGCTTGTCCAAACAGGCGTCCACAAACTCCTGGAAGCTGCTGGGTGTCACGCCGATGGGCTTGGCGATTTGGCTGTTCCGCATCGTGCCGTTGGCCTCGCCGAAGACGACCACTTCGGTCTCGGCCGGCTCGGGAAGCTTGCGATAGATCACGCCGCCCTGGCTGCCGTACAGCTGCGTGGCGATTTCGTTATCGTGCTCGATATTGGCCGCCCAGGACGCTTCCAGAACCAGCGACGCGCCGTTGTCGAAGCGGATCAGGGCTGCGCCGAGGTCTTCCACGTCGTAGCGCTTGCCCTTGGCCTTGGCGATAGCCGGCCCGAACACCGAATACGTGCTGGCCGACACCGCCACCGGCTTGGGGCTGCCCATCAGCCACATCGCCAAGTCCAGCCGGTGGACGCCCAGGTCGATGATGGGCCCGCCGCCGGCCAGTTCCTTGGTGTAGAACCACTCGGACCAAATCGGAATGCCCCGCCGCCGGTGCCAGATCGACCTTGCGAAGTAGATGTCGCCCAGTTCGCCGGCCTCGACCGCGCGTTTGATCGCCTGCGACTCCCACTCGAAGCGGCTGGAGAAGTTGATCATCAGCGTTCGGCGGGCCTTCTTGGCGACCGCCAACATGCGGCGCGCCGAGACGGCGTCGATGGCCATCGGCTTCTCGCACAGCACGTGCAGGCCGGCCTTGAGGGCGGCGATCGCGATCGGGGCGTGCAACTTGTTGGGCACGGCGATGCTGACCGCGTCCAGCCCCGTCGACTTGGCCTCGGCGAACATGGTCCGATAGTCGTCGTAGCAGCGATCCGCGGCCAGGCCGTGCTTCTCGGCGGTCACGTTCCGCAGGTGCGCGTTCAGATCGCAACAGGCCACCAACTCACAGCGGCCGTAGCTGTCGAACTGACTCGCGTGCCACCGACCGATACCCAAGCCAATCACACCAACGCCAAGCGTCTGTTTCTTCGCCACGATAATGCGCCCTTCTGGTTAGCCCAGCTTCTTGAGCGGCACGACGAGCTCGTCCTTGCCGATCCTGTAACGCTTGTCAAAGATGTCGGCGGAAACGGCCTTACCGTCGACCACGCGGAACGTCGCCTTGGTCTTATCCACCGCCACTTCCAGAACCGAGCCGCGATAGAGCACGCGATAGCTGAACCGCTTCCACATCTTGGCCATCGAGGGCCGGAAGCTCAGCACCTTGCCGTCCGACCGCAAACCGCCGAACCCATAGACCACGTTCATCCACGTCGCCGCCATCGATGTCGTGTGCAGGCCGTTGGAGGTGTTGCGGTTGTAGTCGTCCAAGTCCAGCCGCGCCGCATGCGACCAGTAACTGGCCGCCAAATCGCTCTTGCCGACCTCCGCGGCCAGGATCGAATGAATCGCCGGTGAGAGGCTGGACTCATGAATGCACCGCGGCTCGTGGTACTCGAAGTTGGCCTTCTTGTCGGCAGCGGAGTAGTCCTTGCTGAACAGGAACAGCGCCAGCAAGGTGTCGGGTTGTTTGATCATGTCCCAGCGGAAGATGCGATAGTAGCACCAGTGCTTGATCAGGGGGAAGTCGGCGGGATCGATGCTGTCGCAATCGATGTGCGGCATGTTGAAGTAGCCCTCGAAGTGCTCGAGGACGCCGGTCTTTTCGTCGGTCAACAGGATCATCTTCTTGGCCATCTTGGCCCAGTTGGCCGCTTCATCCTTGCGCAGGCTGAGTTTCTTGCAGACGGCCTTGAGCTTGGCCGGAGCCTTCTTTTCCATCTCCGCCATGACCTGCAAGGTGTACTCGAACATCTTCTTGGCGATGATGTTGGTGTAGTAGTTGTTGTGGACGGCGAAGTGGAACTCATCCGGGCC
>CAYRZU010000071.1:0-16747 GCA_964428895.1 uncultured Planctomycetaceae bacterium
TAAAGAACTCCGCAAACTTGGCTCGGACCTCCGGCGGCATGTATGCCATGGCGCGCTTCATCCCCTCCGGATTGAATCCCCCTCGTCGGCCTGCCCGCCTCGAACGGCGCCCATCTGAAGGTTTATCCGACGAATCGGCCTGGCTGTCCTGGGCCTTCTGCCGCTGTCTAGCCGCGTCTTCCCAGTCGAGCATCTGGTCGAGGCTTTTCTGCTTCTCGTCCGGGGACAGCGCGAAGTAGGCATCGAGCCGACGTTCCATCTGCTCGATGAACATCGGCGCCGCGTTCTCATGCAGACGTTCGCGCTGCTCCTCCGTAAGATTTCGGTAGGCCTCACCCATCTTACGCTGCTCTTCCTGCCGGTCGCCCTGCCGGTCCTCCTGCTCGTCGACCTGCTCGTCCCGACGGCGCTCCCAGACGGCCATCCGACGCTGCCGATATTCGTCTTGTTGCTGTTCGGACAACTCCTCGAATTCCTCCGACGCCATGAACGCCACCGCTTCGGCGGCCTTCTGCTTCTCGGGGTCGGGCATACTCGGCGGCCAGAACACCACGGCCGCAGCAACCCCTCCCGCCGCCACCAAGGACACCACGCCGATAATCAGCCATTTGCGTCGATTGGGATTCGGGGGCATTATCATTCGAAATCTCCAACGTGGCCGTCCGTGAACAGGTAATTGATCGACTCGCTCCGCCGACGGCCCTTCATCCAGTGGAAGGGGGCGTAATCATTCAGAACGGGGCTACTGGCCTCCCCCCATTGCTCAGAGAGAAAGTCCGTCCCGACCTTTCTTGCCCCCAGATTGGTATGGTATTCATAGCTGCTGCCTTCTCGCTCGAAGTACCCGAGGTTATCGGCCGGACAGCGCAACAGTTCCGGACGATCCAGGAACGGCGCCAGCACGTCCGCAATGCGCGGGTCGTCGCTGACGGGCTCCCCGTCGACCGTCGCGGAGGGCATCTGGGCGGCCTCCGGCATGACGTCGTTGGTGTCGTGGAGATACATTTGAAACGTAATCGCGGCGCCGTGCAGGTTGTGCTTACACTTGGCATCCTTGACCAGGACCTTTGCCCGCGCCACCGCGGGAATGAGCATCACCAGCAGTAACGCCAGAATGGCAATGACCACCAACAGTTCCAGCAATGTGAAGCCTGAACGTCTCGGATCCCTTGTCATCAGACTTGACTTCCAGAAAGGCACGATTATCTCAGTATAACGCGTCCAACGGGCCCTATTGCACGCGATCGCATCTCTTTTCAACGGAACGAACATTCCCAGAAAACTCGAACAAACCATTTGCCTCTATCGCGAAATGCCTGTATGAACATCCTCAAGATGCCTCGCGTAAGCATGAAGGCGCT
The DNA here is from genome assembly GCA_964428895.1 of uncultured Planctomycetaceae bacterium. GTDB lineage: Bacteria > Planctomycetota > Phycisphaerae > SM23-33 > SM23-33 > HyVt-337. Next base: position 1,362 of record CAYRZU010000071.1, read on the forward strand.
AGCCACGGACTAGGCTATGGTTAGTGTACGGACACCCCTGACGGCGCTTGCGTCGGCGATTCGGCGTGCACCACACTGGACGATGGTGGCGTTTCGCCAGGCTCGACGTATGGGCCGGAAGCGCCCAAAAGCTCGTTGTCAAACTTTCCCCTGTATGACACAATCTCTTGCCGTGAAGCGAACAACATCTGACAAGGACGGTTCGACACCGACGGAACGGACCTTCACGACGATTGAACGGGGTGAGGGCTCACCGATTCTTCTTCTGCACGGCCTGATGGGCGCTGCCAAGAACTGGCGGCCCGTTCTGCAGAATCTCTCCCCGGACTCCCACTCCATTGCCCTGGATATCCCCTTCTTCCAGGAAGGCATAAAGCTCAATACGATCCCGGCCATCGTCGATTACGTTCGAGATTACATCGAGCACATGGACCTCAAGCAGTTGCTCGTGGCGGGCAACAGCCTGGGCGGACACGTGGGGCTGCACCTGGCGATGGCAATCCCCGAACGAATCGCCGGGCTGGTGCTAACCGGTTCCAGCGGCCTGTACGAACGGGAAATGGGTCGCCCCCAAGGGGCCAACCCCTCCCGCCAGTGGTATTACGAGAAGATGTGTGAGATCTTCTACGATCCGATCATGGTCACCGACGAAATGGTCGACGACGTGCAGGCGATCCTGTCCGGGCGACAATGCAAACGCGTTCTCGTATCCATCGCCAAGAGCGCCAAGCGGGACAACCTGGCTGACCGGCTCGGCGAGGTCCAGTGCCCCGTTCTGCTGGTCTGGGGCAAGCAGGATAACGTCACCCCGCCCGACGTGGCGGATGAGTTCAACTCGCTACTGCCGAACAGCGAACTCGCCTGGCTCGACAAGTGCGGCCACACTCCCATGCTCGAGCATCCGGCCGTGTTTGCCAAGACGATGTCAAAGTGGTGGCGGCGTATCGGCATGAAAAGGATGGTAGCCGGTGGCGAGTCTCGGCCTTAGGTTGGCCGGAGCAGACGCTTCCGACGGCCCCCGTCGAGACCCATGAACCTCCTCGGACCGACTTTTTCTGTCTACCTCAAGAAGGTGGAACGCTGGCTTCAGCGATCGGCGGCCCGACCGGGCCCCTGCCAGGCACGTATGCTTGCCCGCCTGCTCGGCCGCGCCAAGAACACCGCCTTCGGCCGGACTCATGACTTCGAGGCGATCAAGACCCACGCGGACTTCATCAAAGCCGTTCCCATCGGCGACTACGTCCAGCACCTCGACCTATTCGAACGCATGGTCGACGGCCAACCGAACGTCTGCTGGCCCGGCGTGATCAAGTATTTCGCCCAGACCTCCGGCACGACCGCCGGCGACAAGCGTATCCCCATCACCAGCGAAATGGCCAAGTCGAACGGCCGAGCGGCGGTGGCGATCTTCGCCTACTACAATCGACGGGGATCCAAGCGGGTCTCGCAACTGCTCGGCGGACAGTTGCTCTTCCTCGGCGGTTCGACCACCATGACCCCGACTCAGGCCGGAGGATGGATCGGAGATTTATCCGGCATCGCCACCAAGTCCATCCATTGGCCCCTGACCACACGCTACGAGCCCGGCTTCGACCTGGCGCTGATCGATAACTGGGAAGACAAGATCGAACGCGTCGCCCAACGGGTCCAGAACCGGGACATCCGATTTGTCACCGGCATGCCGAGTTGGGTGAAGATCCTCTTCGACCGGGTCTGCGAACTGCGAGGCGTTGCGCCGGAAGACGGCATCAGCCACGTCTGGCCCAACCTGAGCCTGTTTGTCCACGGCGGCGTGAACTTTCAGCCCTATCGCCCCACCTTCGCTCGCTACTTCCGACCCGACCACGATCTGCAGTTCTTGGAGGTCTATCCAGCCAGCGAGGGCTTCATTGCCATCCAGGCCGAAGCGAACGACCCCGGCATGGAGTTGCTGACCGACAACGGGCTGTTCTATGAGTTCGTCCCCTTGAGCGAATGGGGTCGGAACGATGCGCCGCGTCTGACCATCGATCAGGTCGACGTCGGCGTGCCCTACTCGGTTCTGCTGAGCACCAACGCGGGCCTGTGGGCCTACGACATCGGTGATGTAGTCACCTTCACGTCCTTGGTGCCGCCGCGAATTGTCTTTGCCGGGCGAAACAAGCACTTCATCAACGCCTTCGGAGAAAACATCATCGGCCAGCAGGTCAACCAGGCCGTCGCCGCCGCCGCCGAAGCCACCGGCGCCGAGGTCGAAGCCTTCACCGCCTCACCCCGATACGCCGGCACGGATCATCGGGTCGGCGCCCATGAGTACGTAGTGGAGTTCACCCGCGCCCCTGCTGACCTCGACGCCTTCGCCCGCGAAATCGATCGAACGCTCCAAGCCGTCAACGTCGATTACTCCGTCAAGCGACGGGGAGATCTAGGAATGACGTCAGTGGAAGTCGCCGACGTGCCGACCGGCACGTTCTATCAATGGATGAAGCAACGGGGAAAACTCGGCGGCCAACACAAGGTGCCGGTTTGCGCCAATGACCGGCGCTACGTGGATGAGTTGCTGGCGCTAGCCGCCAACTCGATCGCCTGACGACGGACGGCTTAGCTCTTCCGGCACAACTCCGGGGAGGCCGCCACGAACCCGTGCTTCTTGGCTAGGCCACCGATGTATTCGGCCTCGGCAACATCCAGCCGCTGGCCAATGCTGTGGTCAGTGAAGTCACCCGCCAACGCCAGCAGGATCGTCTCGGCCAGACAGCCCAGGGTGGTCCCTTCGGGCAATATCTGGAACTCACCGCCAAAGTCGACCGGATGGGGCAACTGCACCAACCCGCCTTCGAAGATCAGGACGTCCGGCCTCTGCTTCGGCAGATCGGCTGCCACGTTACTGGGGCGAGCCACGTCACAAACGATCGCATTGGGCTTGAGGTGCTCCGGATGAATCAACGCTTGGTCGGAGCTGGTCGCCAGCACAATGATGTCCGCCTCATCCACCGCGCCGACCAGATCACAGGTGTGTCGGATCAGAACTTCCCGGCCCGTTTCGGCCAGCATCTCTTCCATCATGCCGGCCAACTTGACCGTTCGATCCGGATGATCGGGCGGCAGGTGCTGGCGAGTCCATTGGGCAAAGGCATCGGGCGTATCGCCATGGTGGCGAATTGCTTCGGAAAGAACGGCCTCGCAGACGCTTTGTTGGACCAGCCCACCCGCCGCTTGGCCGTTGCTTTCAGCCAAGCGCCCCAGCAGATGGCGGTACACGTCGCCGGCAACGATACGACACCGCTGGGGCGCGTCCGGGCTGAGGCTGTTCCCGATCAACGTCAGTCGACCAACTTCCGGCGCCAACAGCAATGAGGCCAGCCGCCCGACCGCACCGGTTGCGCCAATCGCCGCCACATGGGCCTTCGCCAGGTCCACACCTCGTCCGGCGGCGGCTTTGCGGATGCCGTCGGCCGCCATCACGCTGGACAAGGTGTTGCCCGTGGTGACCGCGATGCCCTTGCCAACCACGCGCTGGCCGCCGCGCGTGATGACGGAATTGAAGCCTCCCAGCCCGAGAATCTTGGCCCCGCGCCGTTTGGCCACGTCAATGGTCCGTTGAAACAGCGCGATCATTTCGTTGCGACCCAATTCCAATAGCTGCATCGGCAACATCGGCACTGCGAGTAGCCATCCGTCGACCGTGTCGCCGCTGGCCGAGCACAAGGCCTCGACATGGTCGAGAATGCCCGGCCCGACCTGAGCCACCCACTGCCGCCACCGCTCCAATCGCTCCGGAGAAAACTTCCTGAAGGCGGGGTCGACACGAACGTAATCGGACTCGTCGATGTAATGGCCCATGAAGGCGAAGGTGTGCGCGCCGCTCTGGCGGGTCGGCTCGTGCCGTTCCCGCATGTCTGAAGCCGCCGACACATACAGGCCGTCCGGCCTAGGCGTTGGCGGCACGTCGGTCAGATGCCGGAACAGTTCGTGGAAATCCCCGTCGACCAGATACTGGCAAATGGTCGCAATGGCGTCGATGGCCTGATCGATCTCCTCCTTACCAACCGTAAACGGCGGCTCAAGACGGAGGAAATGCGCGTCGTTAAAGACCGCGGCCGTCACGATCTGCTGGCTCTGAAGGAGGTACCCGCTCATCAGGATCGTCAGCAGACCGGCCCGGCTGGCAAAGCCCATTGCAAAGGAGCCCTCGCCATCGAAACGATGAAACTCGATGCCCGCCATCAGGCCCCGGCCTCGGGCCTCCTTGATCACCTGCGGATAACGCGCGGCCAATTCCCGAAGACGACCCAATAAGTAGTCGCCTATCTTTGCCACGTGGGAAACGATCTGCTGATCGTCGCGAAGCAGGATGTCGATCACTTGCGACCCGACCGCACAAGCCAACTGATTGCCCGCGAAGGTCGAGCTATGCAGCATGCCAAACCCATGGTCCCACGCCTTGGGCGTGCAGATGCAGGCGGCGATCGGCATCAACGCCCCGCCCAGCGCCTTGCCCAGCAGCATGATATCCGGCGATACGCCCGCGGCCTCCGCGGCGAACAAGGCGCCGGTCCGTCCTAGGCCGGTTTGCACCTCATCGAACACCGTCAATACGCCGGCCGACCGGCACAGGTCCGCCGCCTTGGCCAGGTAGCCGTCCGGCGCGGAAACCATACCGCCTTCTCCTTGCACCGGCTCGACCATGAATGCGGCGATGTGGTCACCGTCGGCATGCAGTTTCTCCGCCAAGGCGTCCAGATCGCCGTAGGGAATGTAGTCGAATCCCGGCGCGGGTGCGTTGAACAAAGCCTGGTAGACCGGGTTGCCTGTCGCCGACAACGCTCCGAGCGTCTTGCCGTGGAAGCCGCCGATCGTCGAGAGGATCGTGGGCCGACCCGTTCGGGCTCGGGCGAGCTTGATGGCCGCTTCGGCCGCCTCGGCCCCGCTGTTGGTGAAGACCGTGCAGCCCAGGTCGCCAGGGGTGATCTGCCTCAGCATTTCGGCCAACTGTTCCGTAGCTACACCAGTGAACGGTTGGATCATCTGGGGCTGACCCGACCGGGCCCAGTCCGTCAGAGCCTCAACCAACTCCGGATGATTGTGTCCCAACGACGCCACCCCGTACTGCGACAGGAAGTCCAGATACGAGCGGCCGTCAGCATCGTAAAGGAAATGGCCCGAGCCGCGCACAAACTGAACGCCCAAGCCGCACTGGGCCAGCAAGTACTTCCGGGTGGGGTTATACGGATTCACAATCACTACTCCAGCAAGAATGCCGCAACAACCGTCGCGGCGGCCCTAAAGATCCTGGCGGTAAATACGGTATCGCCGATTGGGCTTGAACCCGTATCGCGTCAGGGGGGTCAGAATCGAGGCATTATCTTCGAGCACCAAGTGGGCGTCAACGTAACGGATACCGAGGCTGTAGACTTTTCGGCCAAACTCGCCGACCAGGGCAGGCACGACCAATGATCGCTCGTATCCCGGCGCCACGCCCAGCACCAAGGTACGCATACACGTCGGCTTCCACCGCCTGGCCCGGAGTATCAATTCCACCGGCTCAACCCAACGCCATCGGCAGATCAGCCGGCCAATGAGTTCATTGAGGTCCGGAATGGCCATCAGGACGCCGACCGGCTCACCGTGATGCTCGGCGATCACAAGGGCTTCGTGGATGGCCACACGGTGAAGACTCCAGGCAATGTCCGCCAATTCGGCCTCGCTCATGGGACAGTGGCCCCACAGATGGCCGAGGGCTTCATTGAAGACCTTGCAGATGGTCTGGATCTCCGCATCGAAGTTCTTGATGTTGGGGGAACGAAGCGTGATCTCACCGTAGGACCGATCCGCCGCCTCGTCCGCCAGTCCGAAGAAGCGTTCGACGTACTCGGCCACTTCCTCGGATTCCAGGTCGATCGTCAGGCCAAGCAAGTCTTTGGCCTTGGTCAGGCCTGCTCGGGCCAGAAGGGCCGGGTAGTAGTCCGGCTGAAACGCGCTGAGGAATCGATGAGGTTGATCGAATCCTTCGATCAGGAGGCCGTAATCGTAGGTCTCGGAGGGGCTGGCCGGCCCCATGATCTCCGTGCATCCGTTCGAACGCAGCCAGTTCTTGGCCGCGTCGAATAGCCCCTCCGCGACCTGGGGAGAGTCAATGCTGTCGAAGAAGCCAAAGAATCCTGGGGCATGATCTTGGCCATGCTGCTGCCGGACGTGAGCGTCGTGGTGGTGGTTCACAATCGCCCCGATGCGGCCGACCGGGTCACCCGCCGAATCGCGAGCGATAAAGAACTCCGCCTCGGCCGCCCGACCGCCGTCGTAGAAGGTATGACGCTTGCGATCCAGTATCTGGTGTTCCGTCAGCTTCAGGGGGGCTACCCAGCCCGGTTGTTGACGGCGCAAAGCCGCCAATCGCTCGAACGTCCGCAGGTCGGCTCGGCCGCTGACAGGTTGAACGTCGCATGGGGCGACCTGAATGAGGGAAGCAGCCGTCATTGGCGTTACGCTCGTCTAGGATGCTTGCGGCGGGACCTCGCCAGCCGCCGGTGGTTGGCGAAGGTGATCTACGGGGTCCTGGTATCATAAACGCGAAAGCCACGGGCCTGGTAATTCGGCAGGGCCGCTTCATGGTCGCGGGTGCAGGTGTGGAGCCACACCCGTTCGACCGGGGTCCACGCCCAGGCAGCTTCAATGGCGGCCGTCAGCAGCGGCCCGCCCAGCCCCTGCCCAATGAACGGCGGCAGGAGGCCGAAGTAGAGGATCTCCACGTCCCGGTCCTGCTTTTCCAACTCGAAGTAGCCGACCGGCGTGCCATTCTGATAGCCGAGGTAGGTCCGCATCCCGTCGCGACAGACGTAGGCGGCCCATTGCTGGTCGGTCCAGACCAGCTTCTGCTTCCACCGCCCCTGCTGACCGACTTGCTGGTAGAAGAATCGATTCAGCGCCGGCAGCGGCGTGCCCATGTGCCGGACGGTCAGCTTCTCGGGCTCAACGTACTTGCCCCGAAGTTGCCCGGGATCCGTCATCTCCAGATACGTGATGGTTACGTTCTCAGTCATAGAGCGCCATGATGTAGGGATGATTGGGATCGTAGGTGGTCAGCGGCTTGGGGTCGTCGACCTGGCCGGGCGGGCGGCGGTTGGCGCCGGTGGTTTCGGTAATCGCGTCACCGAGATCGGCCCGGCAGGCCTCGGCCAGCTTATCCAGCTGTTCGACCACGTCCGGATGCTGCTCGATGAGGTTGATGGTCTCGCCGATGTCGGCCCGAAGATCGTACAGTTCTCGCCGCTCGACGTGCAGCTTCCACTTACCCGCCCGAACCGCTTCCAGCCGATCGCAGAGGTAGTAGAAGAACGCTTCGTACGGCGTCTCGGCCTCAGCGGGATTCAAGAGCAACTCGCGGATGTCCTTGCCGTCGATGATGCGGTCGTCCGGAGCGGCCGTCCCCGCCAGCGCCGCCAAGGTCGGCAAGAGGTCCATCGACGTGCACATTGCCTCACACTCAGCCCCGGCCTTCAGCGCGCCGGGCCAGCGGACGATCAGCGGCAGGCGCTGGCCGCCTTCCCACGTTTCGCCCTTGGTGCCGCGAAGTGGGTCGTTGCTCCCCCCCCGGCCGGATGCTTCCGAACCGTTGTCGGACGTGAAGATCACGATTGTATTCTCATCCAATCCCAATCGCTTCAGTTCGTAAAGCAGACCACCCGCGGCCCAGTCGACGTGCTCGACCGCCGCCCCGTACTTGCCGTTCTCGGAAGCATCCAGGAACTGCTGCGGCGCGTAGATCGGCACGTGCACGTACATGTGAGCCAGGTACAGGAAGAACGGCTCGTCCTTCTTGTCGCGAATGAACTTCACGCACTCCTCCATATACCGCTCGGTCAGGGCGGCCTGGTCGGGCTGTTCCTGGATGACCTCTTCATCCCGCAGCAGCGGCAGCGGCGGGTAGTGGTTGAAGTCCTCGAACCACGTCATCAGACCCATGTCGTTGGAGAACGGAATGCCGAAGTAGCTGTCGAAGCCATGCTTGGTCGGCAGGAACGGTTCCTGGTCCCCCAAGTGCCACTTGCCCACCAGCTTGGTCGCATAGCCCTGCCCCTTCAGCAACGTGGCGATGGTCTTTTCGTCGGGGTTGAGGCCCATCGACTGACCCGGAAACAACACCCAGTCGCCGTTGTCGACACGATCAAGGCCAACCCGCTGGGGATAGCAGCCCGTCATCATGGCCGCGCGCGACGGCGTGCAGACCGGGGCGGCCATGTAGAAATCGGTAAACCGCACGCCCTCGGCCGCCATGCGGTCCAGGTGCGGCGTCTTGTTGACGGGCGAGCCATAACAACCCACGTCGCCGTAACCGAGGTCGTCGCAATTGATGAGAATGATGTTCGGACGGTCTTGCTGATCACGCATCGTTGACTCCATTGTTGGCCCCGGCGGTTGCCGCCAGTCGCCAGAGGCTACATAATCTCTGCCGACGCGTCCACCAGCATCGGAGAGACTGTGACCGGCCGCCAACGAATACTGACAGCCCTGCGACACGAACAGCCCGATCGGGTCCCCCTCGACATCGGCGGCTTGGAGTCCTCCGGCGTCACCGCCATCGCCTACAACCGCCTGCGGGAGCACCTGGGCCTGGGACAAGGGGAGACGCAAGTCTTCGAGCCCTATCAGCAGGTGGCCAAGATCGAGGACGATCTTCTCCAAGCGTTGGATATCGACACTGCCCTGCTGGCCATCGAGCCCTTGGCGTGGCAGGACGCACAACTGCCGGACGGCTCTCCCTGCCAGATCCCGGCCAAGTGGGATCCGCAGCCCGACCCCGACGGCGGCTGGAACGTCTGCGACGGTGACGGCCACACCATCGCCCGCATGCCGGACGGTGGGTTCTACTTTGAGCCTGTCTATGCGCCGCTGGCCGACATTACCGATCCGGCCGAACTCGACGACCACCTCGACGCCATCGGCAGCTACGACTGGCCCGGCTTTGCCGATGAGACGCTCGACGACATCGCCGCCCGCGCGGAGAAGCTCTTCACCGAGACCGACCGGGCCATCGTCTTCAATTTGCAATGCCATCTCATGGCTGCGGGCATGTTCCTGCGCGGCTATGAGCAGTTCATGGTCGACCTGCTGGCCGACAAGCCCTTCGTCCATGGCTTCCTGCGACGGCTGACCGACGCCTACAAGCAGCGAGTCGAGCAGACCCTCGCGCGACTCGACCCATTCATCCAGGTCGTGCTGGTCAACGACGACCTCGGCACGCAGAACGGGTCGATCACCTCGCCGGCCACCTACCGAGAGATGATCCTGCCCTACCAGCGAGAACTGTTCAGCCACATCAAGCAATACACCAATGCGTTCCTGCTGCTGCACTCCTGCGGATCGGTGGTCGAATTCATTCCGGACCTGCTCGATGCCGGCGTCGACGCCCTCAACCCGGTGCAGGTCTCGGCCGCGGGCATGGACTCGGCCGAACTCAAGAAACGATTCGGCGACCGACTCACCTTCTGGGGCGGCGGCTGCGATACCCAGCACGTGCTGGGCGGCGGCTCGCCGGCAGATGTGGCCCCCGAGGTCCGCCGCCGCGTGGCCGACTTCGCTCCCGGAGGCGGCTTCGTTTTCACCCAGGTACACAACATTCAACCCGACGTTCCCCCGGCTAACATTGTGGCCATGGTCGACGCGCTGCGACAGTGCAGCTAGGCCCGCCAGCAAGGAGATTCCAACGTGGCAATCAAGGTAGCTTTCATCGGGGCCGGTAGCGTGGGATTCACGCGCGGGCTGTTTCGCGACATTCTGGCCGTGCCGGAGCTGGCCGACACGGTCTTCGGCATGACCGATATCTCCAAGCGCAACTTGGACATGGTGGCTAAGCTCTGCCAGGCCGACATCAAGACCAACAAGCTGCCGGCCAGAATCATCGCCACCACCGACCGCCGCAAAGCGCTCGACGGGGCCGACTACGTGATCAACTGCACCCGCATCGGTGGGCTGGACGCGTTCAAGCTCGACATCGATATCCCGCTCAAGTACGGCATCGATCAGTGCGTGGGCGATACGCTCTGTGCGGGCGGCATCATGTACGGCCAGCGGAACATCCCGCAGATCCTGGCCTTCTGCGACGACATCCGGGCGGTTGCCAACGACTCCCTGCTCCTGAACTACGCCAACCCCAACGCCATGAACACCTGGGCGGCCAACACCTACGGCGACGTGCCCACCATCGGCCTTTGTCACGGCGTGATGGGCGGCCATCACCAAATCGCCGAGGTCATCGGCCTGCTGGTTAACGCCCGCAAGAAGCCCGGCTCGAAAGGCTACGTCCCGGTCACCGCCGACGAGGTCGATATCATCTGCGCCGGCATCAATCACCAGACCTGGTACGTCCAAGTGCTCTACGCCGGCGAGGACTGGACGCCGCGATTGCTGGAAGGCTTCGAGGCCCACCCGGTCTTCAGTCAGAGCGAGAAGGTCCGCATCGACATGCTCCGCCGCTTCGGCTACTACTCCACCGAATCGAACGGCCATCTGTCCGAATACGTGCCCTGGTACCGCAAGCGGACCAAGGACATCCGCAAGTGGATCAAGATGGGCAACTGGATCGACGGCGAGACCGGCGGCTACCTGCGAGTCTGCGAAGAGAGTCGCAACTGGTTCAAGACGTCCTTCCCGAAGGACCTGGCCGCCGGCGGCAAACCCATTACCCCCAAGGGTCGTGGCGGCGAGCACGGCAGCTACATCATCGAAGGCCTGGAGACCGGCCGACGCTATCGCGGCCACTTCAACGTGATCAACAATCACTGCATTTCCAACCTGCCGGCCGACTGCGTGGTGGAAGTGCCCGGCTACGTTGACGGCAACGGCGTGAGCATCCCGGCCGTCGGCAACTTGCCGCTGGGCTGTGCGGCCGTCTGCAGCGCATCGGTCCACGTGCAACGCATGGCCGTCGAGGCGGCCGTCAATGCCGACGTCGACCTGCTCAAGCAAGCGATGATGATGGACCCCCTGACCGGGGCCGTCTGCGACCCCGAGGAAATCTCCCAAATGACCGACGAGATGCTCATCGCCCAACGCCGCTGGCTGCCGCAGTACGACGAAGCGATTCCGGCCGCCCGCAAACGCCTGGCGCGAGCCAAGGCCACCCGGACCTACAAAGGCATACACTCCACCAAAGGCGCTGCGAGATTGGTCACCAAGGCCGCCCGCAAGAAGACAGCCAAAGCCGACGCCAAAAAGCGCCGCTAGAGCCGCGCCGACACCACCCCGACAACCAGCCAATCCTCGCGCTGAGACATGCATTGAACACCCCCTGAACAAAGCCGAACATCTCCGAACATTTCCGAACAAGACCGAACACGCGCGCCCCGGGTAGCGCCCCGCGCGCAACAACCCAGCGCGGGGCGCGCCCCCAGACACATTGGCCCCCTCACTCTCGCTCCGGAAGTATACGCTTACACCAACTGACCCGTTTGCCCCCGCTGACCGCCGTGTAAGTTAAGATTGCGTCCGCGGCAGATGCGACAGTATGGTCACGGGCTATTCCAACATTTGGGGGCGGGAACAAGCGGGGACGGTTATCGTCTGTAAGCGGCATCACGGTTGAAGCGCCGCGTGCGTAGCTAAGCTACGCACCCCACCAAGTGTGGGACGAAAGGTTGGTCAAATGAGAACGACGTTACTTCTTGTTATGGCGTTATCGATCTCATCTTGCAGCATGCCATCTGACGGGATGGCTCGTTCCCTGCCGGAATCACGGTTTCCGTGTATTGACGGTGAATTCGACAAGGCCCAATACATAGACCTCGCCGCGATTGAAGCCAGAAAGGAACAAGCAACGTTCGATGCGTATCGAGAGGACCCGGGCCAAATGGATCGCCTCTACATTAGGTACTCCCCGCTGGCTGACTCGGGGGTGGAGTTGGAGCGCGTTACCCATGGGCAAGTCGCATGGCGAATCTATGCGGACAGCATGAAGACGAATTTTCACACTGAATATGATCACGAGGTGTTCCTACGCGTTGAAGGCGGGATCGTGTTCCTTGCGAGTGAAGGCAGCGCTGGAACCTTCGAGGAGGAACGTCGGGTCGACACGGGGGAACTGATCACCCGTACCGTAAGCCGTAGCGCCTATTTCGAGGAATTCATGTGGGACCCGCACGAGGAGGAAGCCGACTGATTGAGTTGGTAGGGTGCGTAGCTGTGCTACGCACGCCGCAGGCTTGGGGCATAGAGATCGATGAAGGAAAGCATGATGAAGCTACTACCCATGATTGCTGTCGTGATCGGATGGATGATGGCCGGTTGCTCCCAGCCGATGCCGGACCGGCCGCCGTTGGTTGGGCCGGATGTGAGAACGTGGCGGCTGGAACGGCCTGCGGAATCTGAACGGCAGAACCAGATTGAGATCCGTGAAGACGGCACGGACAAAGCAATCGTGGGCTACTTGAACACGATGTCGAAGGGAAAGGACTCGCTCGTTGGCCAATGGGAGCGCGTGCCCAGCCGCCTCATCCATAGCTTTCATGGGAACTGGACACTGGATCTGTTACCCGACGGCCAAGCGGGACTTCGGGCCCTCCACGGATCGGAATGGCTTCCCGATTCCCCCGACCATGTCCGCGCCATGACCGGCAAAGCCCATCTTGTTGGCCACTGGAAACCGACCGGTCACCGAAGGGGAATTGTCACCCTCAGGCCGGCCCCGGATCATCCCGACGGACTCCCGCCATGCTTCTGCCCCCAGGTCTCCTGGCCCGCCCGAGAGGATTGAGGGGACACGGCGCCTAATCAGACCGGTAGGGTGCGTAGCTCTGCTACGCACGCTGAAGCTATTCCGGGAATCGAAAGCCGGCGGATTCGCAGTAGCAGATGATTTCGCAGTCGAGGCCGTTGACGCGGCTGATGGCCCAGGTCTGGTTTCGGGCGGCCATGACGTCTTTGAGTCGTCGCCACTGCTCGGCCGGCATGTCGTAGGTCCGCGAGACCGTGCAGGTGCTGAACCGTTGGATCGCGATGTCCCGCGGTAGGCGCTCCAGGGCAGCCAGGAACGCGTCGTAGTCGGTGGTGGAGAAGGTCTGCTTCCGTAGGTTGTCGTAGAGGCAGAACCGTTTCTCGCCGCCGATCCACACCAGCAGCGCCCCATAAGACTCGGTAACCACAATGGGCCTGTCCGATTGCTTGTCATACTTCAACCAGAAGGCCACCAACCGCCCGGTGGGATGGTCGATGGTCCTCTCCGGCCCGAGATCGGCCAATGGCGGCTCGGCGCACCCGCCCAGGATAAGCATGGACCCAGCGACACACGTTAACAGCGCTCGCCTCATGGCTGGCCCCTTTCGTCCCGTGATTATACCGGCCGCGACCGTCGTGGGAGAGCGGGCCTGGGTCTCAGCCCGAAGGCACGGCGCAAGGAAACCACCCCTTGTCCTTAGACAGAGGGCCGTTCCATCACAGATGACTGGTGCCGCTTCTTAGCGTCGCCGCTTTAGCAGGGCAACGGCGCCCAGGCTCAGCAATCCCAGTGTCGCCGGCTCGGGGCATTCGCCCCCAGGAAGGCTGTGTGTCGGCGCGATGCCCGGCAGCGGAGCTGCCGGCGCACTGCCCGTTGCGCACGTGGCGTAGTAACCGGCCTCCACGTCCACGGCGTTTCCCGCACCGAGCACTTCCACGAGATCCGCCTCGTCATCCATGCTGTCGATGACAGCATCCATATCTAGCGTGTCGGGTCCCTTGTTGCCGGGATCCGTGAAGAACCCGTCGGGCAGCGCCAGGTAGTCGATGTTGTCGAACGGCACACTGCCCTCGTGGGAGGTCAGTTCGGTCATCTGGCCTTCGGGGTCGTGCAGCACTGTTAACTCCGTGCCTCTGCCCTCGCAAGCCTCGGCTGTCGTCTTGACCTTGAAGTCCTTTTCCTTTCTCAGCTTCTTCACCTTGCACTTGACGTGCCTTTGCTGAGGTCCAGGACGACCTGCTTCGTAGTCCCTTTCCCTCGCTTGCGTTTCTTCAGTCTGAGTTTCGATTTGCCTTTGCCGCCCGGCGCTCCGGCGCAGCCGTTGCCGCCGCCCCCGCCCCCGGCGTCGCCGCCAGTGATGGCCGGCATCCCGAACATCTTCACCTCGACACCGATGTCACCGTCCTCGTTGTAGACAAGAAATCCCGCCACCGAAAAGCGTTCCGTCTCGATCTCATCCTCGTCGAAGAGGTCCATGCCTCGGACAAAGGGAATCGGCGATCCATCTCGCCAAAGAGTGGCATCACCGACGAGGTAGAATGTGCGGCCTATGAGCTCCGCCTGTCCTGTCGTTGCCGTCATCGCCACGAGCGCGAACGCCAACACCACCCAAATCAGTTTCTGCTTCATAGCTCTCTCCTTTTCGCGCAGGGCCGGGCCCTCCGTGGCGCAACCGGAACTGCGAACGAATCCCTTGAAAACGAAGTGAATGTGCTCCAGCCCAGGGCTAACCCTTCCCCAGACTACACATCCAAGTTCACCCCCTTCGGCCATGATGTCAAGGCTAGACTGAGACTATTGTCGGGCCGTTATGTTCGTCGGGGTAACAGCCCGGAGGCAGGCCGCCAGAGATGTGCATCAGGTTGTACATCAATGGCTGGACCATATGGATTTCATGGGGTATGCGGACCGGCGGTGCGGATAATGTAAGCCGCAACGGAATCGCTAGTTCCAGATGCACCGGTAACCTACAGGAACGCCCCTAAAGCGCTCATAGCCCGGAGGTCACTGGTTTGACGCCACAGACGCCCGAGATGGAAGCTGCTAGCGCGCGAAGCTCTGCTATACGTGCCGCAATTCTCCTCCTTCAGTAGGCCAGGACGGCTGGCAGCGAGGCATGGGAAACGGTAAGGTGTTTGCTCATTCTTAGGAGATTCTGATGAGCACCTACACCGACCTGTTGGACCACATCCAATCACTGAAGATCATCGACACCCACGAGCATTTGCCCTTCGAGGCCGATCGGGCGAAGGAGACGGACGTTCTTGAGGAATGGTTGGCCCATTACTTTTCGAGCGACCTGGTCTCGGCCGGGCTGAGTGATGAGGGGCTGGCCGCCGCTCGCGACAGCAAGCGGGACCTGATGGAGCGATGGAAGATCGTCGAGCCCTTCTGGCACGCAGCCGAGAGCACGGGCTACGGACGGCCGTTGACCTTGTCGGCCAGGGACCTCTACGGCATCGACGGGATCAACGCCGATACGATTGGCCCGCTCAACGAGGCCTTCCAAGCCGCCCGCGACCGCGGCGGCCACTACAGCTTCGTCCTCAAGGACAAGTCGGGCATCGCTCTGTCGATCCGCGACGCCATGCCCGACCCCTACACCGAATCTGAAGATCCGTTCGTGTTCACGCTGCAGGCGAGCCAGTTCATCTGCCCCGGGCACTACATCCAGATGCGGGCCGACGGCGCCAAGGAA
>CAYRZU010000072.1:0-3491 GCA_964428895.1 uncultured Planctomycetaceae bacterium
TCGTGCGCGCCCCACATGGGGTCGGTCGCCTTCTGCCAGGCCGTGCCGTTGAAGCTACTGACCATGCCGCTCCGCTGCTGCGTGGCGAATTGCCCGCAACTGGTGGAGTTCGATTGACCGGCCGTGACGAACACCTCGCCCACGCCGAAGTTGTCGACCGTCCACTCCGCCACGGTCTTCCCGCGATTCAGCGCCCTGGCTTCCAGCGAATACCACCCGCCGGCCGGTAGGTCGACCGATAGCGACACGCCGCCGGTGGTGCGGTCGATGGTCGCCCGGCGCCAACGGCCGTCGAGCTTCTTACCCGCCGCCGACTTGCCCTTGAACCGCACCTCCACCGACGTGACCGTCCCTAGCAGCCGCCCCGCCACCTCCACGCGCCCGCGCTGCTGCGTCTGCCGTTGAAACACCTGCCACTCACGCGGCCCATATAGCGCCAACCGAACGTCACTACCCATCGAGTTTCTCCATAGCTAAAGACAAGCCGAAATCTTCCCCGCACACCCGGCCAATTGCAACCGCGACCAAGCTCGAAAGCGCCTTCGGAAGAGGCTACAATCCCCCCTGTCCAGTGGAAACGGGGTCGCGGAGAAAGGACTGAGCATATGGCATGGCCCAACTATCAGATGAAGAAGCGTGATTGCGCCTATCTCATCGTGATCGGAGGCCTGTTGCTTCTGCTGTACTCCACAACGATCGATGATTCGTCGATGGCCCTACTATCTCATCTGGGGTTGGCCAGCGCTATCGCGTCGATAGTCCTTGCGGTAGTGGCCATAGTCCACAATCTGATCACTGGAGCCAGGACTGAACAGGCTTTGACAAACATACAGCTGGTGAGCCACCAACTGCGCACCGATGCTGACGAACTGCGATCACACGGACTTCAGCTTCGAGAAGACAGTGCGGAATTCCGCAAACAACTGCAACAGGTCCCGAGGCCAACGGGAGAAGATGCCAGCAACGTATCCATCTTCAATTACGGCACGCTCGAGTTCCTTCGCGAAACCTGTGCGATTAGATGAACGGGGGTCGCCACGTCCAGCGCGCGTAGTTCGTCCCCAGCCTTCTAGACCGCCCGCTACGGGCCTGGGCAATCCTTGGCTCGGCCGGTCTGAAGGGGGTAGAATTCGGGGGCGCAAGCTTCCAGACCCGGAAAGGGGCGCGACCATGAATCGTCTAGTCATTGGGCTGCTATGTGCGGGGCTGTTTGTCGCTGGCTGCGATGAAGGAACCGTCATCGAGGTGGGCTCGGCCCAGGAGTTGCTGGATGCGCTGGGGCCGAATCGGACGCTGAAGCTGCGGGCGGATGTGGAGTATCGGCTGGACGGGCTCGAGCGCGGCGTGGCCGAGTTCTATCGCTGGGAAGAAGTGCTGGCCGATCAGTACGAGCTGATCGTCCGCGACTGCGAGAATCTCACGATCGAAGGCGCAGCCGGGGAAACCGCCCGCATCGTCACGGCCCACCCCTACGCCAACGTTCTGCACTTTGAGAACTGCTCGGGCCTAACGCTGAGTAACCTGACCATGGGCCACGCGCCTGACCCGGGCTATTGCAGCGGGGCGGTGGTCGCTATCACCGACGGCGCCGACGTCGTTATCGAAGGGGCAACGCTGTTCGGCTGTGGGATGGACGGGCTGAGCTTGCGGAACGTCCGCGGACTGCTGGTCGCCAGGACCACCATCAAAGAATGCACGTATGGCATCGTAGCCGCCCGGGCCTGTAGCGACCTGACCTTCCGCGATTGTCGCTTCGTCGATAACGAAGAATACTACGGCTTCGAATTGGCCGACACGACCGGCGTGCGCCTGATCAACTGCGTGATGACGAATAACATGGTCAGCGAGTACGGCCAAGCGCTGTTCAAGACCAATCTGACCACGCCGGACGGGCAAGTCGTCATCCGGGGAGGATTGATCACCGGCAACAACGCCCCCCAGCTAGCCAAGCCGGCCGACATGGTGATTCTCCAAGACGTCTCGGAGACCAACAACTCCTGGCAGAACGCGGACGACTAGGACCTCGCGCTGGCCGGGCCCACTGGCCGGACAGGTCGCAGATCCGCCGCGACGACACCCCGCCGCAATCAATCCGCAACACACCCCGACCGGACCGTGGCCTTAGTTCGATATTTCGACAACTATCGAACTAAGGCCATCGCCGCTCTCGGTGGTGGTGGCTCAGGTCAGCGGAGATGCCTCAGGCGCCTCACACATGCCTGGTCCCCATCTGCCACCAAAAGGGAGCGCGGCGGGGCTCCTGTCCCGCCGCGTAGAACGTAATGCATTCACCTCCCTTGCGCGCGGGCCATACAACGCCAACCTCACGTCACTGCCCCTCGAGCATTCCCCTGGGTATGGTCAAGTCGACATCCTCTCCCGCACCCTCACAATTGCAGCCGCCCGATGGCGGCCCGGCGGCCGGTGGCCTCAACGGCCTCGAACCGGTA
Source organism: uncultured Planctomycetaceae bacterium (assembly GCA_964428895.1). GTDB lineage: Bacteria > Planctomycetota > Phycisphaerae > SM23-33 > SM23-33 > HyVt-337. The sequence goes on from CAYRZU010000072.1 coordinate 2,451, forward strand.
GAATCCGGAGTCGTCCAAGGTCCAAATACGGAAAGGGCTCCGGCCATGAAACGACTCGTCCTTCTGTTGGTGTCCGTGGGGGCCTGCTTGGTTGGCTGTGGGGACCGGGGCGACGATTCCAACGCCGCCGACACCGCCGCCAGGGCCGTCATCGAGGTCGGCTCGGCGCAAGAGCTGCTCGACGCGCTGGGGCCCAATCGCACGCTCAAGCTTCGGGCCGGCGTGGAGTATCGGCTGGACGGGCTGGAGCGCGGGGTGGCCGAGTTCTATCGCTGGGAAGAAGCGCTGACCGACCAGTACGAGTTGGTCATTCGCAACTGCAGGAACCTCACGCTCGAAGGCCCGGCCCTTGACAAGGCTCTCATCGTCACCGCGCACGCCTACGCCAACGTCCTGCACTTTGAGAACTGTTCGGGCCTGACGTTGAGCAATTTGACGATCGGCCACGCCCCGGATCCGGGCTATTGCAGCGGCGGGGTGGTGGCCATCACCGACAGCGCCGACATCCTGATCGAAGCCTCAACGCTCTTTGGTTGTGGCACCGAGGGCCTGACCTTAAGGGGCGTCCGCAATCTGACGGCCCACAGGATCACCATCACCGAATGCACGTATGGGATTGTCAGCGCCCGCCAGTGCGAGGGCCTGACCTTCCGTGATTGTCGCTTCTTCGACAATCAGGAGCACCGCGGCTTCGTCCTGACCGATACGACCGGCGTTCGCCTGACCAACTGCATACTAACGGAGAACACCGTTAACCGGTTCGGCCAGGCGCTATTCAAGACCAATCTGACCACACCGGATGCTCGAATCGACATCGTCGGCGGGCGGATCAACGACAACGTCGCCCCCAAGCTGGCCAGGCCGGCCGACATGGTGGTCCTCCAAGACGTCGTTGTGCTCAGCAACTCCTGGCAAGGCGCGGGCGACTAGCAGGCCGCAATGGGGCGAAGGCGCACAGGCCGAGATCGCCCCAAGCGGGGGGGCGGGGGGGGGGGCGGGGGGGCCGCGCGGGGGGGGGGGGGGCGGGGCGCCCCCCGCCGC
>CAYRZU010000072.1:3501-16504 GCA_964428895.1 uncultured Planctomycetaceae bacterium
CGCAATGGGGCGAAGGCGCACAGGCCCCGACCCCCCCCACCCCCCCCCCCCCCACGGGCCCCCCCCCCCCCCCCCGCGGCGCCGCCAGGCGGGGGCCTCAGTTCGATATATGTCGAACTATCGAACTAAGGTCACCACCCGCTTCTGGAGGGTTGTCGGCGCGGAGCCGGCGCACAGTCGGCGCGGATGCGCGATCGGTCGGGCCAGCCAGGCCGCATCTCCGCGAGGCCACGGGGCCACGGGGACGCCGCAGCGGGCCCGCAAATTCCCAAACGGAGCAAATGGCCTTAGTTCGATATATGCCGACCTATCGAACTAAGGCCGCCGCCCGCTTCGTGGGCTCTTTCGCCGCGGAGTCGGCGCAGAGCCGGTGCGGAGACGGCGCGGGTTGAACCCAGGCGCGCAGGTGGTCCCCTGCCTCTCAGGTCGCCCAGTGGCGCCGGACCCCGGCTAGCAACTGGCTCGGGCCTTATTCCCCGGAACAGACATGTGCCGAAAGCCATCGCAGACGACCATCGACAGGTACGAACACGCAAACACCTGGCAGTGGTGGGCGCGGTACTCGTTGGTCTGCCCGGTGCAGCCGAGACCCTCGGGGCCTTTCCGGGCCTCACGGATCAACGGATCGGCGAACGTCGAGCAGTGATCGCGGAACTGACAATCGCAAACTGTACTATGATCCATAGACATGACCTCCATGCCCCCGCTTTCCATGAATTATAACAAAAACTAGCCCTTCCAGAAATCACGGAATCCGTAAGAACCTTATATGCAAAGACCTTACGCGCCTTCAACCCAATTGGTCACTCTGTCGGCGCGACTGACGGTCAGCGAAGGGGCGACGCGGGCCCACCCGCCCCTGGCCACCCCTACCGATAGGCCGATCCAAAGCCACCCCATACCCCACCCCAGCCGAGGTGGCCTCAGTTCGATATATGTCGAACTGTCGAACTACAGCCGAAGCGTCTCGACGAATGCGCAGTCCGCGCGTGGCGGAGGGATCTGCGCCGGTCGGCTGTGGCGGCCTAAGCGGCCCGGCCTACGACACCGAAACGGTATCTCCCCCCACCACGCCGAGGTGGCCTTAGTTCGATATATGTCGAACTATCGAACTGCGGCCGAAGCGCCTCGACGAATGCGCGGTCCGCCCGGGTGGGAGGGGAAAGCGCGGGGGCATCCTTGGCTGGCGCCCCCTACCCGCAACGACCTTTGGCGCAGTCGTCGCCGTCTTCGGCGGGGCCGGCGCCACAGCTTCCGCCGCCTTCAACGGGCTTGCCGGAGCAGCAGCAGTCTCGGGCGATGCCGAGGGCGCCGTAGATGATGCCCGTCGCGCAGCCCACGCCGGACTCGACGCTGATGGCCTCGGCTGGACAGTTGCGGGCGCAGGCGCCGCATTCCATGCACAGATCGCGGTCGGTAATCCTGGCCCGGCCGTCCGACATGGCAAATACGCCGTGCGGGCAGACCTCGGCGCAGCGGCCGCAGCCTACGCACTTGTCGACCTGATACGCCAACGTCACAACGTCTTTGAGATAACGCACCATGAGTCCCTTGCCTCGTTCAGGCGGCCGTGTTCGAAACGAACCTGGCCGCAATCCACAGCCCCACGCCAACGGCCGCGGCGATGATCTGCACCGGCACGGCCAGCCGCATTTCGCGCTTCACGCCCGATAGCGACGTATAGGTGGTCGAGCCGGTGTAGCCCATCGCCATGAAGGCGCTGACGGCCGGCATGAGTAGCCACCAAGCGGCGGTCACCAGTGCGGCGCCCTTAGCCAGGGGGATCCAGCCAACGGCCGTCGCGACGGCCGACAGCGCAACGCCCACCACGACCCCCTTGGCCGACAACGCCCGCCCCGGCAGCCACGGCAGCATCAGTGGCGCCACCACCGCCCCGCCGGCGAACGCCAGCAACAATAGCCCCGCCGACCGCAGGCCGGCCGAGGCCATCAAGTGGCGGCTGAGCCCGTCTTTGGTCATGCTGGCCAGGAAGAACATAGCCGCGGCGATCACAATCGCCCACACGCCCCAGTGGACAAGCTCCACGGGGACGACGGCCAGGCGATCCGCGAAGCGGAATCGCACGCGGCGCATCTCCTGGGTGGCGGTGTTGGCCGCAGCCAGGAAGGCCGGGATGTCCGCAGCGCGGACCGGCCCGTAGACCACCGAAAAGCCGCTGCGCTGTTTGACCTCGTGGGCGGCCACCCCGGGCGCGCCCAGTTGGGGCAGGATCACCGTGCGATGGGAGACCGCGTCAACCAGGCCGCTCGCGGCGATGCGCTCGACTAACTCGTCCGTGCCGAACGTGCCCTTGCCCGCGGCGCACCAAACGTTGATGCCCTTGGTGTCGAGCACCACGATCCACGCGTCAACGCCGGCCAGTTCCTTTCGGAGTGCGTCCAGCGTGAGCTTGTAGTTGGCAGTGACCAACACCGGCGAGTCGGGGGTGGGCTGGCCGATCGCGTACAGGCCGGGCGACACGCTGTAGCGCATCCGCCCGATGCCCAGCCGCATGGCCATGGTCCCCAGCCGATCGCGGGCGGCTAGCTTGGTGGCGATCCGCGGTACCGGGCCGGCCAGACTCTCGACGCGGCCGATCACCCAACGAGGATGGGCCGCGACGTTGCAGCAACACGTGTCAGGCTGGACCTCCACGCCGTGCAACTCGCGGCAGCAGATCTCTTCGGCCGGCGGCGGGTCATCGGTCGGATTGACTCGGGCGTCGCTCATGTGGCGCAACATCCTAGCGCCGGCAGGCCGCCGAAGAACTCCGACAGCTCGCGCAACGGCGCTTCGGCCACGCGACAGACCATGTGCTGGCCGTGCCGCTGGATGTCGACCAGCCCGGCCTCCCGCAACTTCCGCACGTGGTGCGACAGCGTCGACGCGGCGATATTGAGCTTCTCGCCCAGCTCGCCCACGCACGCACACAGCTCGCCCGGCATCTGCCGCCGCGCCTGCCGCGTTCGGCCGCCGCTGCAACACTGCACCAGCCGCAAGAACACCTTCAGCCGCGTCGGGTTTGCCAACGCCTTCAGCATCCCCGCCAACCGGTCCGGATCGATATTTCGATAGTTCGACATATATCAAACTATAGCAACTCCTCCGCGGAGGTCAAGAGGGAAATGTCGGTGGGCGCCGCCGGGCCCCAAGACACACGCCCCGCTGGCTCTTCCGCCGGCCCCTTTGCCCACCGCCGCAACGGGCCCCGGCCGCATCTGAGCCCGCGGCGATCTTAGTTCGACTATTCGACAACTATCGAACTGAGGTCGGCGCCGGTCTTGAGTGTGTCCGCGCGATGGATAACGGCGGGTGCCGCCGCACCTCCTTCGCCGACCCTCCGCCCACTGTCCCAACGGGTCCCGGCCGCATCTGAGCCGGCGGCGATCTTAGTTCGACTATTCAACAACTATCGAACTAAGGCCAACGCCGATCTTGGGTCTGTCGGGATGAATGGACGAGGGCGGCTGCGTGCCCCCGCAGCTGGCTCTTCCGCCGGCCCCTTCGCCCACTGCCGCAACGGGTCCCGCCCGCATCTGAGCCGGGCGGTGATCGTAGTTCGATTATTCGACAACTATCGAACTGAGGTCGGCGCCGGTCTTGAGTGTGTCCGCGCGATGGATAACGGCGGGTGCCGCCGCACCTCCTTCGCCGACCCTCCGCCCACTGTCCCAACGGGTCCCGGCCGCATCTGAGCCGGCGGCGATCTTAGTTCGACTATTCAACAACTATCGAACTAAGGCCGTTGCCGCTCTCGGTGGAGCTGCAGCGCGGTGGGGCTCCCGTTCCGCCGCGTAGAACGCAATGCCTGCACCTCGCCCGCACGTGGACCCCACAGCCCAATTCGGCCGGGCCTCCGGGCGGTGGTCTTAGTTCGAGATTTCGACAACTCTCGAACTGAGGCCGGCGCCGGTCTTGAGTGTGTCCGCGCGATGGATAACGGCGGCGTGTGCCCCCGCACCTCCTTCGCCGACCCCTCCGCCCACTGTCGCAACGGGGCTCTGGCCCCATACAGACCGGGCGGTGGTCTTAGTTCGACTATTCGACAACTATCGAACTAAGGCCAACGCCGATCTTGGGTGTGTCGGGATGATGGTGCGGGGGAGGATGAGTGGCTCGCCGGTTCCTTCCTGGTCAGTCGGCGGCGACTCCGGCTGTGGCGCCATGACCGCCACCTGGACCGCCGACGCCATACGCAGGGGAGTGAGAATCCGCGTGAAACACGCCGGCCGTTGCGGGCACAATGGATGGAAGCGAACTGCATGGCCACGCGAGCGTGGCCATGGCACCCGGACCTACGGGAGTGACCCATGGACGAACTGGACAAGGCCCTTGCCGAGGGCATCACGGGCGAGCTTCGCGACGAAGCGATCGCCGCCTTCAACACCCAACTCGACGAATGGGGGCTGGCCATGCCGCCGGTCGAGCCCATCGTGTGCGATTGCGGGCTGGGCGAGTTCTACAACGTAGGCCTGATCGAGTGTTGGGTGGCCAATGAATTGGCCGCCGGCTATTGCGGGAAGTTCCTGTTCGTCTTCGACGGCCAGGCCTGCCCGCTCCACCACCATCGCACCAAGACCGAGACATTCTTCATCGTTAAGGGCCAGGTGCGGATGATGTTCGACGGCCGCGAGCGAATGATGGGGCCCGGCGAGGTACTGAAGGTGCCAGTCGGCGCCGACCACGCCTTCACCGGCGACGGCCCGGCCTTGCTGCTGGAAGTCTCCATGCCCTGCGAAGTCACCGACAACGTCTTCGCCGACGACCGAATCACCAAAGGTCGTGAGTAGTCGGCGCCCCCGCCCGCCCAAAACGCTTGCAAGCGTGCCCGCCGGGCGTATCCTACGCGGCGTACGAGGCCGGTGCGGATGGGCGTGTAGCCCGACCGGTCGCACGGACGCTCCAGATACATGCCCTCCCTAACCACAACGGCGAAGCGCACCGCTCGGTCGAACCCGACCGCCGTGTTCCTGTTCGTGCTGTTTGCGATCATGGCGGTGGCGGTCTCGTTCCATGACCGCAACTGGTCCGAGCTGTTCACGGCCCACAAGCCGATGCTCAACCAGTTCCTGGACATCATGCACGTATTCGGGGGTGGGCACACCATCATCCTGATCGCCTTGGCGTTGGGGGCGATGGGCAAGCGTCGCGCCGCGGTGGATTTGATCGTGGCGGTATTGGTGGCCTCGGCGATTGTGTGGATCCTCAAGCCGGCGATCTGGCGGATTCGCCCCAGCGGCAAGGACTTCTCTTTTCCCAGCGGCGATGCCGCCGTGGCGGCCACGCTGATCGTGCCCTTACTGGCTCGGAGATGGTGGACACTGCTGGGAACGTTGCCGGTCGTGTTGGTGGTGGCCGCCGACCGGATGGCCCACAACTACCACTACGCGTCCGACACCATGGCCGGCATCGCGGTGGGCATCTTGGGTGGACTGATCGCCCAGGCGTTGGTGGATCGATATTGGCTGCCCGCCCAGAAGAGCAAATGGCGCCTTCACCGCGCCGGCTGGCTGGGGCTGGCTGTCGCCGCGGCAGTCCTCGGCTGCTTCGGCGTCTTGGGGGATGACGAGGACGTTCTAAGCTTCTTGACCAATTTCGGCCCGGCGATGGCGTTGCTGGTGGCGGCGGCGTGGCTGCCGATGCTGGCGAAACTGTGGAAGGGGAAGTTCCGCGCCCTGACACGCCGCCCGTGGCTGACCGCCGCGCTGATCGTAGTGGCGGTGATCGCCGTCTACATGTTGCTGGCCTCGCAGTGCGCGCTGTTCGACCGCGACGAGCCCCGCTACGCCAAGGCCGCCGCGGAGATGTTGGCCTCCGGCAATTTCGCCGAGCCGACGTTCAACGGCGAGTACCGGCTCCACAAGCCGCCGGCGATCTATTGGCTGATGGCCGGGTCGGTCAAGCTGATCGGCCGAAGCGAGTTGGCGTTTCGTTTGCCGTCGATTGTGGCCACGGGCCTGTCACTGCTATTGCTGTGTCGCATCCAGCGCCGCCTGCTGGGCGGGTCGGGCGCGTGGGCAATGCTGATCCTGGCGACCAGCACCATCATGATGATGGCCGGCACGTGGGCGATCACCGACGCCGTGCTGCTGCTGACGGTGGTCGCGGCGATGACGTTATTCGTCGACGACCTGCTGGTGGGCCCCCGATGGTGGCGAACGTTGACGGCCGGCGCCGTGTGGGGCGCGTCGCTGCTGGTTAAGGGACCGGTGGGCGTGGGGGTAATCGTGGCGAGCATCGGGCTTTCGTGGTGGCTGGCCCGGCGTGACTCGAAGCTAACGGCCCGCTACTGGCTGCACATCCTGGTGGCGCTGGTGATCGGCGTGGGCGTGATTCTGGCCTGGGCGATTCCGACCAACATCGCCACGGGCGGCAAGTTGGTGGAGGTCGTCAACGAGCAATTCGTCCAACGGCTGTTCACACCCATGGAGGGCCACGGCGGCGCGTTCTGGCCCACCTTGCCCTTCTACCTGCCGGTACTGATCGTGGGCTTCCTGCCGTGGACGATGCTGCTGGGCGGTTCGGCCTCGGCCGCGCTGGCTGGCCGCGTGGGTGGCCGGCCGGGCCGAGCAGTCATCATCGGCTGGGCTCTGCCGACCTTCATCATTATGTCACTGGTGGCCACCAAGCTGCCGCACTACATCCTGCCGATGTTTCCGGCGCTGGCGTTGGCGGCGGCCGGCCTATTGAGCCGCTCCGATGACCTGACTCGCCGCGAACGGGCATGGCTCGTCCACGGCGACCGGACCTTTGCGATCATGATCGGTCTTGGCGGACTGGTCTTAGCCAGCGCGCCGGTGGCCATGACGGTTCTGGTGGGGTTGGGCTTCCCGGAAATGCGAGACGTCATGGAAGCGGGCCTGGCCGGCGGGTTGGTGCTGCTGGCGATGGCGATGGCCCAACGCCCGCTCAATCGGTTCGTGCATCTGCGACTGAAGGCGGCCGTGCTGGTGCTAAGCGTGTTGATTGTCTCGCTGACAATGGGATTCATCTGCCTGCCGCGGCTGGCCAACCACCAGTTCACCAAGCCGCTGGCCGCTGACCTCAACGCCCGCTACGCGGGTACGCCGATCGTCACCTGCGACTTCGACGAACCCAGCCTCCTGTTCTACCTGGACCGGCCTGAGGTGATCGACAACATCGACTGGCATCAGATCCCGGCCTGGGCCGAAGACAGCCGCCCGGCCTTGCTGATTACGACGGCCGAAGAAATCGACGAACTGCGACAACGTCGTCCCCTGCCGACCAACATGATCAAAGTCGCACGCACCGAGGGATTCAACTATTCTAAGGGCCGCTGGCGAACGGTGCTGGTCTACGCCCGCAATCTGCCCGAGGCTCAACCTGAAAGGTCATCGCATGACTGACGCCACACCGAGCGTGTATTTATCGGTGGTCGCCCCGGCCTACAACGAGGTCGAGAACATTCCCGCGCTGGTTTCGGAGGTCGCCGCAGCAGCCGAGCGAACCGGCGAGAGCTGGGAATTCGTCCTGGTCGACGACTGCAGCGACGACGGCTCGCGCGAACTCCTGCGCGAGCTGATGACGACCGTCCCGCAACTGCGCGTGCTGGCCCAGCGGAAGCGCTCCGGCCAGACCGCCGCCCTGGAGGCCGGCCTGCGAGCGGTGCGAGGGCTGTATGTGGCCACACTGGATTCCGACCTGCAAAACGACCCGGCCGAGATTCCCCGCATGGTCGAGTTGCTCGCCGGCGGCAAGTGGGACATGGTCAACGGCTGGCGGAAGGAGCGAAACGACCCGTGGATGCGAAAGCTGTCGACCAAGGTCGCCAACGGCGTGCGGAACTGGCTGACGCATGAGTCCATTCACGATTCGGCCTGCGGTCTCAAGGCCTACCGGCGGGAAGTCACCGACAAACTGAAGCTGTTCAACGGCCTGCACCGCTTCCTGCCGACGTTGGCCAAGATGAACGGCTTTCGCGTGACCGAAATCGTCGTCAACCACCGGCCCCGGACCGCGGGCGTGGCCAAGTACGGCGTATGGAACCGCGTCTTCAAGGCCCTGCGAGACACCTTCGCCATTCGCTGGATGCAGAAGCGCAACCTGCTTTACGAAACAACCGAACTGGAGCGAACCGATGCCTGATGATATGTGGAACACCCTCCTGGAGAAGATGCAGGATTTCTGGTTCATCTTCGTGGGCCTGCCCGCCCAGGCGGCCTTCACCGGCCGGTTCGTGGTCCAGTGGATTGCGTCGGAGCGAGCGGGCAAGAGTGTGGTGCCCTTGGCGTTCTGGTATTTTAGCCTGGCCGGCAGCTTGGGGCTGGCGACGTATTTCACCTTCGGCCGTTACGAGCCCCTCGGCGCGCTGGGGACGCTGATCCCCTCCGGCATCTACATCCGAAACCTGGTGCTGATCTACAAGCATCGGCGCAAAGAGGCCGAGGAAGACCACCTGCTCGGCGAAGAGGCCGACACGGCCGAAGCGGCCGGCAGCTAGACGCCCACCGACTATCAGGGAAATGAAAAACGCCCACGCATCGCAATGCGTGGGCGTTCGTTTTGGGTGCGGTCGCGGCTAGCTAACTTCCTCAGCCACGTCGGCGGCCTGCTTTCTCGGAACGAGGCGGACGGGGCTCTCGGTGTCGGAAGCGGCCTTGAAGGCCTCGTTGACTTCACGGATGGCCCGGAGGAACTGGGGTTCGTAGCCGGCGGCTTCGCCGGACGAAATCATCGCGGCCAGATCCTTGGGCAGGCACTTGCCGTCGAACCCGCGCTTGTCGGGGTAGACAAAAGTGTGGTCGCGGCTGATGCGGGGGTCGGCCAGCCACATTTCTCGCAACTCGTTGTATTCCACCCCGAGCGCTCGGGCCAGGCCGAAGAACTCGTTGCAGAACGTCACCTTGGCTGCGTAGAAGCAGTTCTCCATGTACTTGGCGACTTCGGCGGTCTTGGCGTCGGTGAAGAAATACTGCACGTCGGAGTAGTGGACCTTGTTGTAGACGTCGGCCACGCGGGCGACATCGTCGGGGGTCCCGCCCAAGACGAGGAACTGCCGCCGCGTCATGTCCTCGAAGGGATGGGCGGCGGTCTCGCCGAGGTACTCCGGCTGGAAGACAATGTGCCGATCGTAGCGGGCCGACAGCGCGTCGGTGGTCCCGGGCGGCACAGTCGAGCGGAGCACGATCAGGGGCGTTTCCAGCCAGGCGACGGCCTCTTCGACGTAGGACGTATCGCAGGTGCCGTCGGCGCTTTCGGGGGTGGGCACGCACACGAATGCGATATCACACTGATTGATCGTCCGGCGGTCGGATATCTCCACACCGTCAATGTCGACCACGTCGTAGAGCTTGGACTCCGGCAGCAGCTTATGCATCGCCCTGCCGACCACACCGTATCCAACAATGGCTGTGCTCAATGGCATTGGTTATCTCCAGCCGAGGCGCTGGGGGCATTCACCCACGCAACGCGTCGAACTATCGGCCTTTCGGCGCTCACGTCCTCCCACAACGTTTGGATACGTCGACCCCTAAACGTTGTGCGCGATTGCGAGATTGTCGCCGAGAACGCCCATTTAGTCAACCCACCTTCCGGGCTGGACAGGCTCTTCGTGTCATTAACATCATCAACAGGGATGAACACAGATGAGATGAAGAAGAGAGAACAGGGAAGATGCCCGGGACCAGCCCCGCTTCTTCTGATCTGTTTCTATCCGCGTTCATCTGCCTTCATCCCTGCAATTCTCAGCCGGACAACTCAGCTCTGGCGGTTGTGGGCGGGGGGTTGGGCCCATACAATCGGCGGCTCAGCCGCGTTGGCGACGACGAACCCTAGAGACGAAAAGTCCAGACGGGAGATCACATCATGAAGCCGACCATCAAGACCATCGCATCTCAGCCGTCCTGGCTCGTTCGAAGCAAGAACGTGGAAGTGGCGGTCACCAAGCTCGGCGGGCAGATGGCTCCGGTAACGTTCTTCCGCAATACCACCAAGCCCGTTCGCCCCTACTACATCAGCCCGTGGCAAGGCGAAGGCCTCAAGATCGGCGACCCCGTGCTGGTCCCGCTTCGGGGCGACTTCTTCTGTATGCCGTTCGGCGCCAACACGGATCCGCTCAAGGGCGAGCAGTACTTCTGCCACGGCGAGCCGGCCACCAGGACCTGGCGCCTGCATTCGCTGGAGCGGATCGACAAGTTCACGGGCATGATCGCCACGCTGAACACCAAGACCCGCCCGGGCAAAGTGGCCAAAGCGCTGCTGCTGGCCGACAACGAAAACGTCGTCTACAGCGCCCATTCCATGATGAACTTCACCGGCTCCATGCCGGTCGGCCACCACGCCACGCTGGCCCTGCCGGACAAGGAAGGCGCCATGTTGGTCTCCACCAGCGATTTCAAGCTCGGCATGACCAACCCGACTCCCACCGAAAACCCCGCCGCCGGCGTCTACCAGGCGTTCGCGCTGGGAGGGAAGTTCACCGACCTCAAGAAGGTCCCCCTGCGATTCAAAGCCGAGCCGTTCGATGATTGCTCCGCCTTCCCGACCCGCAAGGGCTACGACGACCTGCTGGCCGTCCACAAGAAGCCCACCGGCCTGCCCGCTTGGACCGCGGCGGTCAACACCGTGGACAACTATCTGTGGTTCTCGATGAAGGACCCGGCCGTCCTGCCGACCACGGTGTTTTGGATTTCCAACTACGGCAACCACGGCGCGCCGTTCTCCGGGCGGAACTGCTGCCTGGGCTTGGAAGACGTCTGCGGGTTCTTCGCCGAGGGATTAGTCCCCTCCCTCAAGGCCAACTGCATCAAGAAGGCGGGCTTCCCGACGGCGTTGACGCTGTCGCCCAAGAAGCCCACCGTGGTGCGATATCTGCAGGGCGTGGCCCGCGTGCCGCGCGATTTCGGCCGCGTGGTGGACGTCAAGTTCGACAAACACAAAGCCACCTTCGTGTCCTCAAAGCGCAAGAAGGTCGCGGTGCGGGTCCAGCACGATTTCTTGTACGGCAGCGACCTGGTTTAGTCGCCGATCATCGCTTGCATCAGGCCGCCCGTGCGTCTGTAATGTGCGGTTTCAACCAATAGGAGATTCTCGATGAGTGGTAAAGCTATCCGTCTCGGCCGCCTGTTCGGCCAGGAACGCAATCTGGCCCTGGTGGCCGTCGACCATGGCGCCGAGTTCGGCCCCATTCCGGGCCTGACCAACGTGCCGGCCACGTTGGAAAAACTCGCCGGCGCTGATGGCATTCTGCTGAACCCCGGCCTGCTGCGCGATAGCGCCAGCTTCTTCGGCCGACCCGGTTCGCCGACCGTCATTGCACGGCTGACGTGGACGACCAGCTACTGCTTCCCCTGGGAATACAAGGAGGCGTTCACCTGCGCGACCAGCTCGGCCGACGAAGCGATGGCCATGGGCGCCGACGTGGTGATGGCCTGCTGCAACCTGCAGTCGGGCGATGAAGCCCTCGACCGCGACAACGTGGCCCTGTTCGCCGAACTGGCCGCCGAAGCCAACGAAGTGGGCATCCCCATGATCGGCGAGGTCTATCCCCTCGACGCCGAGAACCTGCCCGCCGACCAACTGCACGAATCCGTGCTGCGTCAGGCCCGCATCGTCGCCGAACTCGGCGCCGACGCCATCAAGACGTTCTACACCGGCGACCGCTTCGCCGAGGTCGTCGAAGGCGCGGGCGTGCCGATTCTAGTGCTGGGCGCCTCCAAGACCGATGAAATGGGCGCGCTGAAGAAGGCCCATGAGGCCGTCTCCGCCGGCGCTCGCGGCGTGGTGTTCGGCCGCAACGTCTTCCAGGCCGACGACCCGGCGACATTCCTGGGCGCGCTGGCCAAGGTCGTCCACCAGGAAGCGACCCCCGAGGAGGCGCTGTCGTGAGTTTTGACGGCATCGGAAAGCTGTCAGCCGATCAGCTCGAGCAGATCCACGCGGCAGCGCTGGCCCTCCTGGCTGACCCCGGGCTGAAGATCTTCAACGACGATCTGCTGGACGCCCTGGCCAAGGCCGGCGCCACCGTCGACAAGAGCACCCAGGTCGCCCAGTTCCCCGCTGAGCTGGTGGAAGAAACACTGGCCGGCATGCAGGCCAATCTGGCCGCCGGGGTGACCATGCCGGTCATCAACGGCGTGATCTCTTCCAAGACCGACGGCAAGCTCCGCGCCAAGTTCGGTGGCGCCTGCTGCAGCTATTACGAGTGGTCGAAAAAGGCCGCCCGCGAGCCCAACAACACCGACGTGGTCACCATGCTGCGCCTGGGCGATGCGATCCCCGACGTCGCCCACGTCGGCAACCCGGTCATCTATATGCGGACCGACGACGGCGAGCAGATCCCGCCGCACCTCAAGCCCATCAAGACCTCGGCCCTGGTGGCCAAGCACACGTCACGGCCGTATTCGTGCGAGGTCTGGTCGCTGGAGGGCTTGGAGTTTCAGATCGAGATCGGCTGTGTGATCCGCGGCGGATGGGAGGCCTACAAAGCCGACCCGATCTTCATCACCGCCAAGGAGACCATCAGCCCGCTGCAGCTACCGAAAGAGGACGCCGAGGTGCTGATGGCGCTGGCCAAGAAGGGCCTGCCCTGCACCATCGTTCCCATGCCCCTGTCGGGCGCGTCCAGCCCGGTTACACCGATTGCCAACGTGGCGATGGGCACGGCCGAGTTGCTGGGCGTTTTCACGGCGCTGCGCGCCTACGAACCGGCCGCCCGCGTGGTCGGCGGCGTGATTACGGGCGTGATGGACATGTCCGGCGGCAGCGCCTTGTTCGCCAACCCCAACGCGATTCTGCAGGATCGCCTGATCGCCCAGCACTTTGCCGATCGGTACGGCTTTGATCTGGGCATGGGCACCGGCTACATCGACGCCCCGGTTCCCGGTTTGCAGACGGCCGTCGAGAAGACCTTCAAGATCATGGCCAGCTTCGCCGCGGGTCGGACCAACTATCCGGTCGGCATCATCGAAGGCGGCAAGACATTCTGCCCCGCCCAGGCCATGCTGGACCTGGAAATCGCCCGCTGCATCCACAAGGCCTTCGG
>CAYRZU010000073.1:0-16390 GCA_964428895.1 uncultured Planctomycetaceae bacterium
TGACCTCCTGCGTGTCGAGCAGGCGCTCTAGCCAACTGAGCTAACGGCCCGAAGGACGAATACTGTACCGATGGCGCGGGCGCCTGTCAACTCGCTCAGCCAGGCGGATCCCGACGTGGAGAGGCAATCGCGGGGGGCTCGGCGGCGACGTGCCGTTCGGCCTGTCGCTCGCCGGCATCGCACCTGGACACGATGATTTCGGCCATTAAGGCCGCCATGACATCCCGGGCTTCCTGATTGACATGAACATGGTCCGAGTAGGCGTCTTCCCCCAAGGCTTCATAGGCCGACGAGACGTCGAACGCGTACTCGATCATGGCCAGTCGTTCGCGGATTTCATGGTGCGTCGAAACGAAGGCCTGCGGCACCACGTACGGTTGGTAGAATGCCAGGAACCGGGCCCTGCCGAAACGATCTGAGTTGAGCGTGTGCGCCACGCGATTGGCCAGCATCAGGGTCTCGAAGTACTTGTCGGCAACACTCCTGTTCCAGGATCCAGAGAAGGGCTGATGTTCCTTTCTCAACGTGCCAATACCCGAAAGAACTCCCGTGCTCTTGTCGATCTCCCCTGCGTGTCGATCCGCCGAAGAAAGCGATCCGGAAGCTGCTGACGCCGGGCTCTGCCAGAGAAACGGCCCGGAATCCGAGTTCGTTATGATCCAGCGTGTTGGGCTTGCCGGTGAACGCCACATAGGGAGCGGGATATCGCTCCGCGTTGGCTTGCTGGTAGTGACGCGCGTACCCAAACCCGAAAAGACCTCGCAAGACAAGCACATCAAACAGGACGAGCACGATGATAAGGTAGAGAAGATGGCCCGCAATGGGCTTGGCCTTCGTCCAAGGTCGGAGTCTCATCTCGTTGCCTCTTGCTGCTGCCCGGTGGTTGGACCACGTGGTCCGTCATGCAGCCAACACGCCGGCAGGCTCATGTGTGCCAGGACGGGCGAACAAAAAGAAGACATGCCGCCCCCGCTAGGCTCGTCCCTGAGGCCCTCCGGCTTCGCCTCTTGTCCAAGAAAGTGAATACATATTATCGCGCGGAGGCCGAAATCTGTCAACGACAGCCGCGTGCCCCGCACGCCTGGGTGGCTCTGTCAGGCCTCTTGCCTGGGCTGCTCGACACGCAGGAGGTCACGGGTTCCAGTCCAGTGCGGCCTCGTCGCTCGGCCGGCCTCAGCCGGGCGTTCTTGGGCGCACATTGACCACCCCTCAGTTGCCTTGTGGGGCGCGATGGGCGTTGCTATCATGCCGCCCTACCGCTCGCCAGGAGATCGCCATGATCACGTTCAGCGCGTTTGCCGATGAGATCGGCCCGGACCTTGACCTCCAGATGGATACCTGCGAAGCGCAGGGCGTTAAGTGCATCGACGTCCGCGGCATCGACGGGATCAACGTCTCGTCCATGACGCTGGATCAGGTGGCTGAGTACATGCGCCGTTTAGGCGACCGCGGCTTCACCGTTCCCTGCGTCGGCTCGCCAATCGGCAAGATTTCGATCGACGACGACTTCGCCGCGCACCTGGAACTGCTCAAGCACACGGCCGACGTGGCCAAGGCCTTCGGCACGGACCGCATCCGGATGTTCAGCTTCTATCCGTCCGCCGGCCGTGACGTCGTCGACCAGCGAGGCGAGGTCATGGAGCGGATGGTCGCCATGGCTGAGTTGGCCGACGCCCAGGACGTGCTGCTGTACCACGAGAACGAGTCCGGCATCTACGGGTCCAGCCCCGACGGTGTGGCCGACATCTTCGCCACCGTCAAGTCGCCGCGCCTCAAGGGCATCTTCGACCCGGCCAATTTCGTCAACGACGGGTTCAAGCCCTTCGACGACTGTTGGGGCCAGGGCCTGGCCGAGCTGACCGATTCCTTCCACATCAAGGACAAGGTTTCCGGCGCCGAGGGCCCCTGCGTGCCCGCCGGCGACGGCGACGGGCAGTTCGACGCGATCTTCGCCGACCTGGCCGGGCGCGACTTCGACGACACCATGACGCTGGAACCCCACCTGGCGGCGGCCGGTCAGTTCTCGGGGCACACCGGGCCGGAACTTTTCGCCGCCGCCGTCGATGCCCTCAAGGCCGTCTGCGACCGTAACGGCTTGGCCTATAAGACCTACTAGCCCCCCTCTCGGCTGAGCAGCGGCCGGATACCCCAAATCCGGCCACTTCGGACCCGAAATCGGCGTAAATCCCTCAGAAACACAAAGGTTCTGCGCCCGAATTCGCCGATGCAATCCTTTGGTGGCGCAACGCCTGTGCGGGGAACGCGCCCCCAAAGGCATATCAATGTCCGCGTACGAAACGTCAACATCACCGACGACCAAGGCCACTGTCGCCATACCGACGGCGACAACGTCAGCTCTGCTGGTCGGCGGGTATCGCATCATGCGGACGGCCTTGCAGGAGATGCTGGCCACGCGCGGCGTGAAGGTGATGGCGAGCTTCGGCGGAGACCACGAGCTGCACGATGTGATCGCCTCCCGCGATCACGGGGCCGACGTGGTGATCCAGATCCTCTGCGGCGTCGAGCCGTTCGCGACGTTCCACCGCATCGAGAGTGCAATTTCCGGGGCTGGCAAGGCCCTGCCGTTGGTGATCCTGGCTGAGCAATCCACCCGCGGCTACGTTTACGCCGCCATTCGGGCCGGCGCGAAGGCCTATGTGGAACTCGACGCCGATCCGGCCGAGTTGGTCAAGGCCATCACCATGGCCGCCGCCAATAAGGTCTACCTGGCCGGCGATGCGGCTGAACTGCTCGTCAGCGATGTTTCCGGCGCCGTCGAAAACGGGAAGTCCGGCCGTCTGCCCGACCCGGGCCTGTCGAAGCGGGAGATCGAGATCGTCCAGCTAATGTGTGAAGGCCTGTCCAGCAAGGAAATCGGCCGAGCCCTGCACATCAGCCCCAAGACGGTCGAGAACCACCGCTACAACATCTACCGCAAGTGCGGCATCGAGTCTCTGGCCTCCCTGGTTCGCTACGCGATCCAGACCGGCCTGACCACCATCTAGCCCAAATCGGGCTCCGAGGACCCCTCCTTCCCAACCGGGCTTGACGTCTGCGCACCCAAATTCATGCCGTTAAGCACAAATCCGCACCATACGAACTCTGAAATACGCGATTTCTCCGGATCCTCTGTTGGGGAGAAACCCCCATGGTCTTGAGCGGTCAGGTCATCAACTTCCGAGGATACATGGGTCTTGTCCTGTCAAGACCACAACATATTGAGTGTCAACACTGAAGTTGGCGCGACTTATTGCAGAACTCGGCGCAAGCAGATATCTTGCGCAGTTTAACACTCTTGGAAGCCGTTCGGATCATTGGCTCCTAACCACCCAGACACTCAGCCGTTTGAGTGGGACCCCGGATTGCACGAATTCCAGAATGTGACGATGATAGCTAAGTATATTCATAGCTTTCAGATTTTGCCTAGCTCGCTCGCCGGCAGATCTGGGACTCGAAAGGAAACGAAACAACAATGGCCGCTAAGAAGAAAGCACACGATCCGGAAGCTCTCGCAATCGAACACGTCTCCCTGGCCGATGGCATCGGCGCACGGCTGCACCGCCTCTACACCTGGGTGCCCATCGAAGACCTCAAGAGCTACGGCTATCTGGGGTTGGCCCTGGCGGCCAAGGCCTATCAGCCCGAACGCGGCGTTCCGTTCCCGCAGTTCGCATGGCGGAAGGGCATGTTCCTGGCCATCGACGAAATGCGTAAGGACGGCGTGCTCAGCCGACGCCGCACGACGCCGGCCCCGAGTTTCGGCGCCCTGACCCCCGATATCCCCGATCCGTCCGCCCCGAACGGCTATGTCAGCGTCGACCGCAAGGACCTCTGCCACACGCTGCTGTCTAAGTTGCGGCCCCAAGACCAGCAACTGCTGATGATGTACTACAGCGACGAGATGACGTTCAAGGAAATCGCCAAGGTCTTCGACATCAGCGAGTCGGCCGTCTGCCTCCGCCACAAGGCCCTGATGGATCGCCTCCGCCGCCTCGGCAAGACCGCCGCCATCGCGGCCTAAGCGGCGAGCATCCCCCAAGACAAACAGAAGCGCGACCGGGCGCACCGCCCGGCCGCGCTTTTCTATTCTTTGTCCTCAATGACGAACTCCAGCCAGAACTCCAGGGGCTCGTCCCATATCTCCAAAGCCCCACCATCGCCATCATTGACAAGACCTATCGACATTTTACAGATGGCCTGGACCCGGTACGAGCCAGGGCTGGGAAAATCGTAGCTGTTCTTCAGGCTGGCCGTCCGTTGGCAGCTCTGATCCTGTTCGACAGAGGGGGCCGAATCACATACGGGCCCAATCTCGTCTGCGAAGAAGTGGTAGCGGTAGTCCTCACGTGCCGGAAACGGCTCACCATTCCGAGTGGCCGTCAGCTCCCATTGCCTCAGCCGGATGTCAAACCAGAAGGGAACATCACCAGTATTCGTGATCCTGAACAGCGCTTCCGGCTCCTCTCCGAGGTTGTAGACATCCTTCTTCATGGTGAGCGTTGCGTCAAACCTGTGGCCTGGATGTTTGCGAAGCTCCTTGTTGACCGTGAAGGCTCTGCCCAGCGTCCGGTAGACATCCTCGCCGCGGAAGGAGGGACGCATGGCGCTGTGACCGTTGTCATGGGGCGATCCCATCACCAGTGGAATGTGGTAGGCGCGTCCGTCCAGGAACAGGAACATCCGTCCTGCCAAGTCTGTCGGGAATACGGATGTCCTGAACGTCACGTCGAAGGCCGTGTTCTCATTGTTAGCAGATACCATCTCAACCCTACGTATCTCGATGGGAAGCAGCTGGACCTCACCGGTCTTTGTGATGCTGTAGATTCCTGCTCGTGTCACACCACGCTGGGAAAGGGCTTCGGCTATCAGGTCGCAGCTCTCTTGGCCCCTCAACTCCTCTGATGGCTTCAGTGCACTCGTATCGAATGTCTCAACGGGATCCATGGGCGCAGGCGAGATGTCTGGCTGGGCGCAACCGGCGACAAGTACCAAGAGGCCGCAAGCGACCCGTGAGAGTAATCGCCACATAGTTTCTCCCCATCTGCTGGGCTACCCAAAGGAGGCAGCGTGTCCGGGGCATTCTACGCAGGCCGGCCCCACAAGAACAACCCGCAGCCCCGGTGTGGCGGGTGGCACAGGTTGCGTGCAACCTGTGTAGTCGCAGGAACACGGCCTGCAAGCAAGCCGTGGCGCCCCAGTAGGAATGATCTCTGTGTAAGCCTACCCAACAATGGACTCAGCCAGGTCGCGGAGTTCCTGCTGCAGGGCTTGGGCGCGGGCGGGGTCGGCGGCTTCGGTGGTCACGCGGATGATGGGCTCGGTGTTGGAGGCCCGGACGCTGACCCAGCCATCGGTGATGTCGACGCGCAGGCCGTCCGATTCGTCGACGCGGGCGTCCGGTAAGGCGGCGAAACGCTCGCGGGCGGCGTCGACGACCTTGGCAGCCAGGTCGGCGGGGCACCCCATCTTGTCCTTGAGCATGGTGTAGCGAGGAATGTCAGCCACCAGTTCGCTGACGCTCTTGCCGGTCTGGGCCATGAACTGCAGCACCATGGCCATGCCGACCAGCGAATCGCGAACGGGCACCACCCGGGGGTCGATCACCCCACCGTTGCCCTCGCCGCCGAAGAGGCAGCCTTCTCGCTGCATGGCCTCGACCACGTTGGCCTCGCCGGTCGGAGATCGCACCACCGAGCAGTCGGCGGCGGCCGCAATGTCATCGACCATGCGAGACGTCACCATGTTGGTGGCAATCTTGCCGGTTCGGCCGCTCAGGACGAAGGCCGTGGCCAGGGCGAGCGTGTACTCCTCCCCGATGAAGACGCCGGTTTCGTCGACCACGACGAGTCGGTCGGCGTCGGGGTCTTGGGCGAAGCCCACCTGGGCGCCGGCGGCGGGAATCTGGGCGCCCAGGTCAGTCAGGTTCTGGGCGATCGGCTCGGGCTTATGGGCGAACTCGCCGCTGGGCTCGCCGTTGAGGTGAACGAGCTGACAGCCGAGCTGTTCCAACAACATGGGAGTCACGGCGCAGCCGGCCCCGTTGATGCTGTCGACCACGACGGTGAACTTCTTGGAACGGATCAGCTCCACGTCGGTGACGTTGCAGACCGCTTCGATGTGCTCGGCGTGGGTGCGGTCGTTCTTGCTCAGCGTGCCGGGGGTATCGGCCGGTGCGAATTCCTTGGCCTGCCAGATGGCCTTGAGCTTTTCGGCGTCGGCCGCAGCCAGGGCCGGCCCCGAAGGCTGAAGGAACTTGATGCCGTTGTACTCGGCCGGGTTGTGGCTGGCGGTGATGATGACGCCACCGGCCACATCCAGCCGATTGGTCATCAACGCCGCGCCGGGCGTGCTGACCACGCCCAGATTGATCACACTGACGCCGCCGGCCATCAGCCCCTCGACCACGCCGGCCTGAATCTCCGGGCCGTGCGTGCGCGTATCGCGGGCGATGGTCACACGGCTGCCCGCGCCGACCATAGCCGCAAACGCCGACCCAAACTCACGCGCCACCTCAGGGGTAAGGCTCTGGCCCACAATGCCACGCACGCCGGACACGCTGACTATCAGTTCACTCATCACAAGCTCCTTGGGCTGCGATTATGGGAGGCGGGGACAGGGGTTTGCAAGGCCGCCGGGACGGGCTAGCTGATCTTGGGCCTTCGGCGGAGGTCGCCTTGGCGATAGTGGTCGGTGAGTTTGCGGAGGGCTTCGTCGTCGTCGGCGTCGCGGAGTTGGTCGGCTTCGGCTTGGCGGCGACGGCGGAGGATGTCGTCGATGCCGCCGCGAAGGGTTTCCTCGTAATTGCCTCGGCGTTCGCCCTCGGCGGCCAGATCCGTCAGCACCGAACTGAAGCGGGAGAGTTCCTCGGCGGCCAGCAATTCATCCATGTGCAGGTGGCCGGCCCGGCCCAGCCGCCAGATGTGCGTCGCGAGGGTCTGCATCTGGGGATCGGTGAAGTCGTTCGGGTCGATGTGTTCGCCGGCGGTGTCGAACAGTTCCGGATCGGCCAGCAGCACCTCCAGCGTATGTCGCTCCGAGAGGGGGGCGGTTTCGGAAACGCGTTCAATGACGACGGGCTCGTCCTCGACGTAGGTAGGCTGGCGTCGCACGCGGCGCTGCAGGGCCCGCATTTGCTGTTGCAGGTCGGCGGCCGAGAGGTTGAGCATGTGAGCGATGTGCTGGGCCAATTGCCCGCGGCGGATTTCGTCGATGGCGCCGAACGCGGCCGAGGAGACCACGAACTGCAGGAAGTCCTCGATGATCTGCCGTCGGTCGGCGAGCGTGCCGGCCTCGCTGTATTCGGCCATGCGACGGTCGAGGGCGTATTGCATGGCGTCGGGGGCGTCGGCGATCAGTTGGGTCATGGCCTCGCCGCCTTCAGCGAGGATAAAGTCGGCCGGGTCCTTGCCGGCTGGGATCGTGGCCACGCGCACGTTGAGCCGCTGGGCGATGAAGACTTCCGTGGCCCGCTCGGCCGCGGCCGTGCCGGCGACGTCGGCGTCGAAGACCAGCACCGCTTCGCCCGCGAACCGGCTGAGCAGTCGCACGTGGCGGTCGGTCAGGGCCGTGCCCATGGTGGCAACCACGTTCTCCACCCCCGCCTGCATGGGAATGAGGGTGTCGAGGTAGCCTTCGACCACAACGGCCTGGCCGGAATCGCGGACGGCGTCGCGCGACCAGTTCATGCCGTACAGCATCCCGGACTTATCGAACAGGGGTGTATCGGGGCTGTTGATGTACTTGGCGGGCTCATCGCCCAACGCCCGCCCGCCGAAGCCGACCACCTTGCCGGTCAGGTCGATGATGGGGAAGGTCAGGCGGTTGCGGAAGCGGTCGTAGCATCCGTTGCCATGCTCGCGCTGGGCGACCAGGCCGGCTGCGGCCAGGGAACGTTCGCCGATGCCCTTGGCCCGAGCGGCTGTGGCCAGGGCGTCCCACGCGTCCGGGGCAAACCCCAGCCCGAACCGCTCGATGGACTCCTCCGTCAGCCCGCGGGAGCGGGCGTAGGCCAGGGCCGACTCACCGGCGGGGCTGTGCAACTGCCGTCGGTAGAACTCCTGGGCGTAGCTCATCACGCGTTGCAGGAGGGTCTTGTCGGCGTGGGGCTCGGCCGCTTGCCGCTGCTCGGCCTCGCGGGGAATGGGGATATTGGCTTGTTCGGCCAGGCGGCGGATGGCCTCGGGGAAGCTCATCTTCTCGTACCCAATCAGGAACTGGGCGGCCCCGCCGCCGGCGCCGCAGGAGAAGCACTTGTAGATCTGCTTAACCGGGGAGACGCTCATGGACGGGGTGTGGTCGTCGTGGAAGGGGCAAAGGCCCTTGAACTCGCGGCCCTTCTTGACCAGGGCCACGTATTGGCCGATCAACTCGACGATGTCAGTCGCCTGGATGACCTGCTGAATGAATTGTTCGGGCAATCGCGCCACGGGGGAACGCCTCCGTAAGGTCAACGGGAGCATTGTACCGTCGGCCCGCCCGCGCCAACAGGGAGTGAGCGGCTGCGAGCTACTCTTTGAAGCCGCCGATGTCGCCGGCACAGTCGATGGCCATGTTGACCAGCGAATCGGCGAGGGTGTTGTTCTCGCGGCGGACGTGGTGGTAGTCGCACCGTTCGAAGGTCCGAGCCAATTGGCTGGCCTCGTCGTAGAGCGGCTTGAGGCCGGCGTTCTTGACGCGATATTGGCCCGTCATCTGGCGGACCAGCAGTTCGGAATCGCTGAACAAGTCGACCTGCTCGGCCTTGAGCTCGGCGGCGGCCTTAAGGCCCGCGATCAGTCCGCTGTACTCGGCGACATTATTGGTGGCCTTGCCGAGGAACAGCCCCGCCTCGTAGAGTTCGGACTCGTCATCGGCGGAGACAATCACCACGCCGGCGCCGGCCGGCCCCGGATTGCCGCGCGCACCGCCATCGATGTGGATTCGGACGTTCATTTCAGCGATGGGGCCCAGCCGACATTAGACTTTGGTCTTCTGCTCGGCGGCGTCGAGGTAGAGGATCCGCCCGCAGTTGTCGCAGGTGCGGATTTCGTCGGCCACGTGCAACGCGTTGACGTGCTCGGCCGTCAGAGACATATAACAACCCCCGCAGGTGTAGTCATATGGGGGCTTCTTGCCTTGGGTTTCGATGACGGCCATGGCTTCGCCGTCGTATCGTTCCGCCATTCGGTTGAAGATGCCGAGGGGCCCGGCGGGAACGGCCGCGGCGGCCTCATCGCGTTTGGCCAGCAGGTCATCGAGCATACCGTTGAGACGGGCGACTTCGTCGGCGCTTTCGGCGGTCACGCCGGCCAGCACCTGCTCTTCGGCGGTCAGTTGCTCCTGGATCTGATCGGCCTCGCCGCGAACGTCGTCGGCTTCGGTCATTTTTGCCAGGGCGAGCTCTTCCACCTTGGCGTTGTCGGCCCGGAAGGTGTTGATGGCGGTGAGGATGGCGGCGTATTCCTTGTTGGTTTTCGCCGCGTTGAGGGCGCCCCGCATCTTGGCGACTTCCTCTTCCTTGGCCTTGAGGTCCAAGTCGAGTTCGTCGGCCTCTTTACGCTTGGTCATCAAGCGTTCGTGGAGTTGATCATACTCCTGGCGGAGTTGGTCGATCTTCCGTTGTTGGGCCTTCACCGCGTTCTCGCGGCTCCTCAGGCGGCTGCGGACCTGGGACACCTGCGTTTCGATCGTCTGAAGTTTCAGTAAGGCCTCGAGCAACTGAGCCATTCACGCGTCCTCTGCAGTTTTGAAAGCAACGGGATTGTCTATTATGCTGACGGGCCATGGCCAACGCAAGGGCCAATTCCGGACAGCCAATTTGAACGGAGTGTCATGCAGCCAACCGACCAAACTATCATAGCCGTCTCGACCGCCGCGGGCGGATCGGCGCGGGCCATCGTGCGCCTGTCCGGCCCGAGGGCGGCGGAACTGGCCGAGGCCGTCTTCAGCGGCGCCGACGGACCGGCGATCGGCGAGCTGGGCCCATTCCGCTGCGCGGGCGGCCTGATCGCGGTTGGGGGAATGGAACTGCCCGCCCGAGCCTACGTGTTCCGCGCGCCGCGGAGCTACACCCGCCAGGATGTGGTCGAGTTGCACCTGCCCGGTTCGCCGGCGGCCGTAACGGCCTTGCTGGGCGCGCTGATCGATCTGGGGGCCCGCCAGGCCGAGCCCGGCGAATTCACGGCCCGGGCGCTATTCGCCGGACGGATCGACCTGTCCGAAGCCGAGGCCGTTGCCGACGTCATCAACGCCGCCGACGACGCCCAACTCCGGGCCGCCATGGCGGCCCTGGGCGGCCGACTGCATCGGCTGTGCTCGACCGCCGCCGACGGATGCGCCGAGGCGCTGGCGACCATCGAAGCATCGATCGACCTGGCCGACGAAGACATCGACCTGCAGTCGCCGGCCAGTCTGGCTGAGCAGCTATCAGCCACGGCCGCCCAGTTGCTCCGGGCCGCCACCGACGCCGCCGACATGCCCGACCAGGCTCGTCACGTGCACGTGGTGTTGGCCGGGAGGCCCAACGCGGGCAAGAGCTCGCTGGTCAACGCCCTGACCGGGGCCGACCGCGCCATCGTCTCGGCGATGGCCGGCACGACGCGGGACGTGCTGTCGGCCCCGCTGGCGCTGCCGGAGACGACCGTGGTCCTGCAGGATGCGGCCGGCTTTGCGCCACCGGCCGACGGGCTCGCCGCGGCCGCCCATCGCGCCGCCCGCCAGGCCGTGGCCCAAGCCGACGTGGTGGGCTTTGTGATCGATCTGGCCGCGGGCGACCACGCCGATGATCTGGCCCTGCTGGCTGAGGCCCGCCGGACAACCACCGCCCCCCTGCTGGTGCTGGCCAACAAGGCCGACCTGGTGACCGATGCGGCCAAGGCGACCCAAGACCTGGCCGCCCAGACCGATCGGCCGACGGTGGCCGTCTCGGCCGAAACGGGCGAAGGCCTCGCAACCTTCATCGACCAACTGCAGCAGCATGTAACGGTCTCAGCCGGTCGAAGCGGCGGCGCGATGGGTCTTCATCTCCGCCAGAAGCAATGCTTACTGGCCGCCGCGGGCGCCGCCGACCAGGCTTCCGACAAGCTCGCCGCCTGCGAGCACGTGTCAGACGTGGCGGAGTTGGCGGCGATCGATGTGCGGGGGGCCCTGGCCCAGCTTGGGCAAATCAGCGGCGAGGTGGTCACCGAAGACGTGCTGGGGCGTATCTTCGCGCGATTCTGCGTAGGCAAGTGACGCTCTACATGCGATAGCGACGGATGGTCTCGTTGACGACCTGGCAGATATCCCGCGGCCGAGTCACGCACGCCCACAGCCCCTCGTAGATGCGGCCTTGCCGATCGAGGAACGCGATATCGCCGACCCCCACCAGGCGCTGCGGGGGCCCGGCGGCAACGGCGGCCTCAGTGAGACTGCTGAGAGGCAGCTCCGAGACGCCCGCACTGATGAAGGTCCGAAGCCGCAATACGCGGAGATTGGTCAACACGTACCGAACGGACATCCATTGCCCCACCGACACGACCAGCCGCGCCGCCGCCGCAGCCGCAGCCGAACACGCCCAGTAGACCGTCGCGCTGTGGGTCAGCAGACCCCAGCGTTCGGCCAGCGCCGCCCCGGCCGCAGCCGCCGCGGCGGTCAGAAACACCGGCAGGGAAATCCACACCACAAACCAGGGGCTGGGTTTGATCGACAGCACCACGATCTCGCCGTCTTGCAGGAGCTTGTCTTCCACGGCAATGTCGTCGATCAGCGCCGCCGCCGGCTGGGGGGAACGGCTCATGGCGAGCCCTCCCCTGCGCCGGCCGGGCTGTCACAGGCGGCCAGCACGCGTACGTCCGGCAGGTGACGGTAGAGGCCGTCATAATCCAACCCGTAACCGACCACGAACAGGTCCGGCACATCGAAGCCGACAAAGTCGGCCTCGATACGGTCGGCCACATCGGGCCGGGCTTTGCGGAGCATCACGCACGAGCGGACATCGGCGGCCCCGGCCTCGGCGACCAGCGGCATCACCGTCGTCAGCGTGCCGCCGCTGTCGAGAATGTCATCAACGATCAGCACGTCTTGCCCGGCCAGGTCGCAATCGATCGGCAAGACCACCCGCGGCCCGCGCGAGCGAACGGAATTGCCCGGGTAGGATCGGACCCCCACGAAGCCGATCTCCACCGACAGCTCCAGCCGGCGGACCAGATCGGCCAGGAACACCACCGCTCCGGTCAGCACCCCCAACAGGACCACATGACGGTCGCGATAGCCATCGGATATCTCCTTGGCGAGTTGGCCCACGCGGCGGCTGATCTGCCGGCGGGTCAGGATGACACGGCCCAGCGGGGAGGCATTCTGGGCGGACGATGATGATGCCGCTGACGTGGATGGGCGTCCCATGGGCGACCTCTGGCAACCGGTAGTATGTGCGGCCCTTCCGATGGCCCGCATCCTACACCGCGCGGCGGGGTGGTGTAAACGCCTCGCCCGCTCGGCCGGCCGCTTGCAGCCGGACCGGGAACGGCGATACCATATTCGCCGTGAATAGGCCGCCGCTTGCGGCGTCTAATGAACAGTGGGATTCACGCAAGCTCTCATGAAAGGAATTCTCATGCGCGTGCGACGATACCTGTGTGTGCTACTAACGATCAGCCTGGCAGGCCCGGCCCTGGGGCAGGTCGCCCCTCCGGCGACAATGCCCGAAACGCGACCGGCGTTTCCGGACATCGAGCCCGTCCTCAAGCACCTGCCCGCCGACGCCGCCGGATTCCTGGTGATCAACAGCGTCCAGACGCTTTCGGACGACTTCCAGGCCTTTGTCGAGGCGCTGGAAGCCCCCGTGCCCATGCCCGGCACGCTGGCTGAGATGATCCAGGGCGGCATGCAGTTGGGGGAGGGGTTTAACCCCAAAGGCGGTCTGGCCCTCGTGATGCTCAACCCGACCGCCTTCGACGTGGATGTCTTCGAGCTGATGGGCGCCAAGGCCGGCTTCGGCGGCCCCGAATCCATGCCCATGGCCGACGAGCCGGCCACCATGCCCGGCAACGACGATCCCCAGATGCCGGCGGCGGCTTCGTTGCCCATGGTCATATTCCTGCCCGCCCAGAGCGTCGAGTCGATCTTCGGTCATCTGGCCCTGACGCCCGAAGGCGATGCAATGCGGCTGGAAATGGACGAGGGCGGCATGGTCATGTTCGCCAAGAGCAAGGGCGACTACGTGGCCCTGAGCCCGCGGCTGGACGCCCTGAACGCGGCGCTATCGTCCGAAACGCCGGCGGCGACCACGCTGGCGGCGGGCCAACTGAGCCGCCTCCAGGATGCCGACGTCGCCATGCACATGAACATGGTCGTCTCCGGGCCGATCATCAAGCAAGGCATCGAGATGTTCTCCGGCATGATGAACGACATGACCGCCATGGCCGCCGCGGCCGACCCCGACGCTCCGCAGCCGCCGATGGACATGGACGCCTTCATGTCCGGCTATGTGACGTTCTACGGTGACTTGGTCGACCAGACCGACTCGGTCACGCTCTGCATGGATGTCGGTGAGGCCGGCCTGATCGTCGACGAGTTGGTCAACTTCAAAGCCGACTCCGCGTGGGGCAAGATGTTGGCCGTCCAGGAACCCTCGGACAAGCCGCTGCTGAATCGTCTGCCCAGCCTGCCCTACGTATTGGCGGTCGGCTCGGACGTCTCCTACAACCCCGAGACCGCCGCGTTGGTCCACTCGATGTCGGAGGCGTTCCTGTCCGACCCGGCCCTTCGAGAAAAGTTCTCGGAGGAAGCTCTGGCCAAGTCCTTCGAGATGTCCGAGAAGTTCTATCAGAACATCAGCGCCATGCAGATGGTCTTCGGCGGCATGCCGGAAGGCGCCGACGGCGCTATGGCGATGGCGTTGGTCTATGAATGTAAGGACGCCGCCGCCCTGCGGACCTTGACGGCCGAGCAAGTTGACCTGCAGGAAGACATGATCAACACCATGGTCGCCGCCGAGACGCCCGAGGACGAATGGGTCATCAGTTACGAGACCGACGCCCTGTCGGTGGCCGGGCATTCCGTGGACCGGATGCGAGTCGGCATGCCCGAAAGCATGATGCAACCGGAAGTCAGCGAGATGCTGACGGTGCTGTTCGGCCAGGAGGAGTTGGAACTCCTGGTCGCGGCCCCCACCAACGAGACGTTCGTGATGACCTTCGGCGGCGGCCAGGCCATGCTGGGCGAAGCCCTCAAGACCGCCGGCGGCACGGGCCCGATCGCCGCGGCCCCGCTGGTGGCCCAGACCATCGAGGCGTCGGTCCCCGCTGACGCGTGGTGTGTGGGCCTGTTTAGCGTCAAGCACCTTGGGGAGGTGGTCGCCGCGGCCATGGAAGCCCACGAGCCCGGCAGCGCCGAATACTTCCCGCTGAAGTACATGGAGACCGACACCCCCGTCACCTTCTTTGTCCGAAACGAGGGGCCCCTGATGCACGCCGGCCTCCACGTGCCCGCCGTCACGATCAGGGATGCCTACGTGTCGAGCATGCAGGTCTCAGGCGAGCAGACACAGGCCATGATGG
Source organism: uncultured Planctomycetaceae bacterium (assembly GCA_964428895.1). Taxonomy (GTDB): domain Bacteria; phylum Planctomycetota; class Phycisphaerae; order SM23-33; family SM23-33; genus HyVt-337. The sequence goes on from CAYRZU010000073.1 coordinate 14,517, forward strand.
AGGAGATGGAAGAGGACGCCGAAGACGCCGAGACGGCCCCGAGTGACGAGGACGATCCGGCCGAAGAGCCCGGCTTCTAGACGCGTCGAAAACGAATGACAGACACACGGCTGCCGGGATCGCTGGACCCCGGCAGCCGTCTTCGTCTTCGGTCGCGCGCGGGTGTCTAACTCAGCTCGTCCCGCAATGATTTGAGGAAGCCTTCCACCACCGGCGGGGGAATCCGGTCGAGGAATTCATCTGTCTTCTGGCCCGCCAGGAATTGCTCGACCGCTTCCTTGGCCAGGCCGGGCGATTGGCGCAGGCGGCTAACGTGTTCCTGGGCCCGCTCGAGCTGCCCCACCGACATGTCGCGACAGTAGTCAATTACCAACGGATAGAAGTCCCGGACGTCCCGATCTTCGCTCTGCTCGACGCCCTCGGCGCCGCCGCCGCTAGTGTCAGCCAGTAGATCGCGTTCCTGGGCCAGCAGGTCGCGCTCGCGTTGGAGGCGATGGCGTTCTTCGTCCTCATCGAGGGGAGCGAGAGGGAGAATATCATCATCGTCTTCGTCACCCCCATCGACGGAAGCCGGAGCGGCGGCCCCGGGCCGGTCGTCAGGGGCCTGATCCCCGCCGGGCGCCTCGTCAGCGAAGTCGAATTCGATCGCCGCTCTCTTGGCGGTCGATTCCAGCGGAACGTCATTGGGCAGGCCGCAGAATGGGCACTTCCCCTTCTTGCCCGCCGCCGATCCGGGAGCCTCGATGATCAGATGGCAGTGTTCGCACTCGAAGTTAATGGTCATCCCTATTCTCCCATAGCTTTGATCACGAGCCGCTTCGGGCGCCGCCCGTCGAACTCGGCGTAATAGACCTGCTGCCACGGCCCGAGGTCCAGTCGGCCTCGCGTCACGGGCAGAACGACCTGATGGTGGACCAGCAGATTCTTCAGATGCGCGTCGCCGTTGGTCTCGCCGGTTCGGTGGTGGCGGTAGTCGTCGCGATACGGGGCCAGATGCTCCAGCCATTCGTCCACGTCGGCCAGCAGGCCGTCCTCGGCATCGTTGACGAACACGCCGGCGGTGATGTGCATGGCCGAAACGAGCACCATCCCTTCGGCGATGCCGCTTCGGGCGACGACGTCGGCGACTTCGTCGGTGATGTTGATCGCCTCGCGCTGCCGGCGGGTATTGAAGGTCAGGTAGTCGGTCAGTGATTTCATGCGTGGCTCGCCGTTTTGCGGGTGGTGCGGTCGGCCCTATGATACCATCGTGCCCGCGGTCGGCAACGCCCGGCCGAAACTGCCCATGCGTGACCTTCGAGATATTGTCAGCCGCCGAGTGCTCCCGGCGGTCGCCCAGCCGAGCCAGTACGTGGGGCTGGAGACCAACGCCCGGTGCAAGGACCTCCGGGCGGCCGACGTGCGCGTGATGATGGCCTTCCCCGACGCCTACACCGTCGGCGTCAGCCACCTGGGCGGCCAAATCCTCTACCACGCGCTGAACGATTCTGACGGCGTCGCCTGCGACCGCACCTATTGCCCGCTTCCCGACGCTGAACGCGTCATGCGAGAGCGGGACGTGCCGCTATTCGGATGGGAGTCGCGCCTGGCCGTCGCCGACGCCGATGTGGTGGGCTTCAGCCTATCGTACGAACTCAACCTCACCAACGTGCTGACCATGCTGGACCTGGCGGGCATCCCGCTGCGGAGCGCCGACCGCGGAGAGGATGACCCCATCATCGTCGGCGGGGACGCCCTGGCCGACAGCCCCGAGCCGATGGCGCCGTTTGTCGACGTCTTCCTGGTCGGCGACGGCGAAGAGCCGCTCACCCAGTTCGTTCAGCTCATCAGAAAGATGAAGGCGACGGGGTCCTCGCGAGAGGACATCCTGCTGG
>CAYRZU010000074.1:0-15829 GCA_964428895.1 uncultured Planctomycetaceae bacterium
CGCTGCGGCAAAAGCGTTACTGCTTACGCGCGAATTCATTGGGAGTGAAAAGCGGGGGTTAGAATAGGGAAGGACGTCAGGGCGGCAAAGCGCGGAATGACTGCTAGCTTTCATGGCTGGTAGTCCCTTTTCCGACTGCCAGCTCTGGGAGCTGCCAGTCTTTTCATCAGACAGCAAGGCCGTCTTCGTCCTACTCCGAGGAATGTCCGCCCTTTGTTACTGGCCAACTCTAACTTATTTGTCCATAATGTGTTACGAATCTATCTTGGGATACTATCGGACAAAACGGACATCGTCATTTTGGGAACATGTTGGGAACAAGATGGGAAGAAGGGCCTGCCAGGCGATTTCAGGAAGGTGTCCTAGGTATTGATATTCAAAGGCTTACAAGCGAGACAAGACCCCGTTTCTGGTGACAGTAAGCTTGGGAAGCTGGCATTCTACCACTGAATTACGCCCGCGAACTTCCGGCCTATCTTACGTCTCTGGGTCGGCCGATCCAGAGGATTCTGGCCGGGTGACGGCCAGCTACCGGCCGAAGATCAACCGCCAACCGTCGCGGAAGACAAAGCGCCCCGCGTACATCGCTCGCCGCCATTTCTTCGCGGCGGCCCGCCACTGACCGAGCAAACCCAGCAGCCCGCTCATGGGCAGACAGAAGATCAACTGCAGCAACTCCTGGACGAACATCCCATCCAGCAGCGCCAGGGCTTTGAGGCCGCCCAGCCGCCCGCCGTGCTTGGCCACGTATTTCAGCAGGCTCCGTCGATACAGCACCGTGGGGGCGCTCTGAATGCCGGAGACGTTGCCGATGTGCCTGATTCGGGCGGCCGGCGTGTAGCAGATGCGATGGTCGGTCTCGGCGATGCGGCGACACAGATCGGTTTCCTCGAAGTACAGGAAGAACCCGTCGTCCATCAGCCCGACGCCTTCCAATACGCGGCGGGGCATGCACATGGCCGCGCCGACCAGCGACGGCACGTCGGCGGGCCCGTCGTAATCGAAGTCGCGCATCTTGTAGCGGTCATAGGCGCCTTTGCAGACCTTCAGCATCCGTAGCGGCGTATAGCGATCGCAGAACGCCGCTACCGACGGCAACTGACGAACCGAGGGCTGCCCGCTCCCGTCGGCGTTGAGCAGCATCGGGCCCAGGCAGCCGATGGTCGCGTCGGCCTCCAACGCCCGCACCAGCACAACCAGAGCTCCGGAGGCGACGACGGTATCGGGGTTGAGCAGCAGAACGTATCGGCCGGTCGTGGCCTCGATGCCTTGGTTGTTGGCCGCGGCGAAGCCCACGTTCCGATCGTTGGCGATCAATTGCACGTCGGGGAACTCGCGCCGTAACCGGTCGGCTGCGCCGTCGGCCGAATCGTTGTCCACCACGACCGTCTCGACGCTCACGGCATCCGCGTCTTTGCGCGCACCATCGGCCAGCGATCGCAGGCAGTCGGCCAGGACGTCGCTGCAGTTCCAAGAGACGATGATGATGGCCAGGTCCGGTCGGTCGCTCACGGGCGGCGAGCTCCTGTGGGTATCGTCGAATGGTACCGCCCTGCCCTGCGTCGGACAACGCCCTTCGCCTCGGCCGCAAACAATCGCCGCAGTTGGCCTCACAAGCTCGCTTGCCCCCGCCCCGGCAGAGCCCTAGAATGCCGCTCCGATAGCCGTTTCGCTGACCCCCATGCCGCCGGGCGCACCCGGCGGAGGAATCGCATGCAGGCGCCGGTACGACTGATTCGCTGGTTCAACCACGCAGCCCCGTGGGCCCGGTACAAGAACCGCCTGGCTCGGTGGGCCCAGAAGTCTCTTCCCCGCGACGCCGGGCCGATCGTCTATTCCGGTATCCAGGGCACCTACCAGATGCGCCTGGACCTCGCCAACGAGACCGAGCGGTGGATGTACCTCAACAACTACGAGCTGATGTTCCGCCGCATTCTGCGAACCGTCCTAGGGCCCGGTGATGTCTATATCGACGGCGGCGCCAACCTGGGCTTCCTGACGCTGTTCGCCTCACGCTGCGTCGGGCCGACCGGCAAGGTGTACGCCTTCGAACCCATGCCCCCCACCGCCGCCCGCCTGGAAGAGACCCTCGACCTGAATAACCTGGCCAACGTCGAGCTGAAGGCCTGCGCCGTCTGGGATAGCGCCATCACCACTAAGATGTACTGGTTCGCCGACGCCGACAGCGGCTCGGTGTCGCTCGGTAAGCGTGAGGACCTCCAGGTCGAGCAGGAGTTCAACGTCCCGGCTGTTCGTATCGAGGACGTGGTCGACCGGCCCGTCAAGGCCATCAAGCTCGACGTCGAAGGCGCCGAACTGGCCGCCCTTCGCGGAGCCGAGAACCTGCTGAAGAGTTCCCGCCCTCACATTCTGATGGAGCTGAACCCCAACACCTGCAAGACCTTCAGCTATCACCCGATCGATCTGGTCCGGTGGGTGCTGGACAACGTAGGCGACTACGACATCCGCTTCGTCAAGAGCCGCAAGATCCGCCCCGCCAGACTCGAGATTCTCGAAGCCGCGATTGCCGATCGGCCGCACAAGCTTCGAAACGTCTGGCTGCAACCGTTGGATTAGGCTTCTCGCTGATCAGGCCCCTCGCCACCCAGCAAAGGGACACATTCAATGACGCGCAAAGAACTGAACCTGGCGATCTTCGAGGGCACGACCGACAAGGTGCTGTGGCAGCCTCGCCTGGAGATGTGGTACGACTACCACCGCGACCACGGCATGCCCGACCGCTTCAAAGGGATGGGCCGATTCGAATTCTATGACGAGCTGCGCTGCTCCCCCCGCTACAACGTCTCCGGCGGTGCGGCAGGATTCCGCGACGAGGAGTTCGGCCATCGCACCGAGGAAATCGACCACCAGCACGTGGCCAGTATTCTTGAGACGCCCTGGGGCGAGCTGCGGACGGTCACCAAGCAGGTCTGGGAAGGCGATGTGGTCGTCAACTCGCGGATCGAGGAGTTCCCGGCCAGCTCCGTTGAGGACCTTCGGGTCCTGACCAAGATGACCGAGACCATTCAGTACAAAGTCGCCATGGACGGCTTCGCCGCCAGCGAGGCCGAGCAAGGTGACCGGGCGGCCTCGAGCATTATCTGCCAATCCGACGGCTACACCGATCTGATCAAGGGGTACACCGGGCTGCTGAATGCCTCGTATCTGCTGGCCGATCATCCTGACGAGATGGACGCCTACATCGACGCCTGTCACGCCCGCGACGACCGTTGGCTGGCGGAAATCTTCAAAATCCCCTGCCCCATCTTCAACCTGGGCGACCACACTACCAACGAGTTCACCCCCCCCCGATCCTCGAACGCTACTGCATGCCGCGGTGGCGGAAGATCGCTAAACTGATGACCGAGCACGGCCGTTACGTTCACAGCCACTGGGACGGGAATGCCCGTCACCTGCTGCCCTACCTGATGGACTCCGGCCTACACGCGGTGGAGGCCCTGACCGTTGAGCCCATGGGCGACATGACACTGGAAGGCATCAAGGAGGCCGTGGGTGACACCATCGTGGTCCTGGACATGATCCCGGTGATCTACTTCCTGCCGAACTATCCCGTCAGCGATCTGATGGACTTCGTCAAGAAGGTCATCGACCTATTCGCTCCGCGCCTGATCCTGGGTGTCTCGGACGAACTGTCGGCTCCGTGCGAGATCGAACGCATCGATATGATCGCCGACCTGATCGACAAGACGTGCGGCCTGGCGGATTAGTGGAGTAACCGCGGCGCTCAGCAAGCTGCCCTCTCTGCCTTCATTCACACTCGAAAGAGACTATGCGCCGACCAACCCGTAGGCGTCGATTTCGGATTCGACCTTGTCGAGGTCCTTGGGATACAGGGCGAAGATCACGCGCCGGCCTTGGGTGATCTCCATGATCTGCGGCAGCAGCATGGTGGCATGGGGGCTAACGAACACAAGCTGATCGTCCCGCAATCCCTCGTGGTAGATCGCCAGATCGGTCATGGCGTCGCCGGAGAGCTGGAGGACCTTCAGGTTCTTCATCTCGCGCCACAACGGAATGTGGTGCGTGTGGTAGCCGCAGATGTGGATCATGCCGCCCTTGGGGAACACGCCAAGAATCGCATCGTCGAGCGGGCCGACAATCTCGCGATAGACGTCCGGGCCGACCAACTGGAGCGTGCAGCCATCGATCTGGCCGTAACCCGGTGGCTGGCCGCGGAGGCGGTGGATGATGCCCTGAAGCTGCTGCTCGGGAATAGTGTCGACGAACCATTTCCGCATACCGGCCGCAAGATCTGCCAACACTTGAAGGTCGTTGCGGGCGGCGGCGGGATCGTCCATCAGCCCCAACAGGAACTTCTCGCCGCCGTACAAGCTAACGGCCTCCACGAGCGGCCCGGTCACCCCGTGTGCGGTGAACAGCGGCAACTTGACGTCGGCTTCCAGGAAGATCTCAGCCGACCGCTTCATGTTCCGCCACGCCTCAGACTTGTCCAAGTCGGGCGGTTCCAGCGAGCCGACCGGCAACGTGATTCGTCGCAGCTTGGTCACGGGATCAGGCTCTTTGGGCAACGGGAAGAAATCATCCGACCAATCCAGGCCGTGAGTCTCCGCCCCGGACGCCACCGGCCGAAACAGGCGCTCGTCGCGCATCAGATGGGCTTCCGTGGCCATTGCGTCAAAGCCCACGTGCATGGCCTCTTCGAGGGTGGCCCCTTCCGGCACTTCGCACGGCGGGGTCAGACCGGAGAGGATGAAGGGAGGCTGACCGTCGTTGCAGCCGTCATAGACGTCTTGCATGCGACGGAAGTAGTCATCACGAATGGCGATCAACTCGGGATCGTTGAGAATCTCGTAGGTTTCCGGCTTCATGCGGCGTCCTCGCGAAAGTGAAAGGCCTTAGTTACACCGCCCGGAACCATTTGGGAAGGCCTTTGTAGGAAACGAAAATGCGGCGCCAACCCCGAAGGACGGCGCCGCATCTTTGCATCGTTGGAACGTTCGTCAGTTCAACCTGAGCTAGACCGTTACCGTCAGCCAGTCCCGATCGAGGCCCTTGCCTTGGTTGGCGTTGTTGGACTCGACCAGTTCGACCACCTGCCGGTTCACGTCGACGATCATGCCGATGTTCACGCCGTCGGTGGCGGTGAAGCCCGCCGGCGGGGCCGCCGGGAGCGTCAGGGAGTGATCGGTAAAGGTAAACGTGCCGCCGGCAACGATGGCGGGAACCGCCAACGAGCCCAGGAACACGTCGTTTCGGCCGATCACGCCGTTGCTGGACAAGTAGAACTTCACCCGCGAGGCCACAGCATCGCCGGTGCCCTGGTTGGTGATGGTGCCGTCGATCGTGAAGGTCTGCCCCCACTGCAGGGGCTCATCGGAATCGAAGAACGTGCCGATCAGGTCGGCCGGTGGGGCCACGCGCACCCAATCGCGGTCGAGGCCCTTGCCGCGATTGCGGTTGTTGGCTTCGTTGGACTCGGTGACGGCGGCGTCGGCGTCGACGATAACGCCGATGTTCACGCCGTCAACCGGGGTAAAGCCCGCCGGCGGCGTCCCCGGCAGCGTCAGCGACTGATCGTTGAAGATGTAGGTCTGTCCGGCGTTGATGGCCGGAATGGCCCGCGAACCCAGATACTCGTCGTTGGCGTCGATCACGCCATTGCTGGACAGGTAGAACTTCGCGGTCGACGTTCCGGCGTTCGCATTGCCCTGGTTGGCGATCTTACCGTCAACGTTGAATGTCTGGCCCCACATCAAGGGCTCATCCGAGTTGAGGAACGTGCTGATCAGGTCCGGCGCCGCGGCCGTGATCATCAACCAATCGCGGTCCAGGCCCTTGCCACGGTTGCGGTTGTTGGTCTCGCTGGCCTCGTGGACCTTGCCAGTGGCGTCAACGATCATGCCGATGTTCACGCCGCCGGTGGCGGAGAATCCGTCCGGAGGGGCAGCCGGAAGCGTCAGAGCCTTATTGGCGAAGGTGAAGGTCTGACCGGAGGCGATCGCGGGAACGTAACGATCACCCAGATAGTAGTCGCTGGTGTCGATGACGCCGTTGACCGACAGGTAGAACTTCGCCCGCGATGTACCGGCATTGTTGTCGCCTTGGTTCTTGATGGCGCCGGCCACGCGGAAGGTCTGTCCCCAGACCAGGGGTTCTTCGGAATCAAAGCTCGTTCCGATCAGGTCCGGCGGTGGCGTCACGCGGGCCCAGTCCCGGTCGAAATTCAGGCCGCGGTTACTGTTGTTGGTCTCGTCGGATTCGGAGACCGTATTGGCGGCGTCGACGATCATGCCGATGTTCACGCCGTCCGTGGCGGTAAAGCCCGCCGGCGGCGTTCCGGGCAAGGTCAGCGACTGATTAACGAAGGTGTAGTTCGTGGCCGGATTGATGCCGGGAATCGCGCGACTGCCGAGATAAACGTCGGTGGCATCGATCACACCGTTGCTGGACAGATAGAACTTCACGGTGGAGGCCCCGGCGGCCACGGTGCCCTCGTTTCGAATGCCGCCGGAGACCTTGAAGGTCTGTCCCCACTGCAGAGGCTCTTGGGAGTCGAAGACCGCTCCGACCAGGTCGATAGGCATGGTCACCTTGACCCAATCGCGGTCGAGGCCCTTGCCGCGGTTGCGGTTGTTGGCTTCGTTGGACTCGGCCACGTTGCCGTTGGCGTCAACGATCATGCCGATGTTTACGCCGTCGTTGGCGGTGAAGCCCGTCGGGGGTGTGTTGGGCAAGACCAGGGAGTGATTGCTGAAGGTATAGGTCGCCCCGGAGGCCAAGCTACTGACAGTCCGGGCGCCGAGGTAGTAGTCCTTCCCGCTGATCTTGTTGTCGCTGGACATGTAGAACTTCACGGTGGATGTCCCGGCGGCGGCGGGCCCGTCGTTCTTGATCTTGCCATCAACGGTGAAGGTCTGCCCCCACGCCAACGGCTCTTGGGAGTCGAAGAACGTGCCCTTCAGGTTGGCCGGCTGAACCACCGACACGTAGTCCCGGTCCGTCCCCGTGCCCTGGTTGCGGTTGTTGGTTTCACTGTTCTCGGCAACGGCCTTGTTGGCGTCAACGATCATGCCGATGTAGACGCCATCGGTGCCCGTGAACCCCGACGGCGGACTGGCCGGTAGCTTCAGGGACTGATTGTTGAAGGTATGGGTCACTCCTGCGCCGAGGGCCGGAATGGTCCGCTGGCCTAGGTAGGTATCGCTGCCGGCGATGGTGGCGTCGCTGGACAGATAGAACTTCGCGGTGGTGGTCCCTGCCTGGGCCACGCCCTGGTTCTTGATCTTGCCGTCGACGTTGAAGGTCTGCCCCCACACGAGCGGCTCGTCGGAGTCAAAGCTCGTTCCGATCAGATCAGGCCCTTGAGACTGGAACGCATCGTAGTCATAGGTGGAGCCGATATCGCCCGGGCCGTTGTTGTATTCGTTGCTCTCGCCGACGTTGTTGTCGCCGTCGGTGGCCATGCCGATGTAGTAGTTGCCGATCCAGCTGTACCCGGACGGCGGCGTCGCCGGCAGCGTCAGTGTCTTGTTGAAGTCCGGGCCGTAGGAATAGCCGTAGACGTCCGAGTTGTGGGTGTATTGGCCCAGGTAGACGTCGTCGGCGTCGCCCCAATTCAGGTCGTTAGACAGATAGAACTTCTGATAGAACGACCGGGTAACGGCGCTGCTACCGTAGTTGACGACCTGCCCTTGCGCCGTAAACGACTGCCCCCAGCCGATGGTTGCCGGCACATAGCAGTCATAGCCCCGAAGGTCCACCGCCAAGAACAGCCTCGGCTCGAGTTGCTCCAAAATGGGCGTCCGGGCGAGCGAATCGGCAGGCCGATCTAACGACCGCTCCCCGCGGCCGCTCAGAAGCGTTCGGTAGAAGCTCTTGAGTCGATGAACCGCATTGGATGTGTTGAGCATGTCTGATGTCTCCAAACCAGGGCCCGACAGAGCCGCTCCAGGAACATCTGGATGAACACCCCAATCTGTCCGAGCCGGCTAGTACACGTCCGTCCCCTTCGGCTGCGCAAGCCAACCAAATTGGCCAGTTATTCTACCCGATTGTTGTCGGGGAGTCAAGGAAGTGTAGAGGCCGATCCCCTTCTTGAAACAGCACTTAGGTAGATGCCCCCATCCGGCGGGCCCCGTCGCGGCTGGAGGCCGGGCTTACGCCGTGAAGGTGGCGCTGATGACCTCTCCGCCGGCCGTGCCGCTGACGAAGAAGTCGAACCGGACCTGGGAACCGGTCGCAGCCACCACGCGGGCCACGCGCCAAGTGGCCTGGGCGTCGACGGCGAACACCCCGGTCAGATTCGTCCCGAAACTGGTCGACGCGAACTGATCGAACGGGCTGGCCGCGTCCGTCGCGACGGAACTGCCCGAAGCGCCAACATCCTCGTTGGGGTTGGTTACCACCAGCATGTCGGCTGAGTTGGCCAGGAAGTGCGTGTCGATGGCGGTGGCGTAGGCGCCGTCGGCTGTCGGCGAGGTCGGGCTCAGGCCGTCGGCGTGGTGCTGGTGCAACTGGCCGCTGATGCCGCTGTAGCCGAAGTAGACGCCGTCGAAGCTGCCGGCGTTGTAGCCGGCCTGCCCCGTGGTGTTGCGGACCTGCACGGTAAAGCCGGTCAACCCGCTGAAGGTCTCCACGTCGACCAGGGACACGGTGTAGCGCCCTCCGGTGAAGATCGTCCGGTCCGGTTGGGATACCGGCGGGCCGGAGGCATCGACCTCGGCGGCCAGTTGGCCGACACCCTCGATGGCCAGCACGTCCACCGTCTCGCGGCCGTGCGCGACTTCCGCATCGGCGCTGGTGTCTTCCCGCGCTTGGGCGTTGAAGGAATCGGCGTCGATGCTCCGCATTCGCAAGTGGGCGCTATCGCGCCCGTATTTGCTGCCCAGGCCGGCCAAAACGGTCGGGGCTTCGGAGAAGCTGTCGCCCAGGTTGACCTGTCCCCACCGGTTGCTGGTGGCTCGACCGGTCGCGATCGCGTTGAAGGTATGGCCACTCCAGGCGCCCGAGCCGGCCTCGACCGCCAGATAGCCGATGGTCTCACGGCCATGGGGGTCGGTCTGGGAATCGGCGTGCTGCATCGTCATGAGGAACCCGCCGGCGGTCTTATCGCGCTGGCGGGTGTTGACGAACTTGTGGTCGGCGGCCCAATCCCGTGCGGTCTGGACCTGGGTCAGCACCACCGGCGCCGCGGTGAAGGTCTGCTGGAAGTTCACGGGCCGCCATCGGGGCCCGGTGCTGCTCGTAACGGTGGCGGCGGTGACGGACTCGCCCGCTTCGATCCGCGTGCCATCGGCGAGCGTCCACGAACCGGCTTCAATTACGAAGTAGCTGACGGTCTCTTCCATGTGGGCGCCGTCGCAGTTGGGGGCCTCGACCAGGCGAATGCTGAACCGGTTGCTCTTGACGTTGAAGACGCGGGCCATGGTCTGATGGCTGCCGCGGGCGTGCTGGCGTGTGGCGAAGACCACCGGGTTCTCGTAGGTGCGGCTGAGATTGACCACCTCCGCCCGATGGTTCACGGCCACTTGCCCGACTTCGGCGATTACCTGGGCGTCCAGGAACAGCCGCGGCTCCAGCGCTTCAAAGCATGGCCGCGTGGGCGAGACGTCGGGTCGGTTGGCAGACACAAGCGTTTCTCCGGAGATAGATCCACCGCAAGTCGGAGGGCTCGTCGATACCCCTGTTCGTCGTGGGCCTGTTCAGGCCTCACCTTAACCCTAGGATACGGATGACCATGGAAGGCTGAAGAAATCCCCGCCCGGGCCGAGCCCGTCAGACCGTGAAGGTCTTGCTGATGACCTCGCCGCCGGTCGTGCCGCTGACGAAGAAGTTCAGCTTGAGCCTGGTGCCGGTGGCGGCGACCACCTGGGCGACATCCCAGGTCTGCTGGGCGTCAACGGCGAACACGCCCGTCAGCGCCCGGCCGAAATCGGTGGTGGCAAACCCGTCGAACGGTGGGGTCGCGTCGGAAGCAACGGCACTGGCCCAGGCGTCGACGCTCTCGGTGGGCGTCTCGACCGTCAACATGTCGCCGATATTGGCCAGGAAATGAGTGTCGATGGCGGTGGCATAGACGCTATCAGCGGTGGCCGACGTTGTGGCCGGGCCGGTGGAGTAGTGCTGATGAAGTTGACCCGTGATGCCGGTGTAGCCGAAGTAAACGCCGTCGAAAGTCCCCGCGTCATAGCCGGCCAGGCCCGTGGTGTTCATTACGCGAAGCGTAAAACGGGTCAAGTCGTTGAAGGTGCTGACGTCGACCATCCGGACCGTGTATTGGCTGCCGGTGTAGACGGTTCGGTTCGATTGGGCCACGGGCGTCTCGGCGGCGGTGATGTCCACCGACAACGGCCCCGTGCCCTGAATGGCCAACACGTCCACGGTCTCGGCCAGGTGGTCGAGTTCGGCGTCCACGGAGCTATCTTCCCGGGACTGGCCCAGGAAGGAATCGGCGTCGATGCTCCGGATCCGCAAATGCGCGCCGTCCCCGCCGTATTTGCTGCCCAGGCCGCCAAAGACGTTGGGGGTCTCGGTGAAGCTGCTGCCCAAGCTGACCTCGCCCCACCCCGAGGTCGTACCGCGACCGGTGGCGATAGCGTCAAAGGTATGCCCGCTCCAGGTGCCCGAGCCGGGCTCAACGGCCAGATAGCCGATGGTCTCCACGCCGTGGCCGTCGGTAATCGAATCGGCATGCTGCATCGTCATCAAGAAGTCCGAGGTCCCCTTGCTGTGCTGACGAACGTCCACATACTTGTAGTCCGCCGTCCAATTGACCGCGGTCTGGACCTGCGTGATGATGGTGGGCGCCGTGCTGAAGGACTGCAAGAACCTGATCCGAGCCCATCGCGGCGGGGTGCTGCTGGTAACCGTGGCGCCGGTGGCCTTCCGCCCAACCTCAATGCGCGTGCCGTCGGCCAGATTCCACGTGCCGGCTTCGACCACCAAGTAGCTGACGGTCTCGGACATGTGGATGCCGTCGAGGTTCGGGGCCTCCACCAGGCGGACGTTGAACCGGTTGCTCTTGACGTTGAACACCCGCGCGATGGTCTGATGGGGCCCGACCGAGTGCTGTCGCGTGGCGAAAACCACGGGGTTGGTGTAGCTCTGTGAGAGGTCCACTTGAACCGCCAAGTGGGTGACCGCCACCTGCCCGACCTCTCCGACCACTTGGGCGTCCAGAAACAGACGGGGTTCCAGGGCCTCGAAACAAGGCCGGGATGGCTCGATGTGAGATCGTCTGGCCGACATAAGCGGTTCTCAGATGACGAAAGGCGGCGCGTTCGGCAGCTCAATGGGCCCGGGGCCTCCTTGCAGATCCGGGCGGCCAACAGAACATACTAGTATACCGCCAGAACCGAAACCGAACAAGCCCAGTGTGCGTTTGCCCCCTCCGGGTCGGCCACTCAGACGCTCGAAATCCCCAATGTCGCCGGGGCCGGCGCCGTCCGGAAGAACGCCGATCGCCCCTCGTGCTGGGGAAACTCCGCGTGATAGGCCTGCGCCCAGCGGGCCAGGAATGCCTCGGCGTCGTCTTCAGCCACCAACGCCCACACACTGCCCCCAAAGCCCGCCCCAAACGCCGACGCCCCGGCCGCCCCGAGCTGCCGGGCCGTCCGGGCCAGGCACACCTGCTCGGCCACCTGGTTCTTCAGTTGCGTTTCGGTTAAGTGCTGCGAACGGTCGATCAATTCGCCGAATGCCGCCAGATCGCCCGCCGCCAGCGCCTCGGCCGCGGCGGGAATGATTTCCACTGCCTCGGCATAGAACTGCTCGAATCGGTCCGACAACTCCGCCGGAGAGAACTCTTCGTGCTGAGCGGATTGAATGACCTCGCGGACACGGTCAACGCCGTCGGCGCTGCTGGCGACCGCCGCGGCCATGTGCGGGTCGTCGCGGCCCGTTGCTTGGCGCCAGACCTCCGCGACCGCCACGGTCAGGCGTGACAGGCGGTTGAACTTCTCCCGGGCGTCGCCGGTCTTCTCGGCCGCGACGCCGCTCGAGCCGACCGCGAAGGTGAAGCCCGTCGGTAACGCCACATTTCGTTCATGGACGACCGGACAGAAGGAGTACACACTCAGCTTGCCCGCCTGGCAGCACAACATAGCGGTGTGGTCCTCGCTGCCGCCAAAGGTGCCTACGCCGGCGTCGCCGGCCAGCGTGCCGAAGGTCTGGCCGTTCTCGACCGTGCCGAGGTAACCGGCCAGTTCTTCCGGGGAGTGGATGTTGGAGGTGTACTCGTCGCGCTCGGCCAGGCCGTTGATGTCCGACAGCGTCAGGAACACCGTCACCATCAGGGCGCTGGAGGAGCTCATGCCCGACGCAATCGGCAGGTCGCTGGCGACGGCCATCTCCGCCCCACGCAAATCGCCGGCGAAGTTGCGGGCGATCCGCCGGGCCACCGTCATCGGGTAGTTGGACCAATGGCCGATCGTGGGCTGAAGGCCCGGGTCGATCTCAAACTCGGCCAGGTCCGCCACGTCGCAGGAGGAAACGCGAACGCGTCGGTCGTCCCGCGGGGCCGCGACCATGCAGAACCCTCGCTCGACCGCCGCCAGCAGGCTCCGCCCGCCGGCGTAGTCGGTATGCTTGCCCAGCACTTCAATGCGCCCGGGCACGAATCGTGCCAACACGGCCGTCTCGCCGGCCAACCCTCGGGCGGTCAACTCGGCCGCCGCCTTGGCAAACAGCTCCGTCCGCGCCCCCGCCGCGGCGGGCGTGAAACCGGCCGCCTGAAGCGCTCCGGCCACCACACCCCCGGCCGCATCGCCTACGTCTTTCAAGGTCAGTGTCATCATGGCGGCCCATTGTGGGCAGCCCCCGGGACGTTGACAAGCGTTCATCGCGCATGAAAGCGGGCGGCCCTGGTGTTGCAGGGCCACCCGCGTGCGATTGTTACGCTAAGCGTCTAGACGATCTGGACCAGGTACCCGTCGGACAGCCCGGTCAGGGTGTCGTCGAAGCCGCCGGACAGCCAGCCCGGGCTCTCGGTCTGCCCGACCGCGAACAACTGGTCGGCCGCATCGACCGCGATGCCGTAACCGGCGTCGTCGCCGGCGCCACCGAGGTAGGTGCCCCACAGCGGGACGCTGTTACGCCGCAGAGCGAACACGAACCCATCGGTGCCGCCATTGTGGGTGATGTCCGGGCCGCCAAAGGCCCAGCCACCAGCGTCGGTCTCACCGGTGATGAAGACCTTGCGAGTCGAATCGGTCACGATGCCGAAGCCTCTGTCATCGCCACTGCCGCCAACGTAGGTGCTCCACACGTGCGTGCTGTTCTTGTTGAACTTGGACACGAACGCGTCGATGCCGCCGTTGCGGGTGGTGTCGAAGCCGCCGGTCACCCAGCCGTCCGACTTGGTGTAGCCGGTGACCAGGATCTTCCGTCGGGCGTCGACCGTCACGTCCCGGGCCGAATCGTTCTTGTCGTCGCCCAGGTAGGTGCTCCACTTGAAGTTGCCGTTGGCTCGATACCGCGCCAGGAATCCGTCGAGCTTGTCGGAGTAGGTCGTATCGTAGCCGCCGGCGACCCAGCCGGCCGACTTGGTGTCGCCGACCACGTAGACGTTGAACCGGTTGTCGGCCGCGACGCCAAAGGCCCGATCGACCTTGTTGCCGCCGATGTAGGTGCTCCAGTAGAACGCCCCACCGCGGCTGAACCGCGCCAGGAAGGCGTCCGAACCGCCACCGTTGTAGGTGGTGTCGTTGCCGAACACCGTCCAGTTGGGCGAAGCCGTCTCCCCGACAACGTAGATGTTGTTGCGCGGGTTGTCGGCCGTCACGCCGTAGGCAGCGTCCAGATTCGCCCCACCCAGGTACGTGCTCCACTTGTGGACGCCGTTCTTGCTGAGCTTCAGCAGGAACGCCTCCGACACGCCGTCGAAGGTGGTGTCATAGCCGCCGGAGACCCAGCCGGCCGAGAAGGTCTGCCCAGCCACGAAGATGCTGTCCTGGGCCAGGTTGACCGCCACGCTGTTGCCGGTGTCGGCATAGGCGCCGCCTAGGAACGTGCTCCACAGGTGCGCCCCGGTCGGGTCGAACTTCATCACGAAGGCGTCCAGGTCACCGTTAAAGACCGTGTCGTACCCACCGAAAACCCAGGCCGCCGATGCGGTCGAGCCGGTTACGATCACGTTGCCGAGCGAATCGGTGGCCACGTCGTTAGCGCCGTCTTCGCCGTCACCACCAATGAAGGTGCTGAACACGTGCCAGCCCGGTAAGGTCTGATCCAGTGCGACCAGATAGCCCATCGTGCCGCCGGTGAAGGTGGTGTTGGCGCCGCCGGAGACCCAACTGTCGGCGTTGGTCGAACCGACCGCGTAGACGCCGCCGAACGGGCCGGCAGCAATGCCGTTACCGCGATCGACACCCGGGCCGCCCAGATACGTGCCCCAGACTGCCGTACCCGCGGTGTCTATCGAGAACACGAATGCGTCGAAGTTACCGTTGGGGCTCAGGTCGTAAGCGCCATTGGGCCAGCCAAAGGAACCCAGCCAGCCCGGCGAGAGGGTGTCGCCGATGACCAGCAGGTTGCCGGGGACACCGTCGAACGCAATGTCACGCCCGGAATCCCAGGCCGCGCCGCCGAGGTAGCTTAGCCACCCGATGCCCGTGGGCCCCAGGCCGGGGGCGAACGCCGCCACATAGGCGTCCATCACCCCGCCGAAGGTGGTGTCATGCACGAGGCCAACGCCCAATCCCGGCGAACTGGTCGAGCCGGTCAGGAATACGCCGCCGCCGAACGTGTCGATGGCCACGGCGCGAGCATCGTCATAGCCCGGGCCGGCGATGAACTCAATGGCGCCCAGGACACCCGTGGCCACGTCAATCCGTTGCAGTAACGCATCCACGCTCGGAGTGAACGGGCCGAAAGTGGTCTGACCGACCAGGTAGGCCGTCACGCCGTCGGTCTCGATCCCGTAGCCAATCTCTTGGCCCGGCGAACCGACGTAGGTGTCCCACATCAACGCGTCGGTCACGTCGAACCGCATGGCGAAGGCGTCGTTACTGCCGCCATAGACGCCGCCGGTCAGCCAGGTCGGGCTCGTCGTCTGCCCAGCCACGAAATAGTCACCCGTGCCCTGATCGACCGTCACGTCGTGGACGATGTCATCGGAGAACCCGCCCAAGAACGTGCCGTTATTCAGCAAACCCCCCGCAGCGGTAAGGTTGATCAGGAACCCATCGGTGGCGCCGTTGTAGGTGGTGTCGTAACCGCCGGTCAGCCAGCCGGGGCTTGAGGTCCGGCCGGCCACGTACAACTCGCCGGTGATCATATCCATATCCACGCTCAAGGCCCGGTCATCACCGGCGCCGCCCAGGAAGGTGCTCCACAGGACAACGCCCGTGGCGCTGTACTTGGCCGCGAAGCCGTCGTAGACGCCCTCGTTGATGCCGTCGAACGAACCGGTCACCCAGTTGGGGCTCGTGCTCTGCCCGACCACGTAGCTTTCGCCAAAGGGATCGACCACCACGTCGAAGGCCTCGGTCATGTCGCCGCCGCCGATGTACGTGCTCCAGCCCAGCGTGGGGTCGATAATCAGCCGACGCCCCGGGCTGTAGTCGCCCGTGATCTCGAAGGTGTAGGTATTGGCGTCCAGCAGCTTAAAGCCGCCCGAAACCGCCACCTGCTCGCCGTCGACCATCTGATAGATGTAGGGCGCATCGTCGACCAGCTCGCCCACATCGGTCTGAATGTGCAGGGCGCCGGCCTCGTCGATGGACAGGCCGTTGACGCCGTCGTAGCTGACCACGATCTGCGAGAAATCGGCGAAGGACCCGACCACGAACTCATATGTTCAACGTCAGCGACTTTGGGAATAGGTGTGCGTGAACGCTAAGTCACAGTC
>CAYRZU010000075.1:0-15640 GCA_964428895.1 uncultured Planctomycetaceae bacterium
TACGACGAGGTAGGCTGCCCGTTCGAGTCGCCGGAAGAAGGGCTGGCGCTGGACTTCGAGGCGACCTACGGCCGGCACGACCATGTGGCACTCGTGAAGCGATTCAACGATCAGTGGCACTCCCAGCGCGAGGCGTTCCCGGATGCCGTGAACACGACCGGCATCTACACCACGCTGATGAGCGGCTTGATCTGCATCTTTGGCTGGGACATGCTGCTGACCATGGCGGGAGAAGACCCGGAAGGGTTCGGCCGCCTCTGCGACCGCTACGCCGAATGGAACCAACAGTTCTATGACGCCGCGGCCGACAGTGAGAGCCCCGTTCTCTACTGCCACGATGACATCGTCTGGACCGAAGGGGCGTTTCTGCATCCGGACTTCTACCGCGCCCACATCTTCCCCAACTTCAAACGCATGTGGGCCCCGGCCGTCGAAGCCGGCAAGAAGATCCTCTTCACCGGCGACGGCGACTACGCCCAGTTCGCCAAAGACATCGCCGCCTGCGGCAATGCGGGCTTCTGGTTCGAGTGCTTCACCGATCTGAAATACATGACCGAAACGTTCGGCCGAACGCACATCCTGATCGGCAACGGCGACTGTCGGCCGTTGACGTTCGGCACGAAAGAGGACATCCGCGCCGAAGTGAAGCGTTGCATCGATCTCGGCCGCGACTGCCCCGGCTACTTCATGTGCATTTCCGGCCACATCCCCGCCAACATCCCCCTCGAAAACGCCCTGCATTACTACGACGTCTACTGCGAACTCAGTCAACGGTAAGGGCGCAAAGAAACGCGGCGGGACAGGAGCCCCGCCGCGCTGGGTCTTCTTGGCATCGCATGCCCACGCGAGGGTGGGCATGGCGCCCAAGCATCAATGATTAAAGTGCCTGGCGCCGGTGAAGATCATGGTTAGGTTGAGTTCATCGGCTCGGGCGATCACGTCGTCATCCTTCTTGCTGCCGCCGGGCTCGATCACGGCGGTGGCGCCGGCTTCGACGGCCCAGTCAAGCGAATCGGGGAAGGGGAAGAACGCATCCGAGGCCAACGCGCAGCCGGCGGTGTCCACCACGTCGCCGCCGCCGTATTGGGCGGCGATCATGCCGGCGAGCCTGGCCGAATTGACGCGGCTCATTTGGCCGGCGCCGGCCCCGAGCAGGGCGTTGTCCTTGGCTAGCACGATGGCGTTGGATTTGGTGTGCTTGGCCACAATCCAGGCGAAGCGAATGTCGGCCAGTTCCTGGTCGGTCGGCTGACGTTTGGTGACGACCTTCCAGTCATCCTCATTGCAGCCCAGCAGGTCGCGGTCCTGAATGATGGCGCCGCCGACGACGTACTTGATGAATTTCTCAGAATTGGTCGTGCCCGTCAGGGGGCCCACTTCCAAGAGACGCACTTCAGGCCCCCAGCCCTTGCGGGCCTGGATGATCTTGACGGCGTCGCCTTCGAAGCTCGGTGCGGCGACGATTTCGGCGTAGAAGCCGCCCGCGCCGGCGGCCTTGCCCCATCGCTGGTAGGTTTCGACGATGGCGGCGGCGAGGTCTTCGGTGACGGGCCGGTTGACGGCGATGATGCCGCCCATCGCGGCGTTGACGTCGCCGAAGTAGGCTTTGCGGTAGGCTTCGGCCAGGTCGTCATCGACCGCGCAACCGGCCGGGTTGGCGTGCTTGATGATGGCCACCGCAGGTTGGTCGAAATCCTTGACCAGTTCCAGGGCGCCGTTGGCGTCGAAGTAGTTGTTGTAGCTGATGGGCTTGCCGCCCAGCAGCTTGGCTCGGCCGATGCAGGGCTCGGCGGCGTCCGGGCTGACATAGAACGCGCCGCGTTGGTGCGGGTTCTCGCCGTAGCGGAGGTCGGCCACCTTGGTGAAGCTGAAGGCCATCCGATCGGGGAAGTCCTGACCGGTCTGGTCGGCCAGATAGCGGCTGATAACCGTATCGTAGTGGCACGTCAGGGCGAAGGCCTGGTGGGCGAACGCCTGCCGCGTTTCGAAGCTGACGGCCCCATCGTTGGCGGCCATTTCCGAGAGCACCTGCTCGTACTGATCGGGGCTGGTCACCACGGTGACGAACTTGTGGTTCTTGGCTGAGGCCCGAATCAGGGTGGGCCCGCCGATGTCGATCATTTCGACGGCGTCGGCGAGGGTGCAGCCGTCCTTGGCGATGGCGTCCTCGAACGGGTATAGGCTCACGCAGACCAGGTCGAGCGGCTGCAGTTCGTACTTCTCGATGTCGGCGAGGTGGTCGGGGTCGTCGCGCAGGGCCAGGATCGCTCCGTGGACCTTCGGGTGCAGCGTGACCACGCGATGACCGAGCATGGCCGGGTAGCCGGTCCATTCGGCCACATCGGTGACCTCGACGCCGGCGGCGGCGATGGCCTTGGCGGTTCCGCCCGATGAGATGATCTGCGTTCCCTGGTCGGCCAGGGCCTTGGCGAACTCGGCGATGCCGGTCTTATCGAAGACGCTGATCAACGCACGCCGAATGGTGACACCTTCCATGGCGATCTCTCCTTTGAGGTGTGAATCGTCCCAGTCTTACTCGTGTTATCGCGGCCTCGGTGTGGCTCGCAGCATTTCAGCGGTCAAGGGTTCGGCGTCGATCGGACGGAGGCAACGAAGCTGACCGTCTTTCGTGCCGATAAACAGGGCCGGCGCGGTGGTGTTCCGGACGAACAGGTCGAAGTCCGCTAATGACACGGAGACCTTGATCTCACCGGTGGTTTCATTGACGACGTGCAGGATCTTATTCTTGTCGAGCACGTAGACGTCTTCATCGATGACGGCCAGGACCCGTCGGCCGTCGGGCATGTTCCATCGCTCCTTGCCGGTGAACAGATTAATCGCGTAGAGGCGGTCACTATCGGCGTACTGGAAGACGGTGCTCTCGGCCACCTGAATGGGCTGACGGCAGGCGCCGCGGGCGGAGAAAGGCTCTTCCCACAGGGGCGCGCCGCTGAGGGGATCGAAGGCGTAGATGCGCATGTCTTCGCAGGGCACGAAGGCTCCGCGCGGGCCCACGTAGAAGGTCGTCGTGATCGGTCCGCCGGTGGCCTGGCTCCAGACGACCTTATGGATGGGGGTCAGTTGGATCGCGAAGAACAGGTTGTTCTCGCCTCCGACGTAGACGAAGTTGTTGTAGTACCCCGGCGGCGCCGTCACCAGATCGTCATTGACGATTTCCCAGGCGGAAATGCCCTCGGCCAACCGGATCGCGGCGATCTCGCCGCCCGAGGACGCCACGAAGAAGTTCGCGCCGTCTGTGGATCCGCCGGTATTGGCCGCGAAGGTAAAGGGGATCTGCGCGGGCGTGCGCACGACCCGCCCCGTGGTGCGATCGAACACCATCAGGCCGGTCAGGGTGTTGATCATGACCAGGTCGAAGGGAATGACGTCTTCGATGGTCTTGGGGTCCAAGATACCGTCGATGCCGACCACGTTGTCGGGCAAGGGGACCTCGTCGGCGTGGACGGGCTCGTAAACGGTCAGCCCCGGTTCGGCGATCTGGTGTCGCCAGGTCGGCACGCCGGTCTTGGCCGCGACGGTCAGCAAGTAGTTATCGTTGGTCAGGCAGTAGAGGTTCTCGTCGAGTTGGACCATGCGCTCGACGGTCTCGCCGGGGTAGAGATCCAGGCCGTGGCTCCAGTAGTACTTCAGCCCGGCTGCGGCGATGTCCTCTTCGGGGATGATTACCACCGGGGGCTCGGCGGTCGGGGCGTCCGAGGTGGAATCGTAGGAGGCGGGCCCGACCTCCTGGGTGGTTACGTGTCCGGCCGGTTCGACCGGTTGCAGCACCACCGTGCCGGGGGTTTCTTCGCAGCCGATGACAACCAGGCACGCTATCAACATCAACCACATCGCCAGAGCTCGCATGGATTCACTCCTCTTGCTGGCCGATCCCCACGGCCGGTTCGGCTCGGGGGTCATGGCTCGACGTCCACATGGTCCGTCAAATCGACGCCGACCGATCGTTCGAAGTCTCGCAGGCGCCCGATGCGCTCCAGGTCGTCGGCAATTCGGTGGGCGAGTTTGAAGATATACGGTCGGCCTTCCAGGCGGGCCCGGAGGTCCTTCTCCATTTCGTCCCAACTGCCGTCGTACAATTCGTGGCGGAGCACAACGAGCATACGCTCTTCGCTCGTCATGGCTCCGACGAAGCGACGAACTTCCTGGCGAACGTCTGGTGAAACGTCGCCCACGTGACCAACCTTTCTCGCCGGCCTGGCGATCGCCCGAGATTCATTCGGGTGACTAATCTAAGTACCTGCAGAATAGTTTGCAACGGGTTTGTCGGTCCAGGGCAAAACAGCGGGTCCGAGGCGGACCGGAGGGAGGATGAGTCTACTTATGACGTGGTCGTCGCCCGATAGTCGTCGACGTGGCAGAACGAGGGCCCGTGGCGTTCGGCCAGGGCCACGAAGGCCTCGACCAAGGCCGGGTCGAAGTGCGAGCCGGCGGACCGATGCAGTTCGGCCAGGGCGTCATCGGCGCTCATGGCTTTTCGCCACGGGCGCGAGGTGGTCATGGCATCGAAGGCGTCGGCAATGCACAGAATCCGGGCCGGCAGGGGGATCGCCGCTCCGGCCAGTCCGTCCGGGTAACCTTGGCCGTCGTATCGCTCGTGATGGTGACGGACCGCGGGCGTCTCTTGCTCCAGAAAGGCCATGCCCTCCATCAACCGGGCCGAAATGACCGGATGTTGGCGGAGCAGGCGGGTCTGCTCGTCGCTCAATCGTCCCTGGCAGGCCACCAGGCTGTCGGGCAAGGTCAGCATGCCGATGTCGTGAAGCATCGCGGCGGTCTCGATATGATTGACCACGCGGTCGGCCAACTTGATCTCCCGGGCCAGCAAGGCCGCGTACCGCTGGACCTTCTGGGCGTGGTCGGCCATGTGAGGATTGCGGGCCTCGAGGACCTCGACCACCTCCGACATGGCATTGAGAAACAGGCCCTTGAACTGGCCGTCGAGGCCGGCCAGTTTCTTGCACAGCCGACTGACCTGTCGGTCGCCATGCTCGGCCGAGGGGGCCAGGCCGTTGACGTCCTGGGCCTTGACCAGGCGGTTCCGGCCTTGTTCCTTGGCCTGATAGAGGGCGCGGTCGGCGGCGGCTTGCATGGCGTCGGCGGTGTTGACGCCGCTGACGTTTAGGTCGGTCAACCCCATGGATACCGAGGTCTGAAGGACGAGCGACCCGACCCGCACCTCGCGGCCGCAGATGGTCCGGCGAATACGCTCGGCGAGGGCTTCGGCGTCGTGGCAGGTGGTCTCGGGCAGGAGGACGGCGAACTCGTCACCGCCCAGGCGGGCGGCCATGTCGGCTTGGCGGCAGGCGTCGTCCAGGGCCTTGGCGATAATCTTGAGCAAGTCGTCGCCGGCTTGGTGCCCGGCGGAATCGTTGACGGCCTTGAAGAAGTCGACGTCCAGCACGATCAGCGACAGCGGACGATTGTATCGCCTGGCCTGCACGTAGAAGGCCTCGAGCACTTCGGTGAAGTACCGGCGATTGGCCAGGCCGGTCAATTCGTCGGTCCGTGACATTTCGGCCAGATGATCGAAGGCGGCTTCGAGGTGACGGGCCAGCGCCAGGGACTCGCCGTGGAGGTGGTGGGTCAGGTCCTTGGGGACGTCGCCGTAGCTAAGGTCCTTCAGCCGCTTCAACAAACGATAGTTAGGCCCGGCCACCAGGGCGTGGACGCCGAGGATGATCAGAGAGGCCAATCCCACCGATAACGCCAATACGATCAGTACGATCCTGCGAGAGGTCACCGCCTGCCGATGGATCTGGCGGACCGGTACGGTGGCTTGGAAGTGTCCCAGGTCCTCGCCGGCCGAACCCACCGCAGGCCAGGAGACCGCCAGGATTGCATCGTTCCGGACCCACCACATTTGGTGATCCGGGCGGGCCGCCGGGAGAATGCCCGCCGGCGAGATCTGCCCCTGGACAACCCCCACGCCTTCGGGCAAGACGTCCTCGACCGGGCTGGCCAGCCACATCCACGCGGAGGGGCCGTGCTCGCCGGCGGGCAGGGCACGCCCGGCAAAGACCACGGCTTGGCCGCCGATCTGGGCCAGGCCTCCGGCCGCTGATGCGTGCGGGGATGCCGCCCCGCCCTCTTGTGGCGCCGAGGTATCGGTGGTCCAGGCGACC
This sequence comes from uncultured Planctomycetaceae bacterium, assembly GCA_964428895.1. Taxonomy (GTDB): domain Bacteria; phylum Planctomycetota; class Phycisphaerae; order SM23-33; family SM23-33; genus HyVt-337. The sequence continues at coordinate 6,144 of CAYRZU010000075.1, forward strand.
TCTGCTCCGGCCAGGTCAGCGATGTCGCGGCACTGCTGATCCGTGGGGCGATCGGCCAGCTCCGTAAGCCGAAGCGCCTGAGCCAGGCGGGTTCGTTCGTTGTGAAGGGCCTGGACCACCCCCTGATCGATCTGGGCGGCCTGCTCCCCAAGGGCCACTACCTGGATCTTCTCCATGTGGGGCTGTAGGTAGCACATGTCCAGGAAGAAGATGCCCGCTACGGCGACTACCGCCAGGATCAGCAGAATGCCCGGTGACGTCAGTTTCAGCGAGCCCAAAGATCAGACCTTTCGTTTCGCCGGCGGCCAGGCCTTGATGTGTGTAGAGAGACCTGGCAGAAGCGGCACTTATGAATTCGGACTCAGAGAGGTCAGAATTGAGGTGCGGATTGACCGATTGGCCCCATCCCGACACGCCCCCGATTGGGCCCGCCCGACTAGTGCAGCGACACCAACCCCCGCCGGACAGCGAACTTAACCAGATTCGTCTGGTCGTGGATGTTCAGCTTCCGCATCAGCCGCATGCGGTGCGTGTCGACGGTCTTGACCGCCAGGCCAAGCTGTTCGGCGATCTGGCGATTGGTCTTGCCCTCGGCCACGCACTGAAGCACCTGCCGTTCGCGGGTGGTCAGCGACTCGTAGGGGTCTTGATGGTCGCTCATGTGGTCCAGGACCGTCCGCGGGATGCCCGGGCCCAGGAAATGCTCACCCCGTCCGGCGGCCCGGATGGCTTTGGCTAGTTGCTCCGATGCCGATTCCTTCAGCAAATAACCAGAGGCGCCGTATTCCAACGCCCGGGCGATGAACTGTTCATCCTCGTACATGCTGAGGATCAGCACCGCCGTGCCCTTGACCTTCTTGGTCAGGTCGCGGCAGACGTCCAGGCCGTTGAGCCCCGGCATCATGATGTCCAGAACGACCACGTCGGGACACAGCCGTTGGACCTCTTCGACCACCTTCAGGCCTTCACCGCACTGGCCAACGATGTGCAGGTCGTCCTCTCGGGCCACCAGAGCGGCCAGACCTTCTCGAACCATGGCATGATCATCAGCCAGAAAAACCGCGATCGCATTATCGGTCATCGCTAAGCCCTTTCGATCGGATTTGCTCTGGCGAGCCGGCTCCCCGATTGCAACGCCTGGCGTCGCCCACTTGTTAAGGGAAATGCTTCCCTTCTCTACTGTAGATTCTAGACTCCCAGCGGCGCTTGGCAAGGGAAATCCCATCAGGTGAAAGCCTTAGTTGAAATGGTAGCAAGGAGTTACGTTGTCGGGCCAACATCGCGGCCTCCTCGGCCGTTGTCATCGGCGCCCGTGGCGGGTAAAAGGGCTTTCCTCTGTCGAGGAAAGGAAAGCGTCTTGGATGCTCTGATCTCAGATTGCGACGGCGTCATTGTCGACAGCGAGCCCATCCACTTGGTCTGTTTCCAGCAGGTGTTGGCCGAACAGTCCGTGCCGCTGACGGAAGAAGCCTACTACGCCCGCTATCTCGGTTTCGACGACCACGACTGCCTCGCCGCCGTCGGGCGCGACAACGGCCGGGAGTTCAGCGAGGACGAACTGGCCGCCATGACCGCCGCCAAGACCGACCTGGTCCAGCAGCACATGCACGACGGGCTCAAGCCCATGCCCGGCGTGGCGGAACTGTTCCGGGCCGTCGGCGCTGCCAGCGTTCCTATGGCCGTTTGCAGCGGGGGCCTGCGAGCCGAAGTCGCCCTGTCGGTCAAGACGGCCGGGGTCTTCGATCTGGTCGAAACGCTGGTTTGTGCCGAAGATGTTCGTCTCGGCAAGCCCGATCCGGAAGGCTACGCCCTGGCGCTGACGCGACTGTCCGACGCGACCGGGCGGCCGCTAGCGGCGGTCAGGACTGTTGTTCTGGAAGATTCCCCCGCCGGCATCGAGGCGGCCAAGTCCATCGGCATGAAGGTGCTGGCGGTGGCCACATCCTACGAGGCCCAGGCGTTGACGCAGGCCGACCGGATCGTTCCGACGCTGGCCGAGGTCGGCGTGGCCGACTTGAAGGGCTTGCTCTAGCCGGCGCCGGGGAGTTGGAGCGGGCGGTTTTTCCTTCTATGCGGTGGGGCCGGGACCAATAATCTACGACCATGGTCGACCATGCATCGGCCCATCACGAGCGGGAGCACTTTTTCGGCGCGGCCAAGGTGGTTGCCGGGCTGACGATCCTGTCTCGCTTGCTGGGGCTTGGGCGCGACGTTGCGATCTGGGCCTTTGGCGCTACGCTCCGGATGGACGTGTTCTGGACGGCCTTTACCGTGCCCAATCTCTTGCGGCGGCTGTTTGGGGAGGGGGCTCTATCGGCGGCGTTTGTACCGGTCTTCACGGAGGTGGCCAAGACCGAGGGCCCGGACAGAGCCCGGCTGGTGTTGGCCAACGTGGCGGCCTGGCTGGCGCTGGTGTTGGCGGCCCTGTTGGCGCTAGGCGAACTGATGTTGGGCGTGTGGCTGCTGGTGGGAGTCGGCAGTAGCGATCAGCAATTGCTCATTCATCTGCTGCAGATCCTCCTGCCGTTCATGGTGACGATTTGCGTGTTGGCCCTGGGGTCGGCGGCGCTGAACTGCAAAGGGCGATTCGCGTATCCGGCCTTCGCGCCGATCGTTCTGAATGTGGCGATGATCGCCGCGGTGACGGTGGTTCACGTTCGCGGCCTGGGGGACGACTGGGGCGGGCTGTTCCTGGTGGCCGGTTCGGTCATCGTTGCCGGCCTGGTGCAGGTGGCGGGGGTCTGGTGGCTGCTGTCGCGAGCCGAGCTGACGGCCGTTCTGCGATTGCGGCCGGTGCTGGCTGAGACCCGGCGGATTGCGGCGCTGATGCTGCCGATGATGATCCCGCTGGGGCTGCTGCAATTCAGCGCGTTCTTCGATCGGTTCTACGCGCTGATCATGACCGCCACCGAGAGCGCCCCCACGCTCAGCCTGTTCGGCTGGCAGGTGGAACGCCCCTTGCGAGAGGGCGCCGTCACCTGCCTCTACGCGGCCAATCGTCTCTATCAGTTCCCGCTGGGCGTGTTGGCGATTTCGCTGGCCACGGCCGTGTTCCCGTTGTTCTCCCGATACGCCACCGCCAACGACATGGCCAACCTCCGCGGGGCAGCCAATCGGGCCTTGCGACTGAGTCTGTTCATGGGCGTGCCGGCCGGGGCGGCGTTGTGGGCCCTGGCGGGGCCCGTGGCCGACGTGATCTGCCGGCACGGCCAGTTCACCGCCGAGAACGCCGGGCGCGTGGCCGCCATCCTGCAGATGTACTGCCTCGGTATGTGGGCCTACTTCTGCAACCACATTCTGCTGCGGGCGTTCTTCGCCATGAAAGACACCCGCACGCCGCTTCGCATTTCGTGCGTGCTGGCGGCGCTGAACATCACGCTGGTCGTCGTGCTGGTGGCGACACTCCGCGTCGGCGCCGCGATCGGTTTGGCCACGGCCATTACGGCCAGCCTTAACACGGTGATCCTGGTGGCGGTCTTGCACCGCCGTCTCGGCCAGCTGGGCTTGGCGAACGTGGGGGTGTCATTGATGCGGACGGTCGTAGCTTCGGTCGCCACGGCGGCCGGGGCGGCGTGGTCTTTCAGGGCGGTCGCCACATGGACGGACGGCCTCGGCAAGACCTGGGGCTTGGATCGGCTGGGCTCGGCCGTGGCGCTGCTGACGGCCGTGGCGGCGGGCGTGGCGGTGTTCCTGATCGCCGTTAGGATCATGGGCATGCCCGAACTGGGCGAGCTGCTCCGGCGGGGTCGCAATCAGCCGTCCGATACGGCAGAATAGAACTCGATCACACAAGGAGCCTGGCCGGATGTTCCAGCCGCCACTACCCGCGAAGTACACGGACCTGTCCGACGCCGAACTTGCCGAGCGGATCGCCGCCCGCAAGGGCGATTTGGGCCCGCGCCTGTGCATTCTGGGCCATCACTACCAGCGAGATTCGGTGATCGAGTTCGCCGACTTCACCGGCGACAGCCTCAAGCTGTCTCAGCAAGCGGCCGACCAGCGTGAGGCTGAATTCATCGTCTTCTGTGGCGTGCACTTTATGGCCGAATCCGCCGACGTGCTCAGCGGCGACCACCAACGCGTGTGCCTGCCCAACCTCGACGCCGGCTGCGCCATGGCCGACATGGCCGACCCCTCCGCCGCGGCGGCGGCCCTGGAAGAATTGACCGAGTTGACCGACGCCACGGTCATCCCGATCACCTACGTCAACTCGTCGGCCGCCATCAAGGCCGTTACCGCCCGCGCCGGCGGAGCGTGCTGCACCTCCAGCAACGTTCGAAACGTGTTCGACTGGGCCCTGAAACCGACCGACCGGGGCGGCGCCGGCGGGCAGAAGATCCTGACCATTCCCGACGAGCATCTTGGGCGCAACACCGCGGTGGCGATGGGCTACGGCGAGGATGCCTGCGTGGTCTACGACCCACACCTGCCTCACGGTGGCCTCTCGGCCGATGACGTGAAACGTGCGACCTTCATCCTGTGGAAGGGCTACTGTCACGTTCATCAGGTCTTCACGGCCGAGCAGATCGAGCGCGTTCGGGCGGAGCGGCCCGGCATCGGCGTGATCGTCCACCCGGAATGTCCGCGAGAGGTCGTGGCCGCCGCGGACGCCTCCGGCAGCACCCAGCAGATCATCCAAGCCCTTGCCGACGCCGAACCGGGCAGCGAATGGGCCGTCGGCACCGAAGCCAACCTCGTCAACCGCCTGGCCGCCCGTCACGCCGACCGGTTCATCCGCGTCCTGTCGGATCAACCCGCCCTCTGCTGGCAGATGGGCAAGATCGACCTGCCGCACCTGCTGTGGGTGCTGGACGGCCTCGTTACCGGCCAGGCCGTCAACGTCATCGAAGTCGCCGATGACGTCAAAGCCGACGCCCGCGTGGCCCTGCAACGCATGATCGACATCAAAGGCGCCACCGGCCTGACGCCGCAGAGACCGGCCGACGAGTAGACGTCGCGCGAAAGGGGACGTTGCGTGCAAGAAACCGACCACCAATCGACGCCCGCGCCAGAGCCGTCACGCCTGACGTCGCTGCTGGTTGCGATGGCCCGCGGGTTGGCGCTGTTCCTCGGCGGATTCGGGTTGCTCAACGTGCTCGGCGGACGGTTGCACCCCGGATTCGATATCAACATCTGGTGGCTGGACGTTCGTTGGCTGCCGAACTGGCCCACCCAGGGGATGCTGGCGGCGGCGTCGGCGTTGATGGTGGCGTTCGCGCTCTGGCCGCGACTGTCGCGTTGGCGGTCGGTCCTCACGCGGTTGGCGGCGGCGTGGCTGGCGTTCGTGGCGGCCTGGAACACGGTGACCTTTGTCCGCATGCGTGCGGCTGGGGGGTTTTCGGGCGGCCTGCCCGCGCCGCTGTCGCTGGTTCTGCTGGTACTGTTGGTGTTCCTGGTCCTGGTCGTGGGCAAGGGCCGTCGCCTCGTCCGGTCGTGGTCGCTCGGGCAAATCGCGATGGTCCTAATCGTGCTGCTCGTTCTGGCGTCGGGGTTCCCGTTGGCGCAGATGGCGTTCTTCGGCCGGACCGACTACGCCCGCCCGGTTGATGCGATTGTGGTCTTCGGATGCGGCGTCTACCCCAACGGGCGAATGTCGCTGGCGCTATCGGATCGGGTCGAGACGGCCTGTGACCTGTACCGGCGAGGGCTGGCTGAGTGGCTGGTCGTTTCCGGCGGGCCCGGCATGGGGGACGTCCACGAAACCGAGGCCATGCGGGCCGCCGCCATCGAGTGGGGAGTGCCGGCCGAGCGAATCCTGGTCGACCCCGACGGCCTCAACACCGACGCCACCGTGGCCAATACGGCTGCGATGTTCGAGCAGCACAACATCCGCCGCGTGCTGGCGGTCAGTCACTGGTACCACCTGCCGCGAATCAAGATGACCTACCAACGCGCCGGGCGAAGCGTCTACACCACCCCCGCCGCCGAAACACGCACGTTGACGGCTCTGCCATACTTCCTCATGCGCGAGGTCGCCGCCGTCTGGGTCTACTACCTCCGCCCGCTGGGCATCTGAGCCCGGCCGTTGCATCTGGCCAAGGGTTCCGTAGGATGGCGGCCGTCGCTTCGCACGTCGAACGGCCACGGAGAACAAATCATGCGGTCATTTATCGGGTTGTGCCTGTTGTTGATGGTGGGGCATCTCTTGCGGTCGTGGCTTCGGCCGTTGCGATGGCTGTACTTGCCGTCCTGCGTGATCGGTGGGCTGGTGGGGCTGGCGATTTTGCAGATCGCCCAGCAGAGCGGGCATGCCGTGCCGGAAGCCTGGACCGCCGGGTGGAGCAAACTGCCCGGGTTGCTGATCAACATCGTGTTCGCGTGCCTGTTCCTGGGCGTGGTCGTGCCGAAGCTGTCGGTGGTGGCACGGCGGGCCGGGCCGCAGTTGGGCTATGGCCAGATTGTGGCGTGGGGACAATACGTGGTGGGCATCGGCTTGTTCATGCTCGTCATCTTGCCGATGTGGCCGAAGTTGCCCGCGATGTTCGGAGCGATCATGCCGGTGGGGTTCGAGGGCGGGCACGGCACCGCAGCCGGCATGGCTGAAACGTTCGACAAGAACGGTTGGCCCGCGGGCAAGGACTTCGCCCTGGCCAGCGCGACCGCCGGCATTTGCAGCGCGATCGTGGTCGGCATGATCCTGATCAACTGGGCCGTCCGCTGCGGTCACACCGTCCGTAAGAAGAGCCCCGAGAACGTGGCCGAGGATATGACGATCGGCGTCATTCCCGTGGACAATCGTCCCAGCGCCGGCAAGCTGACGGTCAGCTCCGACGTGATCGAGTCGTTCACACTGCACTTGGTGATTGTGGGGATGGCGTGCGGCATCGGCTGGCTGCTCAAGCAAGGGTTGGTGGCGTTGGCTGACGGGATCGGCAACGACACCTTCATCACGGTGGCCGGGGGGTTCCCCTTGTTCCCGCTGTGCATGCTGGGGGGCCTGCTGATCCAGATACTCGACCAGAAGTACGACAAGCAGAAGCAGATCGACCTAGGCCTGATGCGGCGGATTCAGAACTGTGCCCTGGACTTCCTGGTCGTGGCCGCCATCGCGACGATCAAGATCGAAGCCCTCTCGGGAAGCTGGGCGCCGCTGCTGATGTTGGTGGCGGCGGGAATTCTGTGGAATGTCTTCTGCGTGCTGGTGCTGGCCCGGTGGTTGCTGCCGGATGCCTGGTTCGAACGGTCGATCGCGGAGATGGGCCAATCGATGGGCGTTACCGCCACGGGGTTGCTGCTGCTGCGAGTGGTCGATCCGGATTACGAATCTCCGGCGGCCGATGCGTTCGCCTCCAAACAACTCCTCCACGAGCCGTTCATGGGCGGCGGCCTGTGGACCAGCGCCGCGGTTCCACTCCTGGCGGTGTGGGGCGGCTGGCCCGTGTTCGGTATTGCCGCCGGCGCGATGGGCGTGTGGCTGATCGTCATGACGGGCGCCCGAACCCTACGCCGAGCGGGTTAAGCCTTTGAGCCACATGTGATATTTGATAGGATTCCGATCTCGATCTTTCTTTCTGACGCATGCAGGAGATGGCGTGGCTGACAGCAATATTTATGACGTGGTGATCATTGGCAGTGGACCGGCCGGTCTGGCGGCGGGGCTCTACGCTGCCCGCGACCGTTACCGCACGCTGCTGCTGGATAAGAACGGTCTGCCCGGCGGGCAGATCATGCTCACCGAGCACATCGAGAACTATCCCGGCTACGTGAAGATCGGCGGCTTTGAGCTGATCGAGCAGATGAAGCAGCAGGTGCTGAACTTCGACGCCGAGATCAAGACCAATCAGGCCGTCACCGGATTGTCACGCGGCGACGACGGCCTGCTGACCGTCATTGTCAACGATGGCGAGACCAGCCACCTCGCTCGCGCGGTCATTCTCGCTCCCGGCAGCGACTATCGACAGCTCGGCGCTCCCGGCGAGGCCGAGATGCGCCAGGCCACCCGTGTCAGCTACTGCGCCACCTGCGACGGAGCCTTCTACCGCGACAAGCACGTGCTGGCCATCGGGGGCGGGAACACGGCCGTCGAGGACACGATCTACCTGGCCTCGCGATTCGCCAAGAAGGTCACCATGATCCACCGCCGCACGGAATTTCGGGCCCAGAAGGTGTTGGTCGAGGATCTCCAGGCCGCCGCCGCTGAGCATGACATCGATATCAAACTGCCCTACGTGTTGGACGCCATCATCCCCAACGCCGACAAGACCGACATCGACCACGTGGTGATCCGCAACGTCGAGACCGACCAGACCGAGAACGTCGAGGTCGACGGCGTGTTCGTGTTCGTCGGCATGGTCCCCAACACCGCGTTCCTGAAGGGCGCCGTGGATATGAACGAGGCCGGCTACATCGCCTGCGATTGCACCACCCTCAAAACGTCCATGCCGGGCGTGTTCGTGGCGGGCGATTGTCGTCAGCAGGCGGCTATGCAACTGGCGACCGCCACGGCCGACGGCGTGGTGGCCGCGATGATGCTCAAGGACTACTACCGGGATCCGACCAGTTGGTGCGAGACCATGGCCGAAGAAGGCCTCGGCGAGCACTAATCGCTAGGCGATTCGGCGTCGGCGGCGGGGTCGGCCGACGGGAAGTTCCGGCGGGGGGCTGGTGAACTGGCGGCCGCACCCGGCGCACTTGACGGTTTGACCTTGCACGTGATCGGGAACCGCCAGCACCAGGCCGCAACGGGGGTTGGGGCACGTCAGCGAGATCGAACGAATCGGCTGTGAGTTTGGCACGAATGATGCCCCTTAGCTTGGGTAACAAATCGCCACAGAAGTAGTATCGTCCCTTTGAGGGGGGGGCTTAACGAGGGCTTCCCGGAGCGGCTGAGAATCCGCCGAAATCAGTCGCCGACCACGCGAGATACGTCGGCGCCGACGGCGTTGAGTTTGGCTTCGATGTGCTCATAGCCGCGATCGATGTGGTAGACGCGGCGAATGATGGTTTCGCCGTGGGCGACCAGGCCCGCCAGCACCAGCGCCGCCGAGGCCCGCAGATCACTGGCCATCACCGGTGCGCCGATGAGCTTCTTGACGCCGGTGACGATCGCGGTGGGCCCTTCCTTGCGGATGTCGGCCCCCATACGCAGCAGTTCCGCCACGTGCATGAAACGGTCGGGGAAGATCTTCTCGGTGACGGCGCTGTTGCCGTCGGCCAGGCCCAGCAGCGTCATCAGTTGGGCTTGCAGGTCGGTGGGAAAGCCCGGGTAGGGCTGCGTGGTCACGTCGGCCGGGTGGAGTCTGCGGGCCGAGGCGACTACCACATCCGGACCGTCGGGGTCGACGTGGACGCCGATTTGGCGCAGCTTGTCGACCACGGCCATCAGGTGGTCAAGGCGACAGTTCTTGAGTGTGACCTCCCCGTTGGTGATGGCGGCCGCCATCATGAAGGTGCCTGCTTCAATCCGGTCGGGCACCACGGTGTGGTCCGTGCCGTGGAGGACGTCGACGCCCTCGATCGTCATCCGCGGGGCGCCGGCCCCGGTGATCTTGGCGCCC
>CAYRZU010000076.1:0-14987 GCA_964428895.1 uncultured Planctomycetaceae bacterium
TCCGTGACTTAGTTCAACGCCCACGGATTACCATTGTCGCTGACGACGTACAGGCTGCGCCCCTCTTCCAGAGGACCCCACGCCGCCCCACACTGGCGCATCGACGGCCCCCATATCAAGGCTGCACATCAAGCACTCAGAACACGTGACAGAGAAGGATGGTCACATGATCGAGACGACTTCAGGCAATGAACTGTGGGAAAGTAACACTCCCGAAGCACTGTTTCGCCTCGCAGACAATGGCAAGACGGATTACCGGATTGTAGTGCCGGCCGAGCCGACCTCGACCGAACGGATCGCGGCCGACGAGCTGACGAAGTACCTCAAGCTGATATCGGGCGTGGACTTCGACATCGTCGATGACACGAGCGATGAGACGGACGCAGAGATAGTCCTTGGCTTCGGCACCCGCACGGACGCGCTACTGCCCGGCTATGATATCGACGAACTTGGCCACGACGGCTTCATCATCAAGACGGTCGGGACGAAGCTCGTCATTGCCGGCGGCAAGAAGCGCGGCACGATGTATGCCGTCTACTCCTTCCTGGAAGACTATCTGGGTTGCAGATGGTGGACGCCGGCCGAAGAACTCGTGCCCGATAGGCCCGTCATCGACATGCTGCCGATCGACCGCAAGGACATCCCCACGTTCATCAGCCGGGATGTGCTGTGTATTTCGAACCGGGAAGGCGGCAACAACTGGCCGATCAAGCACAAGCTCGACGGTACCGGCACAGCCGTTACAGAGGAAGAAGGCGGCAAGGTCAGGATCTATCCCGGCGGGCACTCGTTCGGCCACCTGATCAGCCCCGAGGAGCACTTCGACGAGCATCCGGAATGGTTCGCCATGATCGAAGGCGAACGCCAGGCGTATCAGCTGTGCGTCTCCAACGAGGAAGTCGTCGCCAAGTGCATCGAAACGGTGAAGCGTTGGATCGTCGAGCATCCGGATATCGATATCTTCAGTGTTTCCCAAGACGACGGGCCGGGCTTCTGCCAGTGCCCGGATTGTCTGGCGATCTATGAAGAAGAGGGCCTGCCCTATCGGCCTAATCCCATGGGCGGCCAACTCCGGCTGGCCAACCGGGTGGCTGAGGCCATCGAGGATGAGTATCCCGACAAGCTCATCCATATGCTGGCGTACTTCTTTACCGTGGAGCCGCCCACCAAGACCAAACCTCACAAGAACATCCTGGTGCGGCTGTGCGATTACGAATCGTGCATGTCGCATCCGCTCGAAGAGTGCGCCTATCCTGTGGCGGCGGAGCACACGTTCCCGAAGCGGTTTGTATCGCTGGTGCGTCAGTGGGGCGAGCTGTCGGACAAGGTGTTCGTCTGGGATTACATGACGAACTTCCACAACTACCTCCAACCCCTGCCGAACTTCCACGTCATGCAGAAGGATGTGCAATTCTTCGCGGAAAACAGCGTGGTCGGCATCTACTTGCAGAACGTCTACGGCAGCGGCGCGAAGGGTTGTTTCCAGGACATGCGAAACTACCTGCACGCCAAACTTGCATGGGACCCCTACTTCGATTTCGAGCGGAGCATGGATGAGTTCCTGGCGTTCTACTACGGCACGTCCGCGGCCCCTTTGCTGAAACAGTGGATCACGTTCATGGAGACCTACGTCACCGAAAACAACATCCACTTCGGCATGTATTTCCCCCCCAACAGCCGTCTGTTCACCAAGGAGTTCCTCGACGCGGGCGAGCGTCTGATCTCAGAGGCTGAGCGCGTCGCCGAGAACGAAACGTTCCGTCGGCGGATCCACTACGAACTGCTCGCGATCACTTACGTGCGTATCCAACGCATGCCGTCCGAGACACCCAATCGCCAGGAACGCATCGACGCATTCTTGGCCGAAATGGAATCCTACGGCGTCGGCAGCCTCAATGAAGGGGAGCCTCTCGAGACCACCCGCCGCAGCATGGAGACCGGCCAGTTCCTCGACGACACCCCGTTCTGGAAATACGACCCGTGAGGCAAGAAGGGGGCGATGGGCGGCTACCGTCTTCTCCGAAACAGGAATGGCGTCCCCCGATTACCGCAATCCTACGGCGCACGGCCGTTGCTCGTGTCTTCGGCGAGCGTACGGATATCCTCTTCGCTCAGGGCCCTGTCGTAGACCCGAACATCATCGACGGCTCCGTTGAGATGCGGCGTCTGTTGTCCCCGCGCACGGGTCGCCCCGATCAGCCACGGTTGACACTGGCAGATGTTGAATACATCGTCGGGCTTTTCCTGGACTAGTTTCCCATCCAGAAACAGTCGGTGCCGTCCGTCGCGCACCATAGCCACGTGATACCATCGCCCCATCTGCAGTTGCTCCCTGTCGTCCGGCACAAGGCTCCACCCGCTGCCTTGACCATTGCTGCGGATCGAGCCCTTCCATAGACAGAGCAAGAAGACGCGGATCCCATTGCCGTCGTCTTGCGAAACGATCGGCTGACTGAACCCCTCGCCATCGAAGACATCCTTCCAGTCGATGTTCTCTCCGCCCTCCTGGAAGTTGACCCACAGGGCAATGGTCGACCCTTCACGGTTCAGCGATGGGGGCTTGGCGATGACCATCTCGTCGCCGACGCCATTGAAAGCCAAGGCTTGTCCAGGCCGCCCGAACCGATCCGTCGTCGGTGTTGTGCCGACCAGTTCGCCATCAGAATCGCCAACCACGTCAATCCCACGTCCGTCCATTGGGTACATCGCAATAAGTCCGTCTGTCATCATGATGGACTCCTCTGCAAGAAGGATCTGCTGACCGCTCTGGCATCCGCATAGCGCCAGGACGATGGCTCCGGCTGCGATCAGGATCGCATGTGTCTGCCGCACTGTAAATGCACTCATGGGTCTTCTCCGTCTCAGTTCGGGCCGCTAACCCAGTCGCCTCTTCGGAGAGTTCGGACCGACCCTCAGCCGCGCGCATCGCGGTCGTTACGGCCGGTCGCAGGGACATCGCTCAGTCCTGGTTGTAGGACTGGTGGCTCTTCTCGACGGTTTTGGCCTGCCACTCTTTGATATACCGGGTCCACTCGGTGTCGGCGTCGCGTTGGTGGCAGTTGTTCGTAATGCCGGGTGAGGCCAGGACGATCGCTTCGAACACTTTGTTGGCGAGGATCATGTTGCCGACCTTGTTGGCGTGGACGGCGTCGAGGTGGATGATGTGATCGGTCTGGGCTTCGGCGGCGTAGATATCGGCGTAGACGTACCCGCGCTCGGCCGCGAGCTGCTCCAGCATGCGGTTGTACTCGACCGTCACAGCCACGCCGCCCTTATCGTACGGCGGGTAGTGGCAGTAGGCGGTCTGGTGATAGACGTTGACGATCACGACCATCGCGCCCGTCGCTTCATCGATGCGGTCGAGGATCGCGACCAGTTCGGCCTTGAAGTCGGCCACGCTCATTCCGGCGCGCATGTCGTTGAGACCATAGGCGACCACCACCAGGTCGGGATTCTTAGCGATCACTTCGGCTTCAAGCCGTTCGGAGGCGCTGGGTTTGGCGGAGGCCTCATAGCCGGGGCTGTTGGGCGAGATCACACTCGCGCCGACGCCGGCGTTGTGGTAGGCCAGGGGCTGCTCCTGGGCGTGCTCCAGCTGGTGCCAGAGAAGGTCGGCGAATCGCTCATGGGGGCCGGACAGCCAGCCACCGCCTTCGACGGTACTCTCTCCGAGCACGACCAACGATTTGAACGGGCCTCGCGGCGAATCTGCGTGCGTCATGGTGATTCTCCTGAGTGTTAGCGGACATCCACGATCTTCGCGGCGTTGTTGCGTTGAACGGTCCGGGGGTAACGGACAGCGGGCCAGCCGAAGAGCATGGGGTAGTAGTAGCCGACCTGGCCGTCGAGGCCAAGGGCCTGTTTGAATTGAGGCAGCAACTCCAGCAGCATCTTGGCCAGGCCGCACCAGGTCGTGCCGAGCTGATGGCTTTGGGCGAGCAGTTCGAAGTAGCTCAGTGCGATCACGGCGTCTTCGAGGCCGCAGGGGCTGCCGGGGTCGCTGCTGACGACCAGCAAATGGGGAGCGCCGCGGAAGACCGCGTCCGTGCCCGTGGCGAGCCACAGGTCGGCCATTCCTTTGAACTGGGCCAGGTGTTCGGGGATCTTGTCCTGTTTGGCCAATTCCGCAAACGCCGCCATGGCCTCGGCGGCGAGCGCCTTCATTGTTTCGGCGGAACGGACGACATGGAAACTCAGCCCCTGATTATTACAGCCGGTCGGCGCATGCGCGGTGGTCTCGAGCAGGAGCGTAATCAACTCGTCGCTGACGGGTGTGTCTTCGTAGTGACGCATACTCCGGCGCCCACGCAGCAGCAGCGACATCTGCTCGGCCGAGGGCAAAGCCTCAGCCGTGATGGGCTGGGAGTCGTCCGGGTCGGCCCCGTTAATCGCCAGCGCCCCGACCGGGAAGATGGCCATGCAGTGCTGGCAGTTGAAGCAACTGTCCGGGGCCGCCGCCACCGGCGGCTCGCCCGCTTCCATAGCCAGCACGCCCGCCGGGCAGTCCGTCGCACACAGCCCGCAGCGGGTGCAGCTATCGGCAATCTCGAGAGTGAACATGGCGGTCTCCTGTTCTTCCAGTGGGTGGGACGGATGTCGCTTAGGCATACAGCCTCAGCCAGGCTTGCACCAGGGGGATGAATTCGGCGGTGTAACGATGGCCGACGTCCTTGAGGAACGTATAGCTCCGCGTGCCCGGCAGCATGGCAAAGAGCGTCTCGATGGTGTGTGGCGGGCAAGTCTCATCCGGTCCGCCGGCGGTCAGCAAGACGGGCAGGTCCAGGCGATGCACGTGGGAGAGCGTATCGATCAGCCCGGCGGTGCGCCAGGCCGCGGCCGGGTCGGGCACGGACGGCAAGAGGTCGGCGAACATCGTGTAGCCGCCGGGCTTGCCGGAAGCGACGGCGCCGCGGAAGTCCGTCAGGTAGGGCACGTCCGAGGCCACACACCGTGCGCCTCGCTCGGCGAACAGGCTTCCCAGCAGTAGCGATCCGCCGCCTCCCTGGCTCGTGCCGAAGAACGACACGCGCTCGTCCAGTGTTTCCTCTCGGGCCAGGGCCCAATTGATGGCCATGGCGCAGTTGGCGAGCCAGTGTCGGTAGCCTTCGCGACCATCGGTAAGAATCGTATCCGGCAGCACGGGCCATTCGCCGTTGCGCTGCTTGGGTAGGTCGGGCCCGTCGGGCGTGCAGTACCCCAGCGGCGAAATGTGCAGCACGTTGTGCCCGTGGGCCACGATCTCCGGATGGGCGCTGATCTCGGCTCCATAGCCGGGCACGTGCACTACCAGCGGCGCCGGCCCTGACGGGGCCGGCTGCCAATAACCGTAGAACGGGGCCAGGCCCTCCGGCTCGAACCGGACGTAGGCGTTGGACAGATGATACATACCCAGTTGATGGGTGAACCCCGCCTCGGGCAAGACCTCGGCCGGGCAGGGGGTCGCGTTGGCGAGCGCCCAGATCGACGCCAGCCATTCATCCACCTCGGCGGGGCCTGGGTAGGCGAGATGGTGTCGGTTGTCATGAATCGGTCTCCTCTAGATGCCGCACACTAGCAGGCGACCCCGCCCTCGGTCAATCGGGGTCCGCTCGGGGAGCGCGTCACCTTAAAGGCCGCTCCGTCGGAACGCCGATACATCCAGCAACTGCTGCGTCTTCCCCTAAACCCACAGGGACGTCTTCGGTGCTGATCGCTAAACGGTGGCTGGTTACATGGATGTTGCCGGCCCTGATCGCCTCGGTCGCATTCGCCCAGGCCGATCAGGCGGGTCCGCCTCCGCCGTATCAGCCGGCGGGGTTCTTCGAGCGAGAGACGCTGACGGACGATTGGTTCGGCCTGGCCGATGAGATGGCGGACCTCGGCCTGCGCGTCAACGCGGACGTCACGCAGGTCTATCAGATTGCCTCGCGCGGGCCGGTCACCCACCGTCGGGCGGGCCGATACGCCGGCCGCTACGACATCCACGGCCGGTGGGATCTGGAGACTGCGTTCGGCTTGACCGGGTCTGGGGTGTTCATCCACGTCCAAGGCGGCTGGTCCGACGGGCTGAACGCCTCATCGGTCGGCGCCATTCAAAAGGTCAATGAGGTCGCGTTCGGGCATGAGCCCGTCGTGGTCACGGAGCTGTTCTGGAAGCAGTGCTTCTTTGACGAACGGCTGCGATTCCACATCGGCAAGATAGACCTGACGGGCAACTTCCGGCAGCGATTTTCGGACGTGGGGTTCGACACCAACCGATACGCCAACGACGAGACCACCCAGTTCCTCAACGCGGCACTGGTCAACAACCCCGCCATTCCATTCCCCAGCCATCCGCTGGCGGTGACCGTGATGGCCGAGCCGGTCAAGGACGTCTTCCTGCTTGCGGCTGTCTCCGATGCCGAAGCCCAGCGCGACACCAGCGGCTTCACCAGCGCCTTCAGTGGACAGCCGCACTACTTCTTCACCTACGAAGCTCAACTGGCGGTGGCGCTATCCACGCCCAACGGCAAGATGCCGGGCGGCTATCGCGTGGGCTTCTGGCACGAGACGACGGACAAGCCCCGCCACGACGGCAGCGGCGAATCCAACCACGATGTCGGTTTCTACACCAGCATCAACCAGATGGTGTTCAAGGAAATCCGCGATGCCCCCGACGACAAGCAGGGGGCCGGTGTTTTCGGCCGACTGGGCTTCGCCGACGGAGACGTCAACGATATCCACACCGCCTGGTCGGCGGGCGGCCAATACCGGGGCCTGATCCCCTCGCGCGATGACGACGTACTTGGCTTCGGCGTGGCCCAGAGCTTGTTGGCCCGGGGGGCGGGCTTCAGCAAGGACAGCGAAACGGTCTTCGAGTTGTACTACAAGATAGTGATCACGCCGTGGCTGGAAGTCTCCCCGTCGATTCAACACGTGATCAACCCCGGCGCCGCCGCCAACACCCCGGATGCGACGGTGTTCGGCATCCGCGTGCAACTAACGCCGTAGGGGCTGCGGCCGACGCTTGCCCTGTTACACCAGGTGGACGATCAGGGTGCCCCAGACGGTCAGCATGACGTTCCCGATGGCGTAGGGCACGGTGTACCCGATGACGGGGATGGTGCTCTGGCAGTCGTCGCGAACCGAATTCAAAGCCGCGGTGCACGTGCCCGAGCCGGTCATGGCCCCCAGCAGGAGGACGGGGTTCATCCGCAGGATGTAACGGCCGAACAGCCACGTGGCCAGGTGAGGAATGCAGGTCAGGCACATGCCGGCCAGGAGAATGTCGACGCCCGCCTGTTGCAGCGCGTCGATGGCGCGAGGCCCGGCCGCCAGCCCCACGCAAGCGATGAACAGGTTGAGGCCCAGGTCGATGAAGATCCACAGGGCTGGTGTAGGGATCGCGCCCCAGGTGGGCTTGGTGGAGCGAGACCATCCGAAGATCAGCCCGCTGACGAGCACGCCGCCCCCGACGCCGAGGGTGATGGGAATCCCCGCGATCGGCACGGCGATCAGCCCCAGCAATGTCCCCAGGATAATCCCGATGCCGACCGTCACCAGGTCGGTCACGTCGGTGCGCCGCTCGGCATAGCCGACGGCCTTGCTCAGCCTTTCAACGTCCTTGCGATTGCCCATTACCTGGATCACGTCACCGCGATGCAGCTTCAGCCGGCCCGCCAGCGGAAGCGCGTGCGTTTGGCGGAGGACGTGGCGGACGAAGCATCCGTGGCCGTGCCCGTCGACGATTGTCCCGAGCGTCTTGCCGTCGAGCGACTTGTTGGTCAGGCAAATATCGAGGACTTCGCCCACCAGTTCGCGCAGGGCCTTGTCGTCGACTTCCGGGCCGATGGCCCCGGCCGAGTCGATCATCAGCGCCTCGGGGCCCATCAGGAGAACCGTGTCGCCCTTGTCCAGCACGAGGTCGGGCGTGATGTCGTCGATGACCTTTCGGCCCTTCCTGATTCGGTCAATCTTGACGCGCCCCGGAAGCACGGAGCTCTCCACCTGACTGACGGTCTTGCCGATCACCGCGTTGCCCTCGACGGTGTAGGCGCGTGGCCCGACTAGGTTGGACCACTGGAATGACTCGGTCGATTCGCTCTGGTCGACCTGCCCGAGTTCGCCCTCTTCGTCCTTGGCCGCGGTCTTCAGGTCGACACGCCACACGGCGGTGATCACCTTCAGCAGGATAATCAGGCCGGCCGTCCCGAAGACGTACGTCACCGCGTAGGCCACCGCGATGTCCGATTGCAGGTCCATCTCCACCGTGCTTCGGCCGGTCGTGAGTTGCTGAATGGCACTGTCGGCCGTTCCGATCACCGACGACTGGGTCAGCGCCCCGCCGATCAGCCCGGCGCTGTAGCCGGCGTTGAACCCGAACGCCTTGGCCAGCCCGTAGGCCGCAGCCAGGGCGACCACGCAAAAGAACACTCCCACCCCGACATACTTCAGGCCGCCGCGCTTGAGGCCGCCGATGAAATCGGGCCCGACCTTGTACCCGATGCCGAAAATGAACAGCCCGAAGGACACCGTCTTGATCAGCCCGAGGTTCAGTTGGGCCTTGCTGCCCAGCAGCGACGCGCCCAGAGCAATCGCGACGATCAGCACGCTGGTCGTCGAGCCGAGGCTGAATCCCTTGACCTTGATCTTCCCCAGCGCATACCCGGCGGCCAGCGCCGCGAACACCAGCAGCGAAGGATTGTCCCGACAGAACTGACAGAGGTCCTTGAACATCTGGCCCATGGAAGTTGCTCCTTGCGGTTACGTCCGGGCCCGCCATTCCTGGAAGTAGGTCTCCAGTAGTTCGCTGATGGCCTTGCCGATCCGGTCGTAATCGGCCTTGAACAGGTTGGCCAGCGAGACGCGGACGGACATCTCGGGCGCGTCGAACCCGCCGCCGTCCATCAGCACAACTCCCTTTTCGTCGGCCAGCCGCCAGACGAAGTCGATCGGTTCGTGCGTGCCTTCTAGCCAGGTGACGAACTCCTCGCCGTGTCGCTGCAGGGCCAACTTGGGAACGTCGATGGTGGTGTAGTACTTGGCGTAGCAGGGGAGCTCCGGCGGCTCGAGGCCCAGCCCGGCGTACAGCGTTTCGTAACGCTCGCGGACGAGGTCCTGGGCTTCCTTGCGGTACAGATGGCTGTCTTCGTCGAGCAGTTCCAGGAAGCTGAAGAGCGTCATCATCACCTGCTGGGGCGTCGAGAGCCCGGCGGTGTGGTTCAGGGCAACGGCCCGGCTGTCGGCGACCAGGCGGTCGATGAATTTCAGTTTGTTCGGATCCCTGATGATCGACTCGTATCGCTGGTAGAGCTGGTTGCGCTTCGCCTCGGGCAGCGCGGCGATCATGTCGTCTATCACGTTGTCCTGTTGAATCCCGATCACGCCCAGGCGCCATCCCGTTGCGCCGAAGTACTTCGAGTAGCTGTAGACGAGGATCGTGTTTCGCGGGGCGATGGCCACCAGCGACTTGAACCCGTTGACGAACGTGCCGTACACGTCGTCGGTCAGCAGGATCAGGTCGGCCCGCTTGGTGCTGACCAGGTCGGCCAGTTTCTGCAGCGAGGCCTCGGCCATGCTCACCGAAGACGGGTTGGACGGATTGACCAGGAAGAACGCCTTGATCGCGGGGTCGCTGAGCTTCTCAAGTTCGGCATCGGAGTACTGCCAGTTGTTTTCCTCGTCCTGCTCGACGTCGATGATGACGAGTTCGTAGTCGTTGAGCGTGGGGATTTCGAGATAGGGGGTGAAGATCGGCGTCCCCAGCGCGATCTTGTCGCCCGGGCTGATCAGCCCGTTCTCCCTGAGGGAGTTGAAGATGTAGGTTATCGCCGCGGTCCCGCCCTCCACGGCGAACAGGTCCATGGCGCCCGCCGGTGGCGTTCCGTCGCACATCGTCATGGTGATGTAGGCCCGCACGACCTCCTGGACGTTCGTCAGGATACGATCGGGCGTGGGGTAATGGTCGCCGAGAATGCCGTCGACCAACTCACCGACGAACGCGTCGCCGTCGAGGCCGAGCTTGCCGGTGGCGTAGTGGTAGGCGTCGAGCAGGAACTGTGCGCCGGTGTGCTCGTTGTGGATGTGGCCAAAGTCCAGCAGACGTTGGCCGGCGCCGTCGGAGTCCGGCGCGCCGGCCATGCCGGGCCGGCTCATCACGCGGTGGGCCTCTTCCAGCGCGAAGTTGCCGAACAGGAAGAACGCTTCGCGCGGGGCTGTCGCCACCCAGTTGGGGTTCCCTCGCCCGGCGTTGAGCATCATTCGTTCATGATGCGACTGCGTCATTGAGATCAGCTTGTTCTTCAACTCGAACGGACTCAGCGACTCGTAGCCCTTCTCTTCGTTCGAATGGTCTACCATGAACGCTCTTCCTTTCTGCGTGGGTTGCCCACGATCCAACGAGACTGACGGGCGTGTTCTTCTTGCGCCCCGGTCGGTCGCTTACTTTCGCGGCGGGCCGCCGGACTTGCCCGTCAGGAAGAACCGGAAGTAGCTGCCGGGCATCTCTTTGGCCAGGACGGCATCCACCTTGGCCATGTCGCCCCGGTTGGCCGACAGCACTTCGTGGCTTCGCCGGAATCGAGCAGTCGTGTCCGGCTGCACCCGGAACGGCTCCAACGTGAATTCCCGCCCCGTCCAGGCGGCATGAAGGACCCGGGCCTCGGCGTAGTGTTCGGGCAAGGGGTAGTAGTCCATCTCGGGCACGAAGGTAACCATCAGAGCGGCAACGCTGTTGAGATGACCGACCAGTTGGGCTTGCTCCGACGGCCGATTCAACAGGGCGACGCCCATCAGGTACTCGAAGGCCATGCGGTACTTTCGGGGGTCCTCGCGAACCAAGCCCAGCAGTAGCCCCGAGTAGGTCAGATCGAAGACCTCTTGGTCCTGCATCATCGAACGATAGCGTGTGATGTCCGAGTCGCCCGCCAGCGTGGGGTCCGCCTGGAGTTCCTGGAGCTTCTGCTTGGCCCAGTCCCCGAGGGCCACATCTTTGGCGAGTCGATTGAGAAAGACCGCCGCGGATTCGGGCTGTCCCTTGACGACGAAGATCTGGGCCATCACCTGCAGCAGCGTGGGGTGCGGGCCCCACGTGGTCAGCAGTTCGGCGGCCAGGTTCTCCGCCTGGTTGACCAGTCCCAATTGCATGAAGGTCCGACACTCGGTCACCGATTGAAACGTCGTGGTCATCGGCGCGAACAGGCTCCATCGGCCTTGGGGATACGCGAACATCATGGACCCCAGCTGCCCTCGTTCGGCCAACGCCCGGTTGATCTCCCGCAGCGCCTGGAACGAATACTGTTTCTGCGGATGTTGGCGGGTCTCGGCCAGGACCTCGCGCCATTGGCCGGAAAGGGCGTGGCGGTGAATCCGCAGCAGCGATCGCCCTTCGGTGTCGACGGCGAGAAACAGGACGGCCGCGGCGGCCGCAATCACCACCACCGGACGAGCAGCGCCGACCAGCAAGGACACGTGCTCGCGCCAGACCTGGGGGTTGCGCTCCTGACGTCGGGCCCACCAGGCGGTCAGCGCGTCGACAACCACCGCCAGCAGACACACGCCGTAGAGGCCCAGCCACGCCGCCACCCGGACCCACTGGGATGCGCCGGCGCCCGACCGCGGGCCGTGAGCGTATGGGCCGGACATGCGCGCGTAAGCGTCGGGTACGGTCGAACCGAGCGCCCACACCCCGATGACGAGCGGCGCCACCGCGCCAACAGCCACCGCCATGACGCCCAACCACCAGTGTCGCCGGCGGAGCAGCTCGGCCAGCCCGCACATGACCGCAAACAGCAATGCCGGCGCGCCGATAACGTAGTAAAGAACCGCCGTTCCAACGCTGAGGGCCATGGCCCGCGTCAGCGGCCGCTTCACTCGCAACGTGAGTTCGCACGCCAACAACGCCACGCAGAGCGCTAGGCAGTCGCCCACGTGGAATACGTAGCGGCCCCAGATCAGCACCAATAGCAGCGCCGGCCAGAAGCCCATGTACCTCGTGGGGCGCCCGCTCATGGCCGTGACGATCCGATTGGTGGTCACGAAGACCACCACCGCCAGCAAGCCCAGGATCAACGTGCCCGCGTAAGGCATGCTGAAGCGCTGGATCAAATAGGCGCCCGCCCATTCGGCCAATCCGCCCGGGCGGGTCAAGAACGGCTGAAGGAACTCGCCGCCGGTGGCGAAGATCGGAGTCACCAGGAAGCTGTGTTGGCTGGGCAGTTCGACCAGGTCGCCGTAATAGACCAGCGACGGGTCAATCCGCACGTGGACGTGCCAGAGCAATCCCGCCAGTAGTCCCAGCGTTACCAGCCAGGCCACTTGGGTCGGCGAGATCGGGGGCTTGGCCCGGGGTGCGTCCGTCCGGTCGGTTGACGCCACGTCTGTCTGGGCTACGTCTGTCTCTGCGCTCATAGTCGGTATCCTGGCCGGCGATCTGGCGGGGCTTGGGCCGCGGCAAGGGGAGTTGTTGCGCGTAAGGATACGGCCAGCGGGTCCGACTTGACAAGGCGCAGGAACTCGCGGCCCGAATGGTCGGCAGTCCTCCCCGGCCGTCAGCGGCAAGGGGACCATCCCCGGCCGCCCTCATTTGCCCAGATGGAACCGCTATAGTATGATGGACCACCTGGGCGGCCCGACCCGCTGGACCGGGCCGGGCCCCGAATCGAGTGACGCCGAAGGACCCGTCGCAGACCCCGACGGAGAAAGATGACGCTATGAACCGCCCCTGGCGACTCGCGCTGATCGTCGGCGCCATTCTGTTCATCGCCCTAGCCGGCGGGACGATCTACGCCGTCCGCGGCGTGGTCCGTCTGCCGGAGCAGTTCGCCCAAGTCGACCGGGCGCCGCATATCTTCCCGGACTACCAGGAGTGTGTGATCCCGCCGAACATCGCGCCGCTCAACTTCTCGGTCAAGGAGGCCGGCTCGAAGGTCTGCGCTAAGATTCACGCCGCCTCCGGCGAGGCCATTACCGTCGGCAGTCGCAACGGCAAGATCGTCATTCCCCTCAAGCGATGGCGAGAGTTGCTGTCGGCGAACGTTGGCGGCCAGGTCCGGTTTGACGTGTACGTTCAGCACCCCGAGAGCGGCTGGCAACGGTTCGAGACCTTCAGCAACAGAATCGCCGACGAGCCCATCGATCCCTATGTGGTGTACCGCCTGCTGGACGGGCCGAACCACTTCATTCGCCCGGACATGGTCACGGTGGAACGCAACCTCGAGAGCTTCCAGGAACGGGCCATCTGGATCAGTACGGCCGGCAGTTGCACGAATTGCCACACCTTCCCCAACAACGACCCGTCCAGAATGCTCATCCACACGCGGGGCACGGACGGCACGGCCATGATCCTGGCCCAGGACGACACCGTCCGGAAGATCGACACCAAGACCGCCTTCAACGCGCCGTTCGGGTTTACGTCGTGGCATCCCAGCGGCCGGGCGGTCGCGTTTTCGGCCAACATGCTGCGCCTGCTCCATAAGAGCACCGGCGAGAGCCGCGCCACCATCGACTACGCGTCCGACGTGGGGGTGTACGTTCTGGAAACCAACAGCGTCGTCAGTACGGCCAGCATCTCTCAGCCGGACCGGCGGGAGACCTATCCCACCTGGAGCCCGGACGGGAAGACCCTCTACTTCGCCAGCGGCGATCGGCCTTGGGAGCCGGGCACGGGCAAGAAGCGGATCATTCCCCTCCAGCATCGCGACGTCAAATACGACCTGATGCGGATCAGCTACGACATCGACACGGGCGAATGGGGCCAGCTGGAAACCGTCCTATCCGGCGATGACATCCGCGTGAGCATTACCGAGCCGCGGGTCTCATACGATGGGCGATTCCTGATCTTCCTGGGGGCCCCCTATGGCGCCTTTCCGACCTATCTCGACAGCGACCTGTACATGCTGGACCTCACCAGCGGCGAGCATTGGCCGCTGACCGAGGCCAACAGCGACACCGGCGATTCCCGACCCACCTGGTCGCTCAACAGCCGTTGGATTGTCTTCACCAGCCGGCGACGCGACCGGTTGTTCACCAAGCTCTACCTCGCCTACATCGACGAGAATGGCCACGCCGGCAAGGCCTTCCTCCTGCCGCAAAAAGACCCAGCCTACTATGAGTCGCTGCTGAAGACCTACAACGCTCCGGAACTGATTACCGGGCCCGTGCAGTACGGGCCGGAGCAACTGGGGCAGGTCATTCGGCCGGACGTGATAGCGCAACCCGTCGACGCGATCTCCAGCGCAACGGCCGACCTCGACGAGGCGCCGCCGCCGTCGGAGACCCAGTGGGACAACGATTCTTCGCTGAACTGACACGTCCGCCCGATCGTTGCGGCGGGGCTGTCACCGGGCGCGGCGTGCTCTTCCGCCGGACCTTCGAAAGCTCGGATGGATGCACTTCTCTCAGGAGACTGCCATGAACGTAATCCTGGTGATGTCGGACAGCTTTCGGCGCGATCACATCGGCGCACTGGGCGATAAGGGGGCCAAGACGCCGGCTTTGGACCGGTTCGCCGCCGGCGCGACGGACTTCCCCAACTTCCGGGTGGGGTCGTTCCCGACGATTCCCCAGCGGACCGACATGATCACCGGTCTATACAGTTACCCCACGCGGCCGTGGCAGGCGCTCGAGCCGGATGACGTTGTCTTGGCCGAGCTGTTGAAAGAGAAGGGCGTCGCCACCTACGCTTCGGCCGACACGCCGCACCTGTTCCATTCCGGCGGCATGACGTTCATGCGCGGGTTCGACGGGTACCACTGGTCGCGCGGTTCGGAGGGCGACATGTGGTGGACCGACTACTACGGCGAGAAAGACTACAAGAGCCCGACCGGCAAAGGCCGCATCCGCTTCCAGGAGGAGTACTTCAAGGGCATCTGGTCTCAGGGCCAACAGCGCACGCGCGAGCTGGACTGGGCCACCCCCCAGACCTTCCAGGCCGCCATCGAATGGCTCACCTGCAACTACCGCCGCAAGAGCTTCTTCCTTTACATCGACGCCTTCGACCCCCACGAGCCGTGGGACCCGCCGCGCTGGGC
>CAYRZU010000077.1:0-14930 GCA_964428895.1 uncultured Planctomycetaceae bacterium
AGCGGACGATCTTCATGCGCGGCATGGAGAACCTGCTGATGGACATGATCGAGAATGCCAGGTTCGTCCACGACCTGATGGACAAGTATCTGGAGATTCGGCTGGAACTGATCGACCTGATCATCGAGCGCGTGCCCATCGAAGCCATCGCCGACGGCGGCGACGACTGCGACCAGCGCGGGCCTATCATGGGTACGGCCCGCTGGCAGGAATTCATCAAGCCGCGCCTCAAGGCCGTTCTCGATCACTGTCACGCCAAGGGCTTCCCCGTGATCGCGCATATGTGCGGCAACGTGGCCCCGATCGTTGACGATCTGATCGAGGTCAAGCTTGACGCGTTGGAGAGCCTGCAGCCGGAAGCGATGGACGTTTACGAGGTCAAGAAGAAGGCAGCCGGCAAGATGGTGCTGATCGGCGGGTTGGGCACGCAGCAGATGCTGCCGCACGGCACGCCGGAAGAAGTGAGCGCAGAGACCAAGAAGCTCTGTCGCGAGATGGGCGCCGGCGGCGGTTACATTCTCGGCCCGGCCAAGCCGCTCCTGCCGGACGTGCCGACCGAGAATGCGGTGGCCTTCATCGAGGCAACGCTGGATCAGGACTAGCCAGCCGGCTGTGTGGTTGGCTGACTGGCTGGTTGGGTCGGTGGCTCCTCGGCGTCGATGTCGAAGGGGCTCTCGGGCGCTTCGGCTTCGTCCGGCTGGTCGGGCAGGACGGGGCTATCTGGGATCTGGTCTTCGGGCGGTAGGGGCCGGACGGGCTCAGCCGGTTCGGTGGTGGTCGGGCCGACGGGCTTGATGAAGTTCTCGGGTGGCTGATAGCCGGCAGCCCAGTTTTCGGGTGGTTTGAGCGGCGAGACGACGCCCTCGGGCGGGATGGGGTGGTTGACCTTGAAGGGGTTGTAGAGCGGATCGGCGATCAGCGTCATGTGCCAGCTGGCGAAGGGATTGTTCCGCCAATAGCACTCCGCCACCGTGTACTGGCCCGTCAGCAACATCAGGAAGAAGCCCTGCGGATGCGGAAACGCGCCGAGCGTGGGCTCGTTGGTGGCGCCAACCGTGGCGGCCACGCCGTTTTGGATCAGTTTGGCGCACCATTCGTTGGTGTCGGGGTTTCGCAGGTTCATGGCCTCGTAGCTGGCGACGTGATAGGCCACCGCGCCGCGGGCGAACTCAAAGGCCGGCACGTAAGACCGGAGGCTGTACCAGCCCACGTAGAGGGCGGCATTGGGGCAGGTGTTGGGGCGGAAGACCGTGGGGTCGACGTCGAGGACGGTCTTCAAGGACGTCTGCCGCAGCATGCGGGCGGTCTCTTTGAGTCGCTCGTCGAACGGGCCGTAATCGCCGGCCTTGTTTTGGAAGCGCGGGGGCAGCCCGGCATCAACGTAGGCCACGCCGGTTAGCCCACGCTGCTCGACGAAGATCGAATCATCGATGATCCGGCGGGCGTCCTTGGCGCTGGGGCCGTCGATGCGGCAGGTCATGATCATGGGGGGCAGCCCGGGCGTCACGCGGCCGTCCGCACTGAAATGCAGGAAGTTCGGGACGAAGTCCTTTATCGGGTACTTTGGGAAGGAGATCATCGCCAGTTCGCTGTCGACGGAGGCGTCGGATGTGGTCGATCGGCTGGGCTTGAGTCGCGCGTGTTGCTGGGCGGCGTAGGTGGCCACCGCGACGATGCCGTCGGCCCGTTGCATCCATTGTAGCACTTGTCTGGCCTCGGCCAGGGATTGCTCTGTGGCGTCGGCGCCCAGTTCGGCCAACTTGGCATTGGCCAGTTCAAGATGGCTGGCGTAGGCGCCGGCGTCGGGCAGGATCGACGGATGATTCTGATCGACGAAGGCGATCAATCCCGATAGGCCTCCTAATTCCAACTGCATCGCCAGCAGTTGTTGCTCGGCAATACGCCGGTTGCTGTCGGCGGCCTTGCCGGCCAATTCAACCGCCTGGGCCCATTCGAAGGCCACGGTTTCCTGCAGCTTGGCCAGGTTAGGGACATTCTTGGGCGGGCGGGGCGCGGGCGGCCCGAAGACTTTGGCCAACGGTTCGAGATTGTTGACTTGCGGTTCGTCGAACCGTCGGCCGATGCGCGCAATGTACTCGCGATCCAGGGCCAGTCGCTGTCGGGCGCGGTCGGCCTCGGCGGCGTAGAGCTCGGCCAGGCCTTTTGCGCCGATCTGTTCGACGTTTTCGACGCGAACGGGCACTCCCCACATCAGGCAGATGCAGCGAATCGGAGTGGGGCTGTTTCTCTCGGCCAGGTATCGCCGGATGGGTTCGAGAATCTGCTTGTTGTAGTGAGCCCGCGAAACGCCGTAGCCCGTGGCGGTGCGCACCAGGAAGATGTTCTCGGCCGGGATGTTCCGAACGTCGGCATAGTGGGTGGCCAACTCCACCGACTGAGGCACGTTGGCGTTGGCGACAACGGCGACTTCGGCCGGTTCGAGCCCGGCCGCAGGAAGGGCGACAATAAGTAGGACCGCAACGCCGTTAAGCAGGCCGAGGCGACTCATGATGATCTCCCGAAGCGAACATGGCGACAGGGGCCTCCGTCCGGCGGCGACCCGCGAGAAGCATCAGCATACCTAATATACGCCTGGCGTGCCAAAGGGGTTCGCCGGTAGGTTGTGTTCTCGCCGAGAGTTCGATATCGTCAGCACAATGAAAGTGACAGGTATGAAGGCCTCGACACCTACAACAACGCGACGTGTGCTGATTCTATTGCCGCTGGTGGGCCTGCTGGCGGGCTGTCCGGTGATGAGCCCGTCCCCGGAAGGGAAGATTCAGCATCTGAAGTTCGAGAACGGCTCGAAATACTCGGTCTATGTGCCCACGTGGTATACGCCGAAGGAGAAATGGCCCCTGGTGATCTCCCTGCACGGCACATTCGGCTACGACGACCAGCGTCGGCAGGCGAAGGAAGTGGCTTTCCTGGCCGACGAGTACGGGTTTATCGTCGCGGCGCCGGGGCTGCGAAGCGTGCAGGGCATCTTGCCGGTCAAGCGGAGCCTGTGGCGCAAGGACCTGCAGCGCGACCGCGAGAAGGTGCTGGAGCTGATCGACCTCCTGGCCAGCCAGTACAGCATTGATCGGACGCACGTGTTGCTGACGGGCTTTTCGGCGGGAGGCTTCGTGATGTGGGATGCGGGCGTTCGCCACCCCGACCGATTCCAGATGCTGATCGGCCGGAGCGTGAACTTCAGCGTGAACATCATGGAGGACATCGAGGCTACCCCCGAGGCGAGGAATATGCCCATCCTGATCTTCTGGGGTCGCGACGACCCGGCCTCCGGGATGGGGTGGGATGCTTACGAATACTTACGGTCGCACGGATTCTTCAGTACGGAGCGGCGGAAGATCGAAGGCGGGCACTGGCGACATCCGCGCATTTGCACCGAGGCCTGGCGCGAACGGTGGTCCCACGAGCACCTGACGCGTCCGAAGCGACTGGGCCGTAAGCCGGTACGATAGCCGGACGGGGGCTACCGACGACGCAATCGCTTGTGACTGAGCGGCAGGTTGTGGTTGGCGTCGCCGGAATCATCCAGCGGCTTGGGCGGCCGGCCTGGTTTGAACTTGGCCTGGGGGATCCTTGCTTCGGCAGATTGCCGAAAGACCATATGCAGGGGACGGAGGTCCTCGAGGGGCTCTTCCTGGACCGTCGGTTGCCGGCGGCGCGAGCGATTCGGCGGGGCCGGCTTGCTTGCGGGTTGTTGCGGCAGGCGGAAGACCCAATCGACATTTACTTTCCGGTAGTTGATCTTGTTGTACTTGCGCGGCCGAAGGACGGCGAGCTTGGCGTAGAGCAGCTTTCCGTCGTCG
This sequence comes from uncultured Planctomycetaceae bacterium, assembly GCA_964428895.1. Taxonomy (GTDB): domain Bacteria; phylum Planctomycetota; class Phycisphaerae; order SM23-33; family SM23-33; genus HyVt-337. The sequence goes on from CAYRZU010000077.1 coordinate 3,819, forward strand.
TCGGTCGGGGGCGTCCACATGACCCATTGCTCCTTCTGCCCTTTGATCTTCAGCCTCTTGGCATCACCACCCCAGGGGCTGGTCATGAAGGCGACGGGGTAGAAGCTTCGTCCGTCGGGCCAAGCCAGTCGGAACTGAGTTGCGGGCAGCCGCCACCATCCGTCCTCGTCGCAGGCCTTGACCGAGACGACGGTACGGATGATCACCACATCGGTGGCTTGGTTTTCCTCGTCGCTGAGCAGGGGATTGGGCGGGGCGGCTTTGGCCCACTCGTCATCGGGAGCTAATTGGTAAACTCCCTCGATCTTGAGGGCGTCGGGGTCGGTTTCGAAGCCGCAGGGCAGATCGGCGCGATTGCGGTTGCAGAACAGCTGAAGCAGCAGGTCCTCGTGCAGCGAGGAGAATTCGCGTTGGGCGGAAAGCGACCCGTTCGACAGGCCCCGGCCAATGGCCAGAACGGCGTCGTCGGGTTTGAATGGACTGAGGGTCTGCGTTCGCTGCAGGGAATCGTTGAAGGGGCGATAGGACAAGACGCTGGCCCCGAAGGGAAGCATTTGCAGGACCAGCATCAAGATGCCGACCACCACCGTGCCCGCGACCATGCCCACCAGCCCACTGACGATGCGGTCGACCCATTGGCCGAAGACGACGTTGGCCCGCACAAAGTAGTCCAGCCCCAGGCGAGCGACCAACAGGGGCAGCGAGAACAGGAGGGTCAGCGCCAGGGCGTTCCCGTAGGCGGCGTGTCCGGGGTAGAACATCTGTCCGAACGGTTCGTAGTAGTTCAGGGCGATCACCGCAGCCAGGACGCTCAGTAGGCACATGATGACGGCGCTGAACAGCCCTTGGAGGGTAAGGTAGAACGCGATGGCCAGTACCAACAGCGTTGCCAGAATCACCAGTAGCATGACGGGGCCTCGGGGTCTTATTGTTTCTTGGCAGCCTTGGGCTTGCCGGATGGTTGGGTAACGCGGATTACTTCCTGAATGCTCGTGACGTTGTCGGTGACCTTGCGGAGAGCCTGCTCCTGCAAGTAGAGCATCTGGTTCTTCCGGCAGGAGGCCTTGATGCGATTGAGGCTCTCGCCGGCAATGACCAACTGGCGCAGTTCGTCGGTGACGTTCATCAGCTCGAACACGCCCGTTCGCCCGTAGTAGCCGGTCCCGCGACAACTCGGGCAGGGAATGGGATTACCTTCCACGTCGACCAGAGGTTTGCCCTTCTCGTCCAGGCGCGGCTTGGTGGGCGGGCGGTACAGTTCGGTGATCTGGTCGGCGTTGAGATTGGCCTTGGCGATCAGGGCCGGATCGGGGCGGTAGGCCTCGCGACATTCCGGACACAGGATGCGGACCAGGGCCTGGGAAACCACCAGCTTGACCGGGGCCAGGGCGGCGGCGGGGTCGCCGCAGATCTTGACCCACTTGGCCAGCGCCGAGAACGAATCGCTGGCGTTGATGCCCAGCAAGATCAGGCGGCCCTGGGCTGCTTGGGCGATGGCCTGGGCGGTGGCGGCGTCTTTGCAGGCGTCGATCATCACCACGTGGGGGTCTTGTCGAAGGGCGGTGGCGAGCATCTTTCGCTGGGCGTTGGGGTCGCCCTTGTAGGCCTGCTGGGCAACATTCTCCAGTTCCGAGGCAATCTTGGATTCCAGGGTCGCCAAGTGCATGGTGTATGCGTCGTGGCATCGCAGCAGCGAGTACAGCGTACTGGTCAGCCCATTCTTGGGTCGGCTGGACGCGATGATCAATCCGGCGCCGATCTGGTTGGCCTCGGTGACCGCCGCGAGGATATCGTCGGGCATGCCCAGGCCCGTCAGACGTGTCTGAATGGACTCCTGGACGACCCGCATTTGGAGGCGCTGGCCGCTTGTGGTTCCGGCGGTGGTGACAACCAGGTCGATGGGCTTATTGACCAGGTCCACGGAGATTTGCCCCTGTTGGGGTTTTCGATGTTCGTCGACGTCGAGGCCGGCCAAGCCCTTGATGAACTGGATGACACGCTCGCTATCAGCGATGTCGAGGGACGGCCGTTGTGCTAGGACACCGTCGACGACGAACCGCAGGACGGCCTCATCCCCGGTGGGGGCCAGGTCGGCTTCGGACGCTCGGTAGAACAGCAGGTCGTAGAGCAGTTCCTGGGAGGCGTTGTAGGAGAGCTTTTCCTCAACGCTGGCGGTGTCGTCGGGTTCGGCGGTGACGTGCCCGAAGGCATCATAGACTTTCAAGCGGGTGACGGCTTTGACTTTCTTGCTGTCGGAGCTCTTGAAGGCGCCGCTCAGATGGGCCGAGGTAAGCAGGCGGTGTCCGGCCGGGACGCGGGTGTTGCGGAAGATCACGTAGCTCAAGGCCGTCGCCAGGACCAACACGACATAGACCACCATGCCGATGCCGAAGGTGGGAATCATCATCCAGAGGAACATGCCCAGCGCCCCGACGCCCAGCATGATGCCACCGATCATCTGGCCCGACAGGCCCACGCGAACGGCGTCCTTTTGGGCCCACGGGCTGATGAACAGCCAGGGCAAGGCCAGGACGAGCATGACGACGATCTTGACGGGTGAGAAATACCCGCCGATCGGATCCAAGGGCGTGGCGGCAAGTAGGGCGTCCATGTCGGGTGTCGCTTCCGGTTCGGTGGGTCAGCGGGTCTGGATGCCTTTCAGCAGCATCTGCAGTTCGTCTTCGTTGGGGGCGGCTTCGCGGCCGACCTTCGGCTCGATCATCTCGGTTTCGATCAGGTTGAACAGGCTCTTGGTGAAACTGATCATGCCGTCGGCCTCGCGGCTCTTGATGATGTCGTTCAGTTCGGCTTCGCGGTTTTCCATGATGTACTGGCGAACCGACGGGTTGGTCAGCAACACGTCGACGGCCGGGACGCGGCCGATGCCCTCCGCGATCGAGGGCAGGAGCTTCTGGCAGACGATGGCGCGAATGTTGAAGGCCAGCGACTGACGGGCCCGGTCGCGGGCGTCGACGGGGAACAGGTCGAGGATACGGCCGATCGTCTGTTGGGCGCTGGAGGCGTGGACCGTGCCGAACACCAGGTGACCGGTCTCGGCGGCCTGCAGGCCGGCCTGGAAGGTCTCGGCATCTCGCATTTCGCCGATCAGCACCACGTCCGGGTCCTGACGCATGAGGTACTTCAGGCCTTGGGGGAAGTCCTCGACATCGATGCCGATTTCCCGCTGGCTGATCAGCGCCTTGTCGTCGGTGAACAGGTATTCGATGGGGTCTTCGATGGTGACGATGTGACAGTTCCGCCGCCGATTGATGTACTGGAGCATCGAGGCGATGGTGGTGCTCTTGCCGCTGCCGGTCGGGCCCGATAGCAGCACCAGTCCCTGGTTGGATTCGGCCACGCGGCTCATCACGGGCGGCAGGTGCAGGGATTCAAAGTCCGGGATGTCCCGCGTCACGCGGCGAACGGCCATCGAGACGCGGCCTCGCTGGCGGAAGATATTGATTCGGTATCGGTCGCCGCCTTCGACTTCGTAGGCCAAGTCCACGTTCCCGCCTTCGCGGAAGAACGCCGATTGCTCCGGCGTCATCAGTTCCTCGGCCATCCCCAGGATGTCCGCTGTAGAGAGCGGCGCTTCGGTGGTCGGCCGGAGTTTCATAGCCTTTCGGATGTGGGGGGGGCATCCGGATTTTAGGTGTAGGTCCGAGGCGTCTGCTGCGGTGATGGCCTTGAAGTACTTGGCCAAGGCGGGGGTCTTGCCGTTGGGGTCTTGCGTGTCTTGAGCGTCGGGCATCGTCGTCGTTGCCCGATCCTGAGGGTGGGGGTTGGCTTGTCAGTCGAGCATTCTATAGGCTCTCGGGACGCTCTGCAACGGCCCAGACGGCGGAGCGACGAGCCCAACCCACAATGGACGATCCGCGCCGCTGTCGGTATCCTCTTAGATCGCGGGCACGATTCCAGGGGGGGCGCGTGCCGGCAAACTTCGTGATCCTACAAAGGACAGCTGCGTGACGTCCGAACTTGTAATTGTCGATGTTCGCCGGCGTTCAGCGGGTAGCGAGAACGACGTCGAGTTCCTTAAGAGCCGTCGGCTCTATAAGGCATTGTCTTTGCTGACCGCAATGCGTGCCGGCATTCCCGCTCCCCCCTCACTGTTGCTTCTGGCGGCGAAGGAGGATGCGATCAATGACGTCATTGCCAAGTGGGGCTTGCCCGTCATGGTGAGAGTGGACTTCTCATCACGTCCCCACGCCAAAGCCCTTGGCGGAATTCCACTTCAGAGCCACGCGTCCGTGATGAAGGTGTGCCGGTCCATTCTCGCCGACGGATGCTATCCACTCCTTCACCCGCATATTAGCCGCTTTGATGATGTGTACAGCGCAGGCATTGGGGTCCTGGAAGACAACAGCGAAGTCCATATCGAAGTGGTTGGCCCGGGGTTCGACGCTAGCGACTTGAGATTGGGAGAGGTCGTCCCACATGAGCGGCTTACCGTTGCCCCGCTAACGCTACGTGTGTTGGGAAGAGACAGCATCACCGCAGAGAACTACTCCCGAGCCCGAGAACGGCGATTGGCGAAGATCTCCCGATTACTTGAGTACGAAGCCTATGTCCAGCGGCGAGGTTCTCTCCTGCCATCGCTGGAATCCTTACCTGTCCATCAGGCCAAGGGGGATCATGACCTTCCGTCGGTCCCGGCCGGTTACGCGCCTCTCCCGCCGGAGTTGTTGTCATCTCTGTTGGGCATAACAGCCAGAGTTTGCACCGAACTCGTCCCCGAATTGCCGGTTACGAAGCAACTCGTGGCGTCGCTGTCCTATGTTGCAGACAGAGGGTGGGTCTTCTGGGATGCTTACGGCAGTTGGTATGACCGATAGGCTGCTAAGGGCCCGTCTGCCTACTTGTCCAGGGAAGGCAAGCCTCCGACCTTGTCGGTGATGTTGGGGGGGAATACGAACTGAAGCTTCTCACGTGCCTCATCCGGAGCGAACCAATTCCAGGTCGTGTGTTCGGAGCTTATTGCGGTGGGGTCGCCAGGCATATCGCACAGCCAGACCCACAGGACTAGCCCCAGGTCCAAGCCCTCAGGATCGATACGTATCTTGGAAAGCGTCATGCCCAAGGACTCGATAATCGTCAAGTGGGAGGAGGCCGAACCTACCTCCTCCTTCATTTCCCGTCGCAGGGCCTCTTCGGGGGATTCGCCCTTGTGGATTCTCCCTCCGGGAAGATCCCAGTAGGCGGGGCCATCATGTCCACGGAGTTCGTCTGGGTTGACTTTGAACAGGAGAATGTCCCCCGATTCATTTCGGATCAGAGCTTTCATCCCAAGGTGATAGCATTCGTGCTTTTCGTTAGACGTGTTTTCGTTTCCTTGCGTTTGTGGTGACATACTTGGCCCCTTCTACTGGATTGTCTCTGCAAGATAAGAGTTCTTCTCAAGTCTTTCTGCGATCAACGCGAGCGCTCGCAAGCTTGTGTGGAAATTGTAGGTGTCGTAGGCCAGTAGTGAGAACAACACCAAGAATTGGGCCGCTAAGTAGTCGTCAAAACCACGACAGAAGTAATTCGCAGCGTATTTGCGAATGATCGCTACCATGGCCGCCAGCTTCTGAAAGCGCAAGGTGGTTTCCTTGCTTCGGCACTTGATCTTGCTTGCCCTTGAAGCGCCGTCTTCATCGAGGAGAAGCAGGTCGAACCTCAGTTGATCACTGTCGGGCAAGTGTCTTGGAAAGAGCATGAAACGAAGGGAGTTCTCCATGAGAACATAATCGATGAGGACGTGTCTTTCGCTCGCGGACCATCGGAAGTCTATCAGATGGGGGGAGTTCTTGTGATCCATGACCACGTTAGAAGCGTGCAAGTCGCCATGCACGGGACCGATCTTGGCCTCGGGAAGGACGTCGAACCCGCCATTCATCACGATGAGAGGATTGGGAAGGGGGGTGTCGACCCCCGGGAAGGCAATCCGTCGCTTCTCGACGTTGGCTCCCAAGCCTACTTCGATACGAGGAGCAGCCTTGGAGTTCGTTCCACAGCCTATGTAAGCCTTCTGGACGAGGACCTTCTCTTTGGTCCTTGCGCCCTTGTGGGCTGGCAAGCATGTCTTGCCAAAGAGTTCCTCAAGGCACTTGCGGATACGCGTCATCGGAGGCGTGCTCTTCCTAACCAGTTGAGTAAGCTCCAGCGTATTGCCATCTCTTGCAGTGACTTGCTGGTAGGCCAGAACGCCAATCTTACCAACGGGGAAGGGCTCTCCGATGGGGCCTTGGTCAGCAAATCGCCCGAGGACCTTCTCGGCATTCTTGGCTTCCTTCTCGATCTCCTTCCATTTGTGAATCTTGATGACAAAAGGTACGCCTCCCTCTTGAGTGAAGAAGGCCCGGTATAGTCTCGCTCCACTGAGACCGTACCGAGGGAACTCGGATACGCGAATCCCGCTCTGGCCCTTAGATTTCGCGTATGCCAGAAGAAACTGTTCGTCTTCCTGACGGTGCAAATTGACGGTCAGTGACGCAGCTCTTCAAGAGAATGGCCAATGACGAGATAGCTTCGCGAAGAGGAAAGCTCGGACAGCGTATCCAGCAAGTTCCGTGATGGCGACAGAGCATGGTCGTCCAGGATTCTTCCGAGAACGTTCGAGAAATCTCCCTGGTCCATTGGCAAGATGTGGAGATGGGCGTGGTCCACGCCACATCCGCCAGTCCTGCACTCGCCAACGCCGTGTTCAAAGAAGGCCGTTGGTCCCCATTGGCATTTGATTCTCTCGCCGAGCATTTCGACAAAACTCACGAACTCGTCTCGGTGGCTCGGGGGGGTCTGAGCCAAGCTTGTGAGATGGCTCTTAGGAATGATCAAGACATGGCCAGGGGCGATCGGGGAGATGCTGGGGATCGCCATGAAATGCCTGGACTCAGCGATGCCTCGGTTGTGGAGCCCACTGGCTGAGGCGAAGTTCTCTGGAAGTTGACCGCGCGCCATCTCCGAACAGAAGCAGCACGTGTCATGTCTGATTGCGTCTGAGGCCATTTCTTCTTCCTCGTGAAGGGGGCGAATACCTATTCCCAAAGGGCAATCTGCCCCGTAGCGACCAACTGCTCTGCAAGACTCGGACCCCGCTCGACCCTATGTCCCTCAATTCTCTAACCGGACAGTTCCAGGAAGTCAAGTTTGCTCCTCCTCCTCGCTGCGGGCAGATTGGAGGAGTCGGAGATAGTGACAATTGCTCCACTGGTTGGTTGAACTCGCTCGGGCTAGCCCGTAAAGTGCGTTCCCATGAGCGATGCCATGGACCTCCTGCGATCCGTCAAAGATCGCACCGACGAAACCGAATTCTACACACCCCTTCCGGACGGCTACCAGCTTGGCAAGGTCAAGTATGTGGCGGTGTTCGGCACGGTCATTAGCGGCCTGGGCAAGGGGATCTTCTCATCCTCTCTGGCCAAGGTCCTCAAGGACAAGGGCCTGAAGGTCGCCCCCATCAAGCTGGAGGGCTATCTGAACATTGACTCGGGCACGCTCAATCCGTTCCGCCACGGCGAGGTATTCGTCCTCGACGACGGCATGGAAACGGACATGGACCTGGGCACCTACGAGCGCGTGCTGGACCAGGATCTCGCCCGCGCCAATTTCGCCACCAGCGGGCAGATCTTCTCGACGGTGCTGAATAAGGAACGCGCGGGCAGCTTTCTGGGCCGCGACGTGCAGATGATTCCGCACGTGACCGGTGAGGTGAAGATGCGCCTCCGGGAACTGGCCGTCCAGAGCCAGGCTGACGTCATCTTCATCGAGGTTGGTGGCACGGTCGGCGATATCGAGAACGCGTTCTACATCGAGGCCATTCGGGAACTGCGATACGAGGAAGGCGACAGTTCGGTGGCCTGCATGGCGTTGACCTACGTGCTGGCGCCGCCGGCGCTGGGGGAGCAGAAGTCCAAGGCCGCCCAGTTGGGCATCAAACGCCTGATGGAGTACGGCATCCATCCGGACCTGATCGCCTGCCGGGCCGAGAAGGAAGTGGGCGAGAAGGTCCGCCAGAAGCTGTCGGTCTACACGAACGTGCCCGTGCAGCGCGTGTTCTCGATGCACGATTTGCCCAGCATCTATCTCCTGCCCGGCGCGCTGCGGGAAGCCGGTATCGACAGTGAGGTCGTGCAGATGCTCAACCTGGGCGGGCGTGTCAACAGCGCCCAGGAGGCCCGGGCGGCTGCTGCGTGGAACGGCTTTGTCGAGCGTCTGACTGCCGCCAGCGAAGGCGAGCGAAAGGTCGTCATCGGCGTGACGGGCAAGTACACGTCCCTGCGCGATAGCTACGCCTCCATCATCAAGGCCGTCGAGCACGCCGGTGTGGCCAACGGGTGCCGCGCCGAGATCGAGTGGATCGACACGACCGAGATCACGGCCGAGAACGTGGGCGAGGCCCTGGCGGAGGTGGACGCCATTATCGTCCCCGGCGGATTCGGCGTTCGCGGCACGGCCGGTAAGATCGAGTGCATCCGCTATGCCCGCGAGAATCAGTTGCCGTACCTGGGCATCTGCCTGGGGTTCCAGATGGCGGTGGTGGAATACGCCCGGAACGTTTGCCAACTGTCCGACGCCGACAGCACGGAGATTCGGCCGGACTGCAAATCGCCCGTGGTCGACATTCTCCCGGAGCAGAAGGAGATCGAAGGCCTCGGCGGGAACATGCGGCTGGGCGGGCAGGATGTGGACCTGACGGCCGGCACGATGGCGTCCGAGTTGTTCGGTGGCACCGCACAGATTCGCGAGCGGTTCCGTCACCGCTACGAAGTCGACCCGCGCTACGTTGAAGCGCTCGAGCAGGGAGGGCTGGTCTTCTCCGGGCGTCACCCGGTTCATCCGATCATGCAGATCCTGGAACTGCCACGCCAGGAGCATCCTTACTTCATCGCCGCCCAGTTTCATCCGGAGCTGACCAGTCGTCCGCTTCGGGCTCAGCCGATGTTCGCCGGACTCGTCGCTGCGGCGCTGGCCCGGCAGGAACAGACGTGCCAGGGTTGACTCTTTGCCCCCCAGACGGTACTACGTGCTGCTCCCAACCCTCCCAAAGGAAGGCCCAAGAAATGACCGAAGACAAACCCACCGGCGATGAGGTCCCCAAGATCATCGTCGACGACGATTGGAAGGCCCAGGCCCAGGCCGAGAAGGAAGCCCTGGCTGAACAAGAACAGAAGCAGGAGGCCGAAGGCGGCCCGGCCGGCGCCCGGCAGATGCCCCCGGCCAGCTTCGAAGTGTTGGTCAGCTCCATGGTCACCCAGGCGCTGTTCGCCTTGGGCGCCATCGAGGACCCCCGTTCGGGCCAGCGGTACCTGGATCTGGACATGGCCAAGCATCACATCGACATGCTGAGCGTCATCGAGGAGAAGACCAAAGGCAACCTATCCGAGGATGAGGCCAAGATGATCGACCAGGCGCTCTACGAGTGCCGCATGCATTACGTGCAGATCGCCAACGCCGTGGCCAACCAGGCCATGGGCGCTCCGCCGGCCGAAGGCGTGGATCCCACCGGCGGCGCAGACCCCTCAGCAACCTAAGCTGACTAGGTGTGCCAACGAAGTCCCCGAGCCCCGGCCGTGATCCGGTCGGGGCTCTTCTATGCTCGTGCTGGTCGCGGCTCGGCTAGCCGGCGCAGTGGGCGCACTTGCAGCCGGCTTCGCCTGTGCACTGAACGGCCTCTTCGGCGGCTTCAGTGGCCGAGCACTTGGCGCACTTGCAGCCGGCGGGGCACTTGGCGGCCCCGTCGGCGCTGGATTCCGCAAGCTTGGCGGCCTTTTCGGCGTCGCTGAGCTTGTCCCAGGCTGTCGGGCATCCGCCGCAACAGAAGCCAACCTTCTGGCCCTCGAACGTGCGGATCAGGCTGTCGGGCACGGTGGCCGGGTCGAACGACTTGCCCATAATCGGGCACGTGCTGTTGACGACCTTGGCGGCGGAGGCGGCCTCCGTGGCCTTGGGGGCGACGGGATCGGCAACGTCGCCGCTCTCTTTCTCACAGCCGATTACGAACACGCCGCCCGCACAGATCAGCCCGGCTAGGGCCCCGAGCATCAAAGATGTCTTCAGATATCGCACGGTCAGTCTCCTCATTCTGATATCTAGTTGCTGGTATTGGACATACCAGTATAGCGCCTCGAGGGCCTGACAACGAGGCCCGCCACGGGATTGACCGCAGGCCAAAATGCTTGCCTTGTCGGGGCCAGGCATGGCAAGATGCTCGCCGGCCCGCCGATAACACGAACGCCTCCTACGAAAGCCACCACCGAAGATGCTAGCCAATGTCCTGACGTTACTACGGCCCGTATTTGCCACTCTGTTCGCCCTATCTCTGGGCTTCTTCGTCCGCGATGGTCAGCCGTCTGACCGGTGGGGGGTGGTGTTGGTGGTGCTGATGATCCTGGCTGAACTGACCGACCTGCTGGACGGCATGGCCGCCCGCAAGATGGGCACGGCCAGTGTGTTCGGGGGCATCCTCGACCCGCTGTCGGACTCGCTGAGTCGGTTGGTGATCTTCTTCGCGATGGCGTTGGTCGGCTGGATTCCCCTGGCGGTTCCGTTCGTGATGGCCGGGCGAGACATCATCGTGGCCTACACCCGAATCGCCAACGCGCTGACCAACTCCAGCACCAGCGCCCGCATTTCGGGTAAGGCCAAGGCCGTCTTCCAGGGCGCCGCCATGTTTGTGCTGGTCGTGGTCGCTTGGCTGGCCAGCCCGGCCGGTAGCGTCCACGAGCTGTCCTGGCTACGGTGGCTGGATGCCGAGACGGTCCGCATGATTCAGGCCGTCACCGGTATCGTCGTCATCGTGGCGACCGGCTGGAGCCTGATCGACTACATCCGCGGCACCTTGCCCGCCATCCGCCAGCTGCGGCAGCGGTAGGGGGCGCAAAGACCAGACGCAAAATAGGTGCAAGTTCGGAGTAGGCGCAGGCCCGTGTTGGTGGGATGATCTTCCAGTGTAGTCTGTCGCTTGGCCGTGAATGCGCCCGGTGATGGAAGTGGGCGGGTTCAGCAGCCAAGGGGTCGTAACCTTTCGTGTCAGAGCGCCTCACGGCGCGCAGGATTCTGCGTTTCTTTCTGTCAGTGATTGTACGTCGTCAGCGACAATGGTAATCCGTGGGCGTTGAACTAAGTCACGGA
>CAYRZU010000078.1:0-14790 GCA_964428895.1 uncultured Planctomycetaceae bacterium
GGGCGACCCGGTCGGCCTGGCTGTGATCGGCCACCTCGGCCTCCTGGCTGAGGTAGCCGGTGTAGTCGGCCTCCTTCAACGCGCCCACCACGGCAAAGTTGTCGGTTTCCCCCTCCCCGAGCGCCACGGACTGCGTGCCCACGTGGTCCTTCACGTGCACGTGGAAGACGCGATCGGCGAAGACCCGCGCCACCTCCGCCGGGTCCACCTTTGCGCTGGTGAAGTGCCCGGTGTCCAGCGTCATGCCCACGCTGGGCGAGGTGATCCGCGAGAAGACCCAATCGTAGTCGGGGATGAACTGGAGCCAGTTCCGATAGTGGTTCTCCAGCGCCAGCCGCACGGGCGAATCTTCAAAGACGGGCACGAGTTCCTCCAGCGACGTCATGTACGGCTCGATCGGTTCGGTGGCCCGGTCCGGCCCGCCTTCGACAATGATGCCGCACCCCAATTCGGCCGCCACGTCTACGGCGCGCTTGCAGTAATCGGTCATCGCGCGCCGCTTGGCCTCGGTGGATGTCATGATGGTGCCCAGGTGCAGCCCCGCCAGCGCCAGGCCGTGATCGGCCAGCTCACGGCGCAACTCCGAGGGGCGCAGGACCCGCAGGTCCCCGTGCAGCTCGCAGATCTCCTGGGCCGGGAAGGTCAGCAATTCAACGGCCTCGAACCCGGCCGCAGCCGCCTTCTTCAGGACCGACAGACGATCATCTCCCCACCAGCACACCGACGATGCACAGATCTTCATTCCATCGGCCACAGGATTCGCGCCTGCGCAAGAACGGTGTTGATCGACCGAAGAAACGCCTCCGGCCTGGCTGTTACGCACGCCCGTCGGGACAGGCCCAAGATGCGCTCTGACGGTCCGTCACTACCAGAACGGCACAGATCCGTCAACCCAAAAGGCCACAGCAGAGAGCATCCTGCCGACGATCTGCCAGGCCCGGGCCGCTTAGCGGAGGCGTCGTCCGGACCCACGGCCTCCTGACGTACCCCGGGCATGGGCGTGTATTCCGGGGTGGGCGGTGCCTTCTGAGGACATCACCTGATGATAGCTTCAGGAAGAATCGGTCAGCCAGAACTCGGTGAAGGGAACGCTGAAACGGCTATACGGCACACGATAGACCATTGGAGGTGTCATAACACATTACCGTGACACTGGTTCCAGGTAGTCGCCGAGTCGGCAAACGTATCGGAGAATTGCCTAGACAAGGCCCTCCAAGAGCGATAAGCTATTGGGTGCTGCGAGGACAGATTCTTCCGATTCTCAGGAGGCCTAACGAAATGGCCAAGACAGGAAAGAAAGGCGGTGGTGGCGGCCGCCTACCTCGGACGATCGGTTTGGTAGCGGCGGTGATCACGATCTTGGGCGTCCTCTGCCCCGTTTGGTACTACGTCCTAGGGGATTGGAACATCACGCTGATCTTCGTGAGCAAAGAGGATGTTGATGGCCCGAGCCCGTTTCCCGAATGTCCGGTCCTCTTAGGGCCCGTCGAACCGGGAGGATACACGACAAACAGCAGCGGCGCCGTGACGGCCCGGATCCCGACCCGACTTCGTGATCTCGACGGAACCATCCGAAGTCCGGAGGGCAGGGCCTATCGGTTCGACACCAAGCTGAATAGGACGGACACGGTCTACGTCATCGAGGTGGACGTCAAGCGGGACCTGGCGGGAAGCCGAGGGCATGAGCATGACATTGTCTCGCAGTGAACTTCGACGCCTACGGCAGGCCCGGGGGATAACACAGAAGGAGATCGCCAAAGACCTGAAGGTCGATTTCCGGACGATCTCCGACTACGAGCGGCGCAAGGCGATTCCTTCTGACGACAAGCTGCCCGCGCTGGCCAAAGCCTACGACGTAGACGTCGCGGATCTGCGTAGCTATTTCCATCCGGAGAGCCCTCTTGACGGGCCTCGTGGTTCTCTCGGAGGCGGATTTGCTCTGGTCCTGCGCGTGGCCGCAAGCGTGGACAAGGAATGGGCGGTCGAGGAGCCGAGGAGTCGCGAGATCATCGCAGAGATCCCGCGGCAGGTCCTGAGCATGGCCTCAGACTACATGCGCCTGTCAGATGGTTGGCCGGAGGAGAATGGAGCTGCGGTTCTTTACATCGAAGATCCGAGCCGGAAGGATATCATGAAGGCCGTCCGGTTTGCGGAGTACCTCAGCGAGTTTGGCGGGGAGTCAATGGCTCATAGTCTGGCGGATGAGTTCTATCTCATCACAGACCGGATCGAACTGAGTCAGTTCCTTGTCTTGGCTGGGGCCGATGGTTCGGAGGACCTGGGCCAGATGGTACGTGCCTCTTCCTCCGCCGTTGCTTTGGTCAGCAAGAAGCTCGCCGATCGTCCCAACATCTACGTTGCCAACGACCTGTTCGACATGCTGATGCCGGAAGACGTTGACCTGTCAGCCTACTCCCACGTCTTTGAGCCGAATCGGGAGGACCTGCCCAGCCAGAGCCTTCGGTTCTTCCGTTGTCGCCACGCGGCCGTCCGCAAGCCGACGCGCTTCGGGATCATTCCCGATCTTCCGCCAGCGCGTTTTCGCCAGGCCGAAACCGACGCCATTGTTGCCGCCCTGAATCAGGGCGGCCGCCAGATCTGTTGGATCACCGGCAAGCAGGGCGCCGGGGGCACCACCCTCGCCCTCGCCGGTCTTGAGCATATGGAAGCCCATGAGAACAGGCTGTGCTTCTGGTATAACTGCAGCAAGCTCCTGTCGTTCGAATTTGTGGTCAGATCTATCTGTTCCGCATTTCGCCTGCAGTTGGGGGCTGATGTCAACTTTGCCATAGACCTTCTGCCCTATGTTCGCCCGGGGGAAGAATGCTGGGCTGAAGAGGCCTATGGTGTGTTCTTGGATGGCCTGCAAGGGACGGGGACCGACGTCCTCATCGTGTTCGATAATCTGTCGAAGTCTACGGATGAGCATATCCGGAAGTTCGTCAAGTATGTGAACACGACGCCATCGAAGGTGTCAGAAGCCGCTGGCAATGTTGGTGTTCTCTGCATCGCTACGGACGACGGTGACACGGGCTTCGACGACGCCGACTTGAAAGGGGCGAACAGCCATCGCGTCCCGATGGCTCCTCTAACCGTCAAGCAGCGGGCGGAGCTTCTGGCCAGGGAGTTCGGCGCGGCCGGGCTAACGGAAGAGGATGTCGCGACGTTGACCAAGACCGTGGCCAACATTCGCCTATTGCGAATGCTGTCCGGATTCCTGGCTGCGGGGAGGGTCACGTGGGGCGACGTCCGGGATGTCCTCTTGATCGATTCCCCCGAGACTAGAGACCGGGAACTGTTCCGTCTTCTATCGGACACGTTGACTCCGCTGGAGCGTTGCGTCCTGCAGACGGCGTCTGTTCTTCATCCTTTTCTTTCGATGGAGCTCTTGCCGCATCTTGAATTGGACCTCAGGCTGGGTGTTAGCGAGAGGGACGCGCAGCGTTCCTTGACCGTGCTGCACCGGGAGCTTCAGTGTTTGCAGCGTTACTCCTGTATGGGGCATGAGGACTGGCCGCACGCCGCCGCCTACAACTGCCCAGGTGGATTTGAAACCTATGTCGAACCCACTAACGAGGAGGCCTTGTCTCTGGTGTGGTTGGCCGCGAGGTTTTTCGAGAAGCAATTAGCCGGCGAGGCGAGCTTTCCACGGTGGCAGGGCGACGACTTCCACATCTACCGTTCCTACCGGTACGCGATGCACTACTACCAGAGGATCAAGGACCTGTGTGTGGAAATCGGCGGGGACGATGATGGTCTAAGAGCGATCAAAGACGCATCGCAACTCACGGGCAAGTGGGCGCCCGTTCTGATCAGCAGTGGAAGCGTTGTAGAGCTTCTGCAGGATCTGGCTCGGCTTCTAGAGGAAGAGCCTCGCTTGCCGAGCCCCGACGACGTCGTTGACTTCCATATCAAGAGGAGCCAATTGTGGCGTGCGTTGTTCAGGAGGGACCTGAGTGCCGAACCCTTGAACGTCATATACCGGCAGGTTGATGGTCGCAAACCTAGAAACCTAGACCATATCAACCGCCTCAATCTGGAGCGGGGGATCAACGAAGCCATGGCGCGGCACTACGAGCACGCCTTCAACATATTCCGGGATCCGGACCATAATGCTGGACAGCCTCTGCCGAATGCTGGGCCTTGTTTCACGATGCGTTTGCGCGCCGCCCAGGCCCTGATCTCATTGAACGCGCCAATGTCCGCAGAACGCGAGCTTGAGGCTTGCAAGCAGGACACCGCCATCTGGGACGACCTGGAAAGCTGGTATGCAAGTGGCCTGACGGATTCGGCCGACGTGTCAAGCGCACTGAAGGACTACGTGCTCGGGAGCCGCTCAAGGGAACTTCGCGACACGACAAGGAATGTTGTATCGGGCCTTATGGGGATTCTCAGAAGCGACCCAAAGCCCGACAGTGACGGTTCCCGAGATACACGCCGTTTCTTCGCCATGAAGATCCGCCATCGTTCGACGCTGGCCTACCTACGGCTGGACGGGGCCGAGGCCATGCGGTCGAGCCTGCTCTGCTACATCTACAACGACTTGGCTGTCCCGGAGAGGATCGGCTGCAACCTGAGTTTGATCCGGCTCGCCAAGGCGCTCTGTTTCCTCTATCGCGACGCCAAGTCGCTGGAATACGCCGATGCGCTTGCGGACCGAGCCATCAACGGGCTACGTCTGCGAGCGCCCTCACTGTCATGGCTCGGCTACGCTTATTGGCTTAAGGCCCGGATAGCCATTGCCCCGGATTCCATGGAACTTGCCGGCACGTATATGAAGAGAAAGGAACGCTTCAGCGCGGCTCATCCCGACGATGAGTGGTGGCAGCACGACGATCTGTTCCTCCGGTTCCTTTGGTCGCTACATGAAGATGGATGGCAGGAGGAGGCGAAGGAATCCTATGAATCGTGGTTCAGCCCGGAGAGCGTTGAAAAGGAGCGGAAGCAACGGGAGGCAGAGGACCGTCGAGTGAACGAATACACCATCGTTGAGGCCAACATTGAACTGGGCCACGCCTTGACGGAACGAGGGGACATGGCCGCGGGATTGAATTACTTCGACATCGCACGAGAGGAACATGCGAGGATTTGGGCGACCGAGTGGCCCTGCCCCGAGTGGCCCTGTCCGTAGTAATTCCGATCAGATCTGGTTCTTCTGTGGCCTTCAATGACCATCTTGCCGGGCTGCTGATGGCGTGGAGCTTGCCTGTGGCCCTGCCGACGGGTCGCGAATTGCCGCGTCCTGCAGTCCTGTGATGAGTAGCCAAGCTCATGACCACAATAGCAATAGGGAACGGCGGCACATCGCGGGGAGCGTCTACGGAACCGAAGGCTAGAGGCCCGAGCCCTCTGGCGCGTGGTTCAATAGGCCGGCTGCGACACAGAGCGGTGGCCGGCTTTGTGCTCCGCTGAAAAGGGGGTGGCGCAGCGGACCCCAGGCTCATGCGAGCAACGGCGGCACGTTGTCGCGAGCGGGTGGTGGACTTGGCGCCGGCATTGCGTCACACTCGGTGCGTTGTTCCCCATGAAAGGACCGTCCATCTTGCCATTGTCGCCACGGTCAGGTAGTCATCGTTTCTCGACGTTGATTGTAGCCGACCGCGTCTGTGACGGTCTCGACACGGACGACGGCATCGCCGCGGCCATTGCCTGGTGTCATCAGCAAGCCGTCACCAAGGTCTACCTCGAGAGCTTTCGAAGCGGCTGTCTGGCGCCCCGGGAGATTCTGCGCCGGGCGGCGGATGAGTTTCGCCGGGCCGGCATCGAGGTGTCCGGCTGCATAACACCCACGAAGGTCGGCAAGATCTCGACGGGCTGGGATATCATCGCCTGCTACACCGATGCCGGGACACAGGACCAGCTTGCCGAAGTGTTCGCCTACACGGCCGAGCTGTTCGACGAGATCATGATCGACGACTTCTGGTTCACGGATTGTCAGTGCGACGCCTGTGACCGCGCTCGCCAGGCCAGGACCGTGACCATTGGCGACCAGACCTATCCCGCCCCCGGCGATACCTGGGCCGACTACCGATGCGAGCTGATGGTCCGTCTGTCGCGCGATCGGATCCTGGCGCCGGCCAGGCGAGCCAATCCGAACGTTCGGCTGATCATCAAGTTCCCGGAATGGTACGACCGTCTTCACACGCAAGGGTATGACGTGATTCGAGAGACGGCCGACTTCGACCGCATCTGGGTGGGCACGGAGACCCGCGACTACAACGATCCGGAATGGGGCGGGCGGGTCCAGTATCAGTCCTACTTCATCATGAAGTGGCTGAGCGGAATCGGGGGCGCCAAATGTGGCGGCGGCTGGTACGACCCTTATGGCACAACGGCAACGACCTACGTGGAGCAGGCCCGGCAGACGGTCTTGGCCGGCGCGGCCGAATCGCTGCTGTTCTGCTACGGTTCGCTCTTGGAGGACACCGGGCCGGCCAAGACCGAGGCCCTTCGAGCGTGCCAGGGCGAGTTGGTAAGCGTGGCCGAACAGGTCCGGCAACGGCGAGCGGTCGGCGTGGCGGCGTACAAACCACCCAACAGCGACGGCGCCGCCGAAGCGCACGTGTTCGACTTCGTGGGCATGATGGGTCTGCCCCTGGCGCCGTGTCACGAGTTCCCCGATGACGCCCGGTCAGCTTTCTTCTCTCTGCACGCCCTGAAAGACCCTCGGTTTGCCGAACGGCTGTCGGTTCTAATCGCCCGCGGCGCGGCCGTGCTGGTTACGGACGGCCTGGCGCGGCGGCTTGAGGGGCGCGCGCCCCTGGATGCGCCGAACGTTGGCCTCCTGCCGGCCCGGGGGGATCCGAAGTCACTGCTGGAATGGTCGCAGGCCGACCTGGACGCGCTGCGGCAACCACTGCTGGCTCCGTTCGGCCGGACCTTCCGGGCCCCCAGCCACGTATCGCTGTATCTGTTCGGCGACGGGAGCTGGGTCATCGAGAACTTCAACGACCGCGCGGTGACCGTAGCAATGGACGGCGTCGAAATGGAAATAGCTGGGCGCGGATGGCTTCACGAGTGGCGGCCACCACAGGATGACACCCCATGAATGATAAGGTCACAAGCCAAGCCGACAGCGCCGACGGAATCCACTCTCGCGCGGCCGAGGGAACCTATACGATTCCGCCGGAGCTGAAGCGCATTCGGAAGACACAGACCTCCAGCACTCTGAGTTGGATCGTCAATCCCGCCGACGTTGGGCTAGACATCAACAACTGGCAGTCGGATCCGTCTCGCATCATCTATCACGGTGGCAAGTACCACATGTGGATGATCGACCTGGATCGCGCCCGCTGTGCCGAAGCGCGAGAGTGGGCCGACACGAACTTCTTCAACACTCCCGAAGGGCGCGATTTCAGGCCGGCGGCGTCTCGCATCCTCTACTTGACCTCCGAGGACACGCACCACTGGACCGCGCACGGCCATCTGTCGCTTGGGCCGGCGGGCTCGTGCTATGACCTGGTGTTGGAGCAGGTCAACGTCGTGGTCTGGCAGGGCAAGTTCCATCTGTTCTCTGAAGTGTGGTCGGCCAATGTCGAGACATACGGGCATCGAGCAGTGGGCATTACCTGTTTGGTCGCTGATTCGCCGGAGGGGCCTTGGGCTCTGCCGCCGGATGTCGACGTACTGTTGAGACCCGAGCACGACGGCAAGAGCTTCGATAGCGAACGGGTCTTGAACCCCCGACACGTCTACCTCAATGGCAGGTGGTTCATGTATTACAAGGGGGGACAAAGCGGCATGCCGACGCGGAACGGGCTGGCCGTGGCCGACCGCCTGACCGGGCCGTACCGGAAGGTGGCGCACAACCCGCTCATGATCGGCCACGGGCATTTCTGTTGGCGGTACAAGCACGGGATGCTCATGATTCCCAACCACGACTTCAACGACGACAACGGACGGTGGATCCACTGGTCCGAAGACGGCCTCCACTTCGCGCCGATCCGGGCCAACGGCGAGGTGTTCCTGTTCGGCTCTCTCTACGTTCCCAATGACCCGCTATTCGGCGATCCCCAGAGCGCCGGGCCCGCGACCGAGCTGTGGGGGTTCGAGACCGTCAAGTCGCCGTCGGGCCGAGACTGGGACGTTGAACGCATCGAGTGGCGACTTGGCTGAGAGAGCCCGTCGCGCTTAATCGCCGTGGCCGACGGCGACCTCAGGGGACGCCACCACCATTCGCCAGCAGCGATGAATGCGCTTGTTGCGGAAGTCCTCGGGGATGGTCTTGTCGGTGATCTCCGCCGCGTCCAAGCCGGGCAGGGCGGCGGGATCGAACTTGAATGTCCTGAAGTTGGTGGAGAAGTAGATGACTCCGCCCGGTGACATCAGCTTCATGGTAGCCGTCAGCAATTCGACATGGTCGTGCTGCACGTCGAAGGCATCGTCGGTCCGCTTGCTGGTTGAGAAGGTGGGTGGATCGATGACGGCCAGGTCGTACCGCGTGTTGGGCGATGCGCCGCGGACGAAGGCCAGGGCGTCGCTCTGGATAAACCGGTGAGCGGGCCCGGTAAACCCGTTGGCGGCCATATTGCGCTGGGCCCAGGCCAGGTAGGTCTTGGACAGATCGACCGTGGTTGTCTGGGCCGCGGCGCCCGCGGCCGCATAGACCGAGAACGCGCCGGTATAGGCAAACAGATTGAGCACGCGCTTGTCGGCCGATTCGTCACGGACCATCCGTCGGGTCAGGCGATGGTCGAGGAACAGCCCCGTGTCCAGATACTCCGACAGGTTGACCTCGAACTGTAGGCCGTCTTCGGTCACGGTGAGGGTGCATCCGGTCTGGGCAAACTTGCCGTATTGGGCCGCGCCGCGCTGACGCTGACGGCGCTTAAGGTGGATGTTCGCGAGCGGCACGTCCAGCGTGTCCCCGGCGGTCTGGGCCATCAGCTCCAGCCATTCGACATTCTGGGCCGGCGTGCGGTCGTGAGGCCGATCGTATTCGGCGATATGGAGGTGATTGTCGTAGAGATCAACCGCTAGGGGGATTTCTGGGATATCGCGGTCGTAGAGGCGATAGCAGGTGATGCCGCGTCGGCTGGGCCAACGGCGCAGGGCCCGGGCATTCTTGCGCAGGCGGTTGGCGAACATCTCCGCCTGGTTGGCGGCGCTATCAGCCAGGCCGCCAAAGGCGGGGACCGGTGTTTCCCTTGGCGGGCGCGTTGCAGCAGGCCCGGCCGCATCGCGTTCGGCACGCTGCTCGGGAGAAAGTGTCTTCGGCGGGCGCGGGCCGTGGTATTGGTAGTAGGTGCATTCGATCCGCCCGTTGTAGAGCTTGCGGCGGCGGTCAGCGGGTTGGCCCAAGATGCCCTCCAGGTCCACGCTGGTCAGCACGTAGAAGGACCAGGTCTCGAGGCGGCGAAACACCTCGGGCATGGATCGGTAGATCGCGGCGATCTCGGCGGTGTTCTCGAATCGATGGCCGTAAGGCGGATTGCAGATCACACAGCCGTAGGAACGGTTGCTGGTCAACTCAGCGAAGGGCTTCTCCTGGAAATGAATGTCGTCGGCCACGCCGGCCAGCTCCGCGTGATAGCTAGCCAGGCTGATGGCCTTGGGTTCGATGTCGGTCGCAATAATGCGATGCCGCGGCGCAGGTTGGATTTGCTCGATGGCGGCCTGGCGCTGGGCGTCCCAGACGGCGGCGCCGAATGCGGGCCATGCCTCCGCGGCGAAACGGCGCTTCAGGCCCGGGGCTACGTTTCGTGCGATCAGGGCCGCTTCGATCGGAATCGTGCCTGAGCCGCAGAACGGATCGACCAGCGGACGCTGGGGGTCCCAGAAGCTCAACTGGACCATGGCCGCGGCGAGCGTTTCCTTCAGTGGGGCTGGTCCAGCCGCGGCGCGATAGCCCCGCTTGTGTAGGTCGTCGCCGCTGGTGTCGATGGTCAGCGTGGCGGTGTTGTCTCGCAGGGCGATTTCGACGGCACAGGCCGGGCCCGTCTCCGGCAGGTCGGACACGTTGTGGCTTGCGCGGAGTGTCTCGACGATGGCTTTCTTAACTGCCCGCTGACAGGCGGGCACGGAGGATAGCTGGCTGTGATGGCTGCGTCCGCGAACGGGAAATGCCCCGTCCGCCGGGATCCACCGCTCCCACGGCAGGGCCATGGCCCGCTCGAACAAGTCGTCGAAATTATCGGCGCTGAACTCGCCGACCAGCAGCAGCACGCGGCCGGCCGTCCGCAGCCACAAGTTGGCCCGGGCCAGGCCCTCTGCGTCGGCGGTGAATTGCAGCCGCCCGGGCGAGCGCACGCGCGCATCGGCAAAGCCAAGCTGCAGAAGCTCTCGCTTGACGCACGCTTCCAGGCCGGCCGTCGCCGTCGCGATGAGTTGGAACGTGTCCATGGGGTCCGGGGGATTATAGGTGTGGCGCAAGCCAGCCCGAAGAGAAATGGCCCGTTAGGGGTGGTCGCCCCCGTATTGACGGGCGAACTCGTCCGGGAACGTGGCGATCGAAGCCAACGCGGCATCGAAGGCGGCCGGGTCGTTGGGAATCGCCGGGACGGACTCGAACATGAAAGCGCCGCCGTAGTCGATGTCGGCCAAGCCGGCGAACAGCTCACCCCATTCGATCAGCCCTCCCTTGTAGAACGGCTGCCAGTGGTCGGTGCCATCCCAGAATTCGTGCAGGTGGAGGTGGAAGAGGCGATCCCCGCAGACCTGGATCGTCTCGCGGGCGCGGTCGGCGCAGGTGAAGGGGTTGGCTCCGTCGGCGTCCTTGGTGTGGCCGATGTCGACGATCATGCCGAACCGGTCCGAACCGATTCGGTCGACGAACGCGGCGAAGTCGGCCAAGTCCTCACCGTTTTCGATCGTCAACCGAACGTCCGTGCCTTCCAGCAGCGGCAGGACTTCGCGGATGAAGGACTCATGATGTTCGGTCCGCTCGAAGTGGCAGACCATGATGGGCCCGCCCAAGGCCGACGCGGCCTCACACATCCTGAGGAACTCGGCGATCGTGCCCTTGCGGACCTCGGGATACGGACACCCCCAGGGCAGATCGGGGCAATGGTAGCTGACGATTCGCACGCCGCAGTCGTCGCAGATAGCCCTGAGGGCGGCTACCTGTTCGGGACTGTTGTGGTCAAGCTGGGCCATGTCCGCAGCCAGTTCGATACGCTCAATGCCAGCTTGGGCCAACCGCTGGATCTGCGGGCGGCCCAATTGCGGCCCTTCCCAGAAGAAGATGTTGGTCGACGCGCCGAGCCGGCGACGGAGTTGATCGATTGTGAACGGCATGGGCGCCTCCTCGGCGTCTTATCCGACTTGGCGGCGCCAGAGGTCGTGGTAGATGCCTTGCTTGGCAAGCAGGTCGTCGTGATTGCCCATTTCCAGCAGTCGGCCATCCTCGATCACCAGCACCAGGTCGGCCGACCGGGCTACCGACAGGCGGTGGGCGACCACGAACGTCGTGCGCCCCTCGGCCAGGCGGTCGATGGCGTCCAGGATGAGCGATTCGCTGACGGCGTCGAGGTTGCTGGTCGGCTCATCCATAATGAGGATAGGCGGATTCTTGAGGAACGCCCGGGCGATGGCGATGCGTTGGATTTGCCCACCCGAGAGCCCGACCCCGCGCTCGCCCACCACGGTGTCGTAGCCGGATTCCTGTTCCATGATGAAGTCGTGGGCGTTGGCGGCGGTGGCCGCGTGGAGCATCTCGTTTTCGGAAGCGCCTTGGCGACCATAGAGGATGTTCTGGCGAATCGTGCCGGAAAACAGCACCGGCTCTTGCGGCACGATGCCGATGGCCTGGCGCAGGGACTGAACCGTGACCTCCCGCACCTCTTGATCCCCGATGAAGATCCGCCCGTCCTGGACGTCATAGAACCGTGGCAACAAGCTGAGCGTGGTGGTCTTGCCGCCGCCGCTAGCGCCCACCAGGGCCACCCGTGAGCCGGCGGAAATGTCGAAGGACAGCTCCTTCAGCACGATCTGGGGTTTTTCCACCGGATAGCTGAAGCACACGCCGTCGAAGCGCACTCGCGGGGCCCCGGTCAGCTTCAACGCCGTGGCGCCGGGGGCGTTTCGGATCTTCGGCTCGGTATCGAAGAACTCGAAGATGCGCTGCGTGGCGGAAACGGCCGTTTGGATCTGTCCGTAGGCGCCGGTGAGCCATGGGACGGGGGTGAACAGCCGGCCGGTGAACAGCAGGAAGGTCACAATGTCGCCGGTGTCGGCCCGGCCCGTGGAGACCGAGTAGACGCCGAACAGCAGCACCGCCGCGAGGCCCAGGAAGGTTGTGCCTTCCCCCGCAGCCGTCAGGATTCCGCTAAACAGGCTGTGGCGGACCGAGTGCGTTCGGAGTCGCTCGGTGTGGCGCCAGACCTGCTGTTGTTCGTTGCCTTCGGCGCCGAAGGATTGCACTTCGCGAATCATGCCGAACCGCTCGTGCACGTGCCCCGACATCTGCTCGGTGCTCTCCAGCATGCGACGGCTGGCCGCCCGCATGGGACGGCTGAGCAGACGCGTGGTGATCAGGAACAGCGGCAGGACCGCGAACGACACCAGCGCCCACAGCCAATTCCGATACAGCATGATGCCGCCGATAACCAGGATCTGCAGGGCGGCCTGACAGGTGACGATCACGCCCAGTTCGATCGCTTGCTGGGCCGATTGCACGTCGGTGATGACGCGCGAGGCAATGGTGCCGCTGGGCCGCGCCGCGTGAAAACCCAAGCTCAACCGCTGGAGGTGGGCGTAGAGACGATACCGGATGTCCCGCACCACCGACGCGCTGGCGCGGACGGGCAGATGCACCCGCCCAATCGTGACGATCAAGTGTCCGACCAGGATCGCCAGGAACACCCCGGTCATGGTCACCAGCTTGGGCCACATAGCCTCGGGGGTGAGCGTCTTGGTGGCGAAGGCCTCCTCGGCGTAGCGGGTGACCTCACCGGCGTAGATGGGGAAGTAGGTCGACATCCCCATGCGCAGCACCGACGCCACCAGCGCCACCGTCAGCAGCTTCCAGTACGGTTTGGAATACGCCAGGAATCGCCATAGGCTCTGCATCGCTACGGGTACCTCCACCGGCGGGGCCGGATGTGCGAACGCCGAAGTCCTAGCCTAGGCCGCGGCGCCCGAGCGGTCAACCAAAGCGGCGGCTGATCCGCATCGTGCGAATCAGCCGCCGCTTTGAATTCGTCATTGGCTAGGGGCGCCGGTCTAGTGCCACCAGCGTCGCCCGCCGCCGTAGTACACGCCTTCGGGGGTCATGGCGCGGAGGCGCTCCGTCTGGAGCTGATACGCTTCGACCTTGCGTTGCCACCGCTGCTCCAGGCGCTCGGCGCGTTCGCGTTCGCGCTGTTCCTTTTCGGCCTGGCGCTGGGCGAGGGCGCGCTGCTTGTCGACTTCGCGCTGGTCGGCGGCGTCGCGCATGGCCTGCTGGCGCTGGGCCTCTTCCACGTCACGTCGTTCCAAATCTTGGCCCGCCCATTCCATGAAGGCGTCCCACCGCTCGGTGTCCTTCAGGAAGTCGATCTTGTATTCGACGTCGATGATCCCGGCCAACGCCGCGTCGAAGTTCTTCCGGGAGATCGCTTCCAGCGATTGCTCCTGCTTGAGCAACATGCTGATGTCGGTGGTGGTGGCCATGGCCTTCTGCAGGCCGGTCTCCAGTTCCATGTCCGTGGCCAGTTCGAGCGCATCGGCAAAGGTCAGGGGCACGACCTTGCTGGGCTCGCGGGCGCTGTCGGACCAGTCGCCGCGCTTGGGCGCCTCCGGCTGCGTGGTGGCGGCCTCTTGCTTCTTAATCCGGTACTTAAGGAACTCGCCCATCAACTGCTCGTTCTTCAGGTAGGGATCCAGGAAGCTGAGGCGATAATCGATCTTGCGCTTCACGTTGGCGACGGCGGAGTTAAGCGCTTTAAGGGAGTTGATCCGTAGTTGCGCCTTCTGTGCGTCGCTCATGGTCGGCAGGGCGACCGCCACGGTGGTAGCCAACAGAGCGGCCAATAGCGCCACGATGATGTTTCGTTGGATGTGGGTCCTGAACATGACGATCTCCTCTTTCGCTTCACATGGACCGGAGGCAACTCCCCGCGGTCGCAGTGGGTCTCGCAGTCTTCCCCCAACAGCCGACCTCAGCCGTTGGCACGGGATAGGTCATCATTCTAGCAGGGCATTACCGGTTGCACCAGAGATGCTCAACGTCCGGCCCGGCCGTCGATTGTAGTCGGGTTAGAGCGGTCGGAGGTCGATATCGGCCAGGCGCTGTCGGACCTGGTGCTTCTTGATTTTGAGGGTGGCGGTTTGGGGGAATTGCTCGTCCGGCCAGATGCCGACCAGCTTGGGCCTCTTGTAACGGGCCAAGGCGTGGCAGGCGTGGCGGATCTCTCGGTGCAGCAGGGCCTCCGGGTTGGCTTGGGAAAGTCCGGCCAGGGCCTCGGGGTCCGGCACGATCAGCGCGACGATGGTTTCGTTGGTGCTTTGGGCGTCCTGGCAGATTCCCAGCACGCAGGCGTTGCGAATGTGAGGCGATCCGACCAGAACGGCCTCGATTTCGCCGGGGTAGATGTTCTTGCCGGCCTCGTTGACGATGACGTCTTTGGCGCGTCCGGCGATGTAGATGTAGCCGTCCGAGTCGATTCGGGCTAGGTCGCCGGTCTTGAACCAGCCGTCGTCGTCGAAGGCGTCGGCGGTAGCGGCGGGGTCTTCGTAGTAGCCGGCCATCACGTTGGGGCCGCGGACCCGAAGCTCGCCGATGTCGTCGCCAATGGCGCCGTCGACCGGGGCCGTGCGTTTTTTTTTGTTATGTAGAGGGAGTCCAACGTTTTCTACACGAGGGCGGCCAAC